>NZ_JBHXWI010000121.1:0-11134 GCF_042671975.1 Rhodococcus sp. NPDC127593 | reverse complement strand
CGCCGTCGACCTCGGCAACGGCGGCCGATTCGGCGACTTCCCCGACGTGGTCCTCGAGTCGCTGCTCACCGACATCGTCGGGATGTGGCGGCGCAGGGACCTCGGCACCGGCCTGATGCTGGCGGTCGACGGGCGTGAACCGGTTGCGGTGCAGCCGGATTCACCGCCCACCGACAAGGTGTCCGGGCCCCTCGCCGCGGTCGTGCGGTGGGCCGCCGGACGCGGCAACGTCGGCGTAGGAATCGAGGGGTATCTGAAAGAGCCACCGCGCTGGTTGTAAGTGGACCATTGCCAGAGCTGATCCTGCGCAACGGGGAGCGACTGTCGGGCTATTACCCGGCGCCGGTGCCGCTTCGGGTGATACTCGTACTCGTCACGGGTCAGAGTCCGATCCCGGTGACGACACTGCCGATCACCGGGGAGTTCTCCTGCGTATAGATCCCCACCGGTGGGGCAAATGTGCCCGGTCTGACGCATGATGGCCGCGCGTCGGCGCCGTCGCGGAAGGTCCGTCCGCTTCGTTCAGCCCCTATTCCGCTCAGTGTCTACAACGTCATGCACCGCAACAGTGTCTTTCGCTCGCGCTCCGAGAGCCCTCCCCACACCCCGATGAGCTCGCCGTGGCGTGCGGCGTATTGGCGGCATTCGCCCAGGACCTGGCAGTTGGCGCAAATTCGTTTCGCGGCGGCTACTCGCCGTACTCGGGCACCGGTAGATTCTCCGTCTGGCGGAAAGAACAGATGTTCAACGGTAGGACGGCAACGGGCATGCACCCGCCAGGCCAGGCCGCTGAACCAGCAGTGGTCAGGGTCGCCGTCCGGTCTGTCATGTGGTCCACTATCGGTTCTTCTTGCGCGGGAGCGCGACGTCGTCACTGCTCGCCGTGTCCCCTCGCATGCGGCCGATCGATTCGCTGACGCGACGGTGACGGATGAACTCCACCGGGACGGTGGACCGCCGGTACCGTCCGAACCAGCGAATTTGGTGGATTTTCAAGTCTGTCGGCTTGTTCCACTCACGCCCTCCTGATCGCAGATGTTGTCTGCAATGCATTGCGCGCTGACGGTGTGCTCACTCGACGAGTGAGCACACCTCTGGGTGGTGTTCCGCCCGCCCCCTATTCGGAGAGGAACTCGGCTACGAGTTTGCTGAACCGGGCCGAATGTTCGATTTGCACCCAGTGACCGCAGCGCCCGAATACGTGCAGCTGCGAGTTCGTGATGAGTTCGAGCAGACGAAGCGAGTTCGAGAGGGGAATGACCTGGTCGTCGCGTCCGTGCACGATGAGGGTTTCGTTCTCCAAGCCTGCGATCAAGTCTTCGTCGACGGCCATCTCGTCGACGCCCTGCTGCCGGGGGGCGGGGAACATCGCGCTGAATGCTTCCTGCACACCGGGGCGGGTTGCGGCAGCGAGTCGGAGTTCGGCGAGTTCGTCGTTGACCAGTGAGCGGTCGTAGGCGAAGACATCGAGCAACTTGCGCATGGCCGGTAGCGAGGGTTCGAAGCCCCAGACGGCGTCGAGTCCGTCGGTGATCTCGAAGGGCACCCCGACACTTCCCATCAGCACGAGGCGGTCGACACGTTCGGGGTGCTCGGTCGCGATGCGCAGGGCGAGTGAGCCGCCGAAGCTGTTGCCGACGATGGAAACTCTGTCGAGTCCGAGGGCGTCGAGGAAACCGATGAGGTGGTCGGTCCACGTGGCGGAGTTGTATTCGACTCCGTCAGGGCGTTCGGTATACCCGAATCCGAGGATGTCGGGGGCGATGACCCGGAAGTTCTCGGCGAGCACCGGGATCGTTGTCCGCCAGTTCGCCCACGCCGTGACACCGGGTCCTGATCCGTGGATCAGAACGACCGGTTCGCCCTCGCCGTGGTCGTGGTAGTTCGTCGCTATTCCGTTGACCACGATGGTCTTGGCGATTTCTGGACTGTGTTCGACTGAGGTCGTCATGGTGGCTCCTCGAGGAGAATGGTGGGGTGGAGGGAGTAGGGGCGGGCTCGATGCCAGGGGGTCGAGGGCGTCGCCGGGAACGGGTCAGGTGACGACGGTGAGGAAGTCCTGGTCGAGTTCGCGGTGGGTGAAGTTGATGCCGCGGGCGGCCTGATCCATGGTCCAGGTGATGGTGCGGAAATCCTTGCCGGTTCGGTATCCCCCGGAGAAAACCTCATTGCGGTTGCCCGCGGGGTCGAAGAAGTAGATCGTTTCGCCGCGCGTGATGCCGTGCCGGGCGGGTCCGAAGTCGATCGGTACGTCGTGCATCGAGAAGATGTCTCCGGCGTGGAGGAGGGCTGACCAGTCGGCGATGTGGTAGGCGAAGTGGTGCAGTTTGCCGTTCTCGCCTTGCACGAAGGCGATGTCGTGGGGTTGGTCGCCGCAGAACATCCAGGACGCCACGAGTTCGGTGTTGTCCTCACCTCCTACCAGTCGTTCCGCCGGCCGGAAGTCGAGCACCTCGGAGAAGAAACGCTCGAGGAGAACCGGGTCTTCGGTGGTGATCAGGGTGTGATCGAGGCGGGGTACCCCGATGCCGCGGATTCCGTCGCGCGGCCACGGGTCCGGGTTCCACAATCCAGTGGCGGTGCCCACGTATTCGATGTCGCTGTAGAGCTCCAAGGTGTGCTCGGACGGCAGCGTGATCCGCAAGCCGTCGCCGACGGATTGGTTATCGCCTTTGCTCATTCGCTCATAGGAGGCGCCGAACGCGCGGACGCGTTGCTCGATGTCGGCGAGCGACGCCTCGTCGGAGACCTTGTAGCCCAGTTTGACCAATCCGACACCGCCCTCGGTCAGGACGACCGAGTGGTGATCGGCCTCGTCCCAGGACTTGAGGTAGACGGTGCCGTCCTCTTCGTGGACGGCGTCCATGCCGAGGGTCTCGATGTAGTGCTTCTTGGATTCGGCTAGATCGGTCACATTGATGTGGACGTAGCCCAGTCGCATTACGGACATGATGGGTACCTTTCCTAGTGTTTCGTCGAACTGGTGATCGTGTTCTCGCGCCGCCGGGTCCCGACGAGCCCGGCCAGGACGTTCTCGAGGCGGTCCCGCGGCCCGAGTTCGAATATCACGTCCGACTTCGGAGTTGCTCTGCACGGCAAAAACTTCTGTGTATCGGGTGCGGTGTCGTTGTCGGCGCCGTCGACGACGGGCGCACTGACCTGGGCGACGTAGGTGATCTGCCCTTCGACCAACGTCGCCCGGCAGGCTCCGCATCCACCGCGCCGGCACTTGTATCGAGTGCGGTAACCCTGACGGCGCAGGGCGTCGACGATCGTTTCATGTGCTCGAACGCCGATGCGGATCTGGTTCGGAAGGACAGTGACGACATGGTCGGCGTCGAGGCCCATGGCCCCGCTGTCGCCACCCTGCGGATTCTCCACTGGCCCTCCTGAACTAGTTCCGTGCTGGTAGTTGTCGCGCCGCGCCGTCCGGCGTCAGGGGCGGTCGATGGGAATCACCCGATGGCGGCGGGGACAGCACGGCTGCGTTCTGCCGCGATCGTCAGCGCCACGTCGATGATCATGTCCTCCTGGCCGCCGACGTATCCGGCCTCGCCGACCCGGGCGAGGATTTCGTGTGCGGGAACCCCGTATCGGCTGGCCGCGGCTTCGGCGTGGAACAGGAACGAGTTGTATACCCCGTATTTGCCTTGGATGATCGAATTACGGTCGGCCACTGGGAGTCTGGGTATGAACGGTCTCGCGACGTCCTCGGCGACCGCGAGGATCGCGTCGGTGTCGACGCCGGTCGGCACACCGAGCCGCTCGAAGGCGGTCACCAGTATTTCCGTCGGCGAGTTTCCGGCACCGGCACCGAGCGCGCACAGTGTTCCGTCGATCTGCCGGGCACCGGCGTGGTACCCGGCGATCGAGTTGGCGATTCCCAGTGACAGATTCTGGTGGGCGTGCACCCCGACCTGGGCGTCGTCCCCGAGTTCGGTCACCAGCGCCGCCACACGATCGGCGATACCGTCCGGCAGTAGTGCGCCGGCCGAATCGACGACGTAGACGCACTGGCATCCCGCGTCGGCCATGATGCGCCCCTGCTGGGCAAGGTCCTCCGGTGTGGTGCGGTGCGAGAGCATGAGGAAGCCGACGGTCTCCATGCCGAGATCGCGGGCCGCACCGAAATGCTGAATGGATACGTCGGCTTCGGTGCAGTGCGTGGCGATGCGGGCGACCGAAGCGCCCACGTCGCGGGCGGCGCGCAGGTCGGCGACGGTCCCGAGTCCGGGCAGCAGCAGGACTGCGATGCGCGCCCGGACCGCCGTCTCGGCGGCGGTCCGGATCAGGGAGAGTTCGTCGGTTCCGCTGAAGCCGTAGTTGAAGGTCGATCCGGACAGGCCGTCACCGTGGGTAACCTCGATGATCTCGATGCCGGCCGCATCGAGCCCGGCAACGACATCACGGACCTGCGCGGTGGTGAACTGATGTTTGACGGCGTGGCTGCCGTCGCGCAACGTGGTGTCGGTGAGGCGGACGGGTGCATTCATCGGATGGCGACCTTTTCGGAGGTGTGGCGTGCGGCGGCGACGAGTTCTCCCACGCGCACCGCTGCGGCGGTCATGATGTCGAGGTTGCCGGCCCAGTCGGGCAGGTAGTCACCGTTGCCGCGCACCTCGAGGAAAGCAGCGACCCGGGCGTGGCCCTGCCACTCGGGGCGCGGATCATCGAACTGGGGATCGGCCTTGAGTTGGTAGCCGGGGACGTATTGCTGCACGTCGGCGACCATCCGGTGGATCGAGTCGGTGATGGCGTGCCGGTCTGCGTCGGGAGAGATGGCGCAGAACACGGTGTCGCGCATGATCATCGGCGGCTCGACCGGATTGAGGATGATGATCGCCTTGCCGCGCTGCGCGCCGCCGACGGTCTCGATGGCGTGCGAGGTGGTTTCGGTGAATTCGTCGATGTTCGCGCGGGTGCCCGGCCCGGCGGATCTCGACGAGATCGACGCGACGATCTCGGCGTAGGGCACGTCGGTGATTCGTGAAACGGCGTGCACGATGGGGATGGTGGCCTGGCCGCCGCAAGTGATCATGTTGAGGTTCGTCGCCTCGAGGTTCGCGCCGAGGTTGACCGCCGGACACAGGAACGGGCCGACGGCTGCGGGAGTGAGGTCGATCGCGGTGATGCCGGCCTCGGCGTACCGGGGAGCATTGGCCAGGTGCGCGGCGGCGGAGGTGGCCTCGAAGACCAGGTCCGGGCGGTCGGGTTGGTCGAGTAACCAGTCGATACCGCCGGCACTGGCCTCGACACCGAGGCTTCGGGCGCGGGCCAGGCCGTCCGAGGCAGGGTCGACCCCGATCATGTATCGCACGTCGATTCCGGTGGTGCGCTGTAGTTTGACGAGCAGGTCGGTACCGATGTTTCCTGGGCCGACGATGGCTGCGATGGTCATGCTGTCTCCTGGGGGGCGAATAATGCTGTGACGGAGCCGATTCCGTCGAAGGTGGCAGTGACCGACTGGCCCGGGGTGACCGCTACCGCGGCGGTGAGGGATCCGGGCATGATCACCGATCCCGCATCGAGGGTGATACCGAGTGGTCCCACCGTGTTCGCGAGCCACACCAGTGCGTTGATCGGTGACCCGAGAACGGCGCCGCCGGCGCCGGTTCCGACGACCTCGCCGCCCTGGTGCACGACGCATCCGGTCAGCCGCAGGTCACATCGGTCGAGGTACGCGGGAGTGGATCCGAGGACGACACCCGCGGACGAGGCGTTGTCGGCGATCGTGTCGGCGAGGGTGATCTTCCAGTCCGCGATGCGCGAATCGATGATCTCCAGCGCCGGGAGGACGTAGTCGATGGCACTGATCGCGTCGGCGACGCTCACCCCGGGTCCGGTCAGAGGCCGCTTGAGAACAAACGCGATCTCGGGTTCGACCTTCGGACTGATGAAGGCGCTGGTGTCGATCGGAAGCGTCTCGAGGTGGAACATATCCGCGAACAAGTGACCGTAGTCGGGTTGATCGACACCGAGCTGGCGTTGCATCACCGTCGAGGTCAGACCGACCTTGTGGCCGCGGATCACCCGTCCCTCGGCTGTCCACTGCGCAACCTGCCGAAGCTGGATGTCATAGGCCGCTGAGACGGTAAACCCAGGATACGTCTCCGTCAGCGGTGGGATGGGACTGCGGTCACCGTAGGCCGCAATCAGCGACTTCGCGGCCTGCGACAGATCCTCGTCGGTCATGTGAGCACCTCGTTCAGCGTTTCGGTTGGTAGGGCACGGCGGGCGAGCCCGATGCGGTGTAGGAGGGTGGCGGGCCTTCTCGCCACTGGACACAGCCCGTGCCCGGTGGAGAAGACCCGTGGTCGGGCGACGATCGGTAATAGGGCGTCGATCGTCGCCCGTGCCGCTGGTGTTATCCGGGGTTATTTGCGGCCGAAGTAGGACACGTCGTCATTGCCGATGAGGTCCGGGACAGTCCAGCCGTCGAGGTCGTACTCGCTCATGAACTGCTCTGCCAGGCCTTTCATGCCGGACACGACGCCGGTGGCCTGCGCACCGAACAGCAACTCCGCCTTCACGTTCTCGTGGTTACCGGAGTAGTTGCGTTCGTACAGTTCGTGGCGCCCGCCGAACTCGCTGCCGATCGAATCCCACAGTGCCTTCATGACCTTTACACGGTCTACTGCCGGGATTCCGTCCGAGCCGCGTACGTACTTGTCGAGGTACGGCCGGATTTCCGGAGACTTGAAGTCGGCCGCCGAGGACGGGAGGTAGATCAGGCCGGAGGCGACGTCCTGTTCGATGATCTCCTTGATCCGGGGGTAGCCCTGCATCATGAACATCCGGTAGGTCAGGCCGTATTCGAGCTTGGGGATCACGGTGTCGCCGATCCACTGTTCCGGGTCGCGCGCCATCGATTCGGTCAGTGACCAGAACAGGTTCCGCCAGCCGATGACTTCGCCGACGCGAGTCTGTACGCCGCGGAAGCCGCCGGCGCCGGTGCAGTCGAGGGCCTTCATCAGCAGGCCGGCGATGAAGTCGAGCTTGACCGCGAGCCGGGTGCACCCCTGGAGCATGGCGCGCGGGAGGAAGCCGGACTGCGGGAAGAAGGTGTTGATTTTGTCGACGGCCCCGTACATGAAGACGTTCTCCCAGGGCACCAGCACCTTGTCGAAGACGAGGATGGCGTCGTTTTCGTCGAACCGGCTCGACAGCGGGTAGTCGAACGGTGTTCCGGTGATCGCTGCGTTCTGCGCGTAGGAGGCCCGCGAGATCAACTTCACCCCGGGTGCCCCCATGGGCACCGTGCAGATCAGCGAGAATTCCTTCTTCTTGATCGGGAGGCCGTAGTGGGCGATGAAGTTGTAGTTGGTGATCGCCGACCCGGTGGCGACGACCTTGGCGCCCGACACGATCAGGCCGGAGTCGGTTTCCTTCTCCACCTTCATGAACACATCGCCGACCTCATCCGGCGGGAGTTGCCGGTCGACCGGGGGGTTGACGATGGCGTGGTTCCAGTACAGGACCTTCTCCTGGGACTCGCGGTACCAGCGCTCGGCGTTGGCCTGGAACGGCGAGTACAGCTCCTTGTTCGCGTGCAGCGTCCCGAGGAACGAGGCCTTGTAGTCGGGGGAGCGGCCCATCCAGCCGTAGGTCATCCGTGCCCAGGTGGCGATCGCGTCGCGATCGGCGAGAACGTCTTCGGTAGTTTTGGCGGTACGGAAGAAGGGCATCGTCACGCCGCCGTTGCCGGTGTCGGTCGGACAGGTGAGGGTGTCGACGTGCTCACCGGTGTGCAGGTTGTCGTACAACCGGGCGATCATCCGAACCGAGTTGCGAAATGCCGGGTGGTTGGTGTGATCCTTGACCCGCTCGCCGTGCAACCAGATCTCCCGGTCGTCCGTGATCGACTCGATGTACTCGTCGCCGGTCATCGGCCGCGTGGCATAGGTCTGGGGTTGGTTGACGGGTGCGTCCGCCGCTGGATTGACCTGAGTCGGGTCGGTGGAGGCCACGTCGGTGACAGGGGCAGTGGTGGTCATGGTGTTCCCTTCGATATGTCCGAGCTGTGAGGCAGTGGTGGAGGGTTGTGCGGACTACGCCGGTTGCCCCGCCATGAGGTGAAGTGGCGTGAAGGAGGTGGTCGCGTCGAACCAGCCGCTGTGTGGGTCGTCCATCGACCCGTTCCACGCGGAGCCGGCGGAGGAGCTGCCGAGGTTGTGGAATTTGCTGCGGTAGAACAACAGTGGGTCGTCGTTGCTGGTGGTCACGTCGACGATCTCGCCGATGAAGATGATGTGGTCACCGCCGTCGTACTGGGCCCACGGTGTGCAGGACAGTGTGGTGGCAGCCCCGCAGAGCAAGGGAGCGGTCGGCCCGTCAGCCCACACCGGGCCGGGTACTTGCGGACGTCCGGCGAAGTGCATCGCGGTGTCCACCTGATCGGCGCCGAGGATGTTCACCGCGAACGGTGCGTCACTGAGGAACCCGCACGCCTTCGACTTGCGGGTGAGCGTCACCTGGCACAGCGCGGGTTCGAGCGATACCGAGGTAAATGCGGTGACCGTCGCGCCGTGGGGCTCACCGTCGGCATTTCTGCAGGTAATGACGGTGACGCCGCTGGCGAACTGCCCGAAAATGTCACGTAGTGTGCGTGCGTCCATGCGTGGCCACCTGCTTTCGTTCGCTTGGCCGAGTCGACTTGACTTCGGGGTACGAACCCAAGGTATGACTGGGGTCACAGGGCTGGCGATCCACTCAGCGAAGGGGCTATCCACTCAACGCAACGAGGAAATCGCGGACCCGGTCAGGCTTTCCTGGTGATATAACTCACTAGAAGCGACGTTGTAGTACGCGGCATCAACCTGGGCCGCGCTGGAGAGGTTGGTACGACTCTCGTGGAGAACACAGGCGATACCCCACCCTTCGAGGACTGGCACCACGTCCACGAAGCGGTCGCCGATGCGTACTTCCCGCACGTGATGAGACCACTGGCTGCCGGAGCCAAACCCCATGCGTCACTGGGAAGCGTCGATCTCGGATCATGTCGCATCACGCACATGGCACTCGGCGGTGAGGTCACCGTGGTGTCGGAACACCCCGGCGCCTACGGCATCAACATCCCGGTCAGCGGAGAAATGAAGTCGGTGATCGAACGCACCGAAGTCGTCTCCGCAGTAGGGCAGGCCACCGCATGCCCACCGAACGTCCGCACGGTCATCCCACACTGGAACGCGGAATGCCGCCTGATCGGATTCAAGATCGACGAAGACTATTTGCGACGCGAAATGGACCGCATTCTGGACCGGCCCGGACGACGACTACCCCTGCAGCTCGATCTCCGCAGCGACACCGCACAGAGCTGGCTGAAATTCCTGCGTTCGACCTACGACCAGATCGAGTCCAACGACAACCTGTTACGCAACAACTTGATGCTCGACCAATTGTCCGGGGCCATCACGACAGGTTTCATCCTCGCCGCGGTACCCGACGAGGAACCCGGTCGGTTCACCGACCGCCCCCGCGTCGTAAAGCGGGTTCTCACAGCGATTCACGATGATCCTGCCCGAGCGTGGACACCCGGAGACATGGCCGAGATAGCGGGAGTCAGCGTGCGGAGACTGCAACAGGCATTCCGCGAGTACGTCGGGATGACGCCTTTCGCCTACCTGCACGACGTCAGGATAGAATGCGCACACACGGACCTGATCGTTTCAGCGCCACCAACAACGGTCCTGGACATCATATTCCGTTGGGGGATCACCCATCCGGGACGCTTCGCGGCAGAATACCGACGCAAGTATGGCGTCTCGCCCTCACAAACTCTCACGAACTAGGTTCGTGTGTGCGGCTTTCCGGACCGCAGCCTTCGCTCGCTGGTATCGATTCCGGGCGGGGGATGTACCGCTCCCTCCGGTAGAGGAAGGGTCCGAGTTCTTTTCCACCGCAATCGTCCCGGGTGTGCGGCGACGCAGCCACGGCACAATCGCGTACCGCAGGAGCGCAAGTAATGTGCCCGGGCCGCGCGCGCTGTCGCAGCCGGCATCGATCTCGGTTACACACCACTCTCGCCGACTGGTGCCTCACTCATTGCGATCATCCCGCCCCTACTCGTCCTCGCCTTTACACACGGCGTCGGTGTCCTCATCAAGGCAATCGGGTCCGCGTACGCCGAATTCAATGAGCTCACACAGTTGCTTGCCCTCGGCAGCGCCGATGCAGCGCTGGTCACCGACGCCGACTGGGTCGTTGACGCGGATGATTACGGGAAGGCGAGCATTGCAGTAGTTCGCAACGCCGATGACGTTGACGCACGCACGGCCGCCGCAGACGACGAGGTTGCGCAACACGCCGCTGCCACCGCAATGACCGAGGTACACGATGCAAGCGGGATGCGGGCGGCGGAGCCGACCACTGCGCAACTGCTGGCGTTCATCGAGGAGAGCAGTCTCGATCCACTGGTGAAGAAGACGGCTCGAATCAAGATCACCGAACCGGCCACGACCTGGGGTCAGCTCGCCGATGCCACCGAGGCAAAAGCCCCGAGCACCGCGCTCCGTCGGTACAACAAGGCCGTCGCCGCCGCGGTCAATGCAGGATTCGTGATCCCACCGCTCCCTGCCTTCGACCGGCGTGATGACCTCACTAACTCCCCGGTTTCCCGGGAACGCAACGGGTCCCTGATCAGTTTGCGCAACCGCATGGCCAGTGCGCACTGGTGATCCCACCACGGCGTGAGATGCGGCGCTCGACGGGCACGCCCGCACAGGACGAGGTCGGCTCCAATCCGCAGAGTTGCAGGCGGCTGCCGCAACGCCACCGGTGCCTCCGGAAACCGTTGCGCAACGCCCACCGAGAATGCCGTGGACATCAGCGCCCGATGCAATCGGCACATTGCAACGGCCGTGGCAAAGCCGGACAACTCGATACCCGCACACGATGGTTGTCTCGCGATGGTCCAGGGCCGCGCTCATGGACTTTCATGAACCGGACGCCACATCGACGGGGACGAACCCGGCACAGCGATGACCACCCCGACGAAGACGCCCGAAGACCGTGGAGTTATCCACAGGTCACGTTGATCTCACGGGACTGCCCCCACCCTGGTTGACACTCGGGGTGTGCAGTTTCAGGCCGCGTGTGCGGTCTGATGGAGCGTCTCATATTCGACGGGTGTCAGTCG
>NZ_JBHXWI010000120.1:0-11737 GCF_042671975.1 Rhodococcus sp. NPDC127593 | reverse complement strand
CGGCGCTCACCTCACGAAAACGTCCTACCAGGATATCGCTCCGAACACGCGAAACGGGACCCCACAACGGTGTGCGAATCCGCAGATACCTTGCCCCGCCGGGGTATGTCCCGACCGGCGAGACGCCGAAGGCGGTGATCGCCGGCATCACCGTGATCGTGGGCCGGCGATGGTGGACGAGCCCGACGTGTCCTGGGCTCGGACTTCACCACAACGCCCTGCCGACATCATCGACACGGAGAGCGAGCGGGGAACACCGGATGGTCGGTGAAGGCGGTGGGGCGGGCGGGGCTCGAACCCGCGACCAATGGATTATGAGTCCACGGCTCTAACCGACTGAGCTACCGCCCCGTCACTGCACTATTCGTTATCGCGGGCGTGGTGATGGTACCGCCGGCCCTTCGGACCGAGTGTGTGCGATGCAGTGACACACGGTGGTGGTGACTCCGGTCAGGTAGGTGACGTCAGGAGGGGTGCACCGCCTTCTGTGTGGAGACGTCCGAGGTTTTCGGATGTGTCGATGGTCTTTAGGCGCAGTCTCGGCAGATCAGCTGCGCATCATGGGCGAGGCGGCTGCGGTGATGGACCAGGAAGCAACTGGTGCAGGTGAATTCGTCCGATTGTTTCGGGATGACGCGGACGGTGAATTCTTCACCGGACAGGTCGGCGCCGGGCAGCTCGAACGACTCTGCGGTGTCGGTGTCCTCGACGTCGACGACGGTTGACTGGGTGTCTTTCCTGCTGGCGGTCAGTTGTTCGAGCGAGGTGTCCGTCTCGTCGGAGTCGGTGACTCTCGGTGCGTCGTAGTCGGTGGCCATGCTCTTCTTTCCTCATGCTCTGCGTGTTCGGACCCGCCAGGCTAGAGGGTCCGGCCCCCGCGACACGCTCCCGGGGTCATGGCGTGCGGTGGCCTCAGCATTCCGGGGGCGGCGGGGATCGTGGTCCGCCGGTTCGGTTCCGTCTTGCTGGGTTTCCCATTGTCGTTTTCTGGCAGTGGATTTGGGGATGTAGGGGAGGGGGCGGGTGGCGTTCGAGGCCGAGTGATCGATCCAGTTTCGAGTGTAAGCAGATCCAGTTCGGGCGTACGCAGCAGAAACACAGCGCCACGCGTGTCAGCGCGCAGTCGGAGTGTCGGGTCGGCGGTCGTCGGCGTACATGGCTTCGATTCTCGACTTGATCTCGGCGGTGCTCATCACGCTGGGCCGCCGCAGTGTGCGGGATGTGGATACGGAAATCGTCGGGGTAGGGGGTGTCGCCATCAGAATTCTGCTTTCGTCGTCTGGGTGCTGGGCCGCCGCGGCAGCCGCGTGGCTGTTCCGACAACCACGCTTACATGTGATCGGAGTCACACCGAGTTGTGTTACGTTCCGTGCCCACCTTCGACCGGCTGCCACTCGCACAGCCGGGCCTACGGGGCCTACCTCGTCGATGCCGCCGACATCATCGCCCCGGACCGCATTCGGGAGTATGCGCCGGCCACCTTGACCAATTGGGGGGCGCGATCGCCCATCACCACCACCACCACCGCATCGGCCACGAGTCCTCGACCGGGCAGGAGATCGTGCGCGCCTTGTCCGGAATCCAGCGTGACTATGCCGCGGTAGGAGACCGGCGCCGCATCGCCCGTGCCGCCCTGCTGTCCACGGACATCGTCACCATCACCGCCGTGAGCATAGCCTTGCGTCAGCAAAGTACACTCGGAAGTTAAGTGCCGCAGAATGTTTGGAAACTCTCGCTGAATGATCGTGGGGCGGGTGTGGTGTAGTCGGACCACTCGTCGCGAGGAGATTTCGGCACTGCGGGTGTTCAATGTGATCGCGTGGATGGACGGCAAGAACCGCGCCCTGGGTGAACGTTTCTGACCTGGGAAGATGACACGTCCCGGGGTGTTTCATCATCGGCACGGCCGATGATGGGTGGTGTGGACGAGGTGGCACCGGCCTTGCTGGGTGTTCGGGTTGGTGATGGTTCCGTGGCGGCCCGCCCGGCAGTTCGCTGTGCCGTTGGTGTGTGCGTTCTTGCCGGTGGCGGCGTTGGTGGCGTGGTTCTTCATCGGGGTGGAGTTGTTCTTCACCCTCCGACTGAACCTGCTGCTATTCGGATTGGTTGAGGGCGTCGGTGATGCGGTCGTGGACCGGAGGTTTCGAGGTTCTGGCCGGCGGTGCGGGCGGCGTCGTGGGCGTGGGTGTATTCGTCGTCGCTGAGCCGGATGGGGATGCGGTGGGCGGGGCCGGGAGTGGGTTGCTGGGCGAGTTCGTGCTGGAGGTGCTGGCGCATCTCGCTGATGTTGAGGGGTGTGAGGTCGGTGAGGATCTGGGCGCCGGTGGAGGCGGGGTCGTCGAGGAGGGCCAGGAGGAGGTGGTCGGTGCCGATCTCCTCGTGCCCGAGCAGGGCGGTCTGGCGCAGGCTGCCCTCGAGGACCTTCTTCGTCTTCGGAGTGAACGGGATGTGTCCCGCGGCCGGTGCGGAGCCCGCCGGTGCGCTGACACCCTCGAGCTTGCTCTCGAGTGCCAGCGCGGTGACACCCCATGAGGTCAGCGCTGCCGCTCCGGGGCCGCCGGCCTCGAAGATCCCGACCAGCAGGTGTTCGGTGCCGACGGAGTTCTGGTGGTGGGTGCGGGCGGCTCCGGCGGCGAGGACGACCACCTGACGGGCTTGATCGGAGAATCTCTCGAACACCACTACGCGCTCCCTCCGCAATCCACTGCCGAACTTTCTGATGTTCATTCTGGGGACCCTGGTGCGGTGTGTAGGTGGATATGGGTGGGATCGGTACGACGCTGTGGGCGTAATGGCGTTGTGACCCCGGTTGGTTCGATCCCGAATCCGCGCATGTGAGCGGTGAGGACGCCGGAGGCGAGTAGGTCGGCTGCGATCCGGTCGCGTGGGCGGAACAGCGGCGACGTCAGCGGCATGGACGTGCCGAGCGGTGGGAGGGGCGGATGGGTTGCGGCCGCCGGACATGCTCTGGAACGGAATCGGATAGTGGGACGATAGAGCTGATGAGGCGATATTCCCTGGCGACCGCTGACCACGAAGGATTGCAACGTGCTCAAAGCTAAGCGAAGCAAAGTAGTTGTGGCAGCCCTCGCCCTGTGCCTTCCCGTTCTGGGGTTGTCGACCGCGTGCGGAGCGCCGGACGAGACCCCCCCGAGCCCCGGTGCCGGTGAGACGACACGGGATGGACAGTGTCAACAGTTCGAGTCGTTCTCCGGGCAGCTCCTCGTCGGCAATCCTCCGCCGGTCCCCACTGGGTTGGTGCCGGTGTCGCCTGGTGAATCTTTTCCCCCTTCACCGACTCGACCATCGCTGGACTCGATCGATCTCGAGCGGACCCCGAACGGCGAGATCGTCACTTTTCGTCTGGGTGGCGACGGATCGATGGGCTGGTCCGCCCGCTTCGTACAAATGCCGCTTCTTCGAGGAACAGACGGCGCCGTGCAGATTTCAGGATCGTGCATTTTGCAGCTCGACCTGACCTCGGTGGACTCGAATCAAGCCGGCGAGGGCCCCGGCCTGCCGATGCGCCTCACGCCCGACAGCGACGCATCGGCAGTAGTCGAGGTTCTCAGCTACCCAAGCAGCGACACTGTGGCGCAATCCTTCGTCGGAACCCGAAGCAGCACACCCGAGATCGCGGTCGACACGTCGATCGACAACCGCGCGATCACCATCGCAATCTCTCGCTAGAGAACACCCGCCCAGCACCCTAGATGGTTGATTCCTTGAAGCGTGTCGCCAAGGAGGAGTAGGCGGAGGGTTTCAAGATCAATGTGTGACGAAAGAACTCGAAACCCTCCTGACGGAACTGTATGTGCTCATCGATGATCATGTCGTCGAACCCCGCTCCGGTCGGGGTCGGCGGCCCCTGCTCAGCGATGCCGAACTGCTCACCCTGGCCGTGGCCCAGATGCTGCTCGGATTCGACTGTGAACGCCGGTGGATCCGACACGCCCACCACAACGACGACCTACGCGCATTGTTTCCCTACCTTCCCGGACAGTCGGGCTACCACAAACGCATCAGGGCGGCACGAGGGTTGCTGTGCAAGGCAATTCACATCCTCGCGCGGATCTCACCGTCATGGTTCGACGACCTGTGGATCACCGACGCCACCCCGGTACCGTGCGGAATGTCGCGGGAGACGGTGAAACGGTCGGATCTGGCCGGGCATGCCGGGTACGGCTACTGCGCCTCCCATTCGCGCTACTACTGGGGCCTGAAGCTGTACCTGGTCTGCGCCGGGGACGGGATGCCGATCATGTGGTGTCTGGCGAATCCGAAGATCGGCGAACGTGAGGTGGTGACCGCACTGCTCGAACGAGATCACCATCTGATCCGTTCCGGGCAGATCCTGCTCGCCGACAAGGGCTTCTCCGGGGCACAGTTCGCTACCCGCACCGCCGCGCTGGGGCTGCGGCTGTTGCGGCCGGATCGCAAGGACGAGACCTACAAGAACGGCAACCTCGGCGGGGTACGGCAATGGATCGAATCGGTCAACCACACACTGAAAGGGCAGCTCGGCCTGGAGGAACACGGTGGCCGCACCACCCACGGGGTGTTCACCCGCGTCGCCCAACGCCTGCTGGCGATGGCAGCCGGTATCTGGCACAACTGGAACACCGGCACCACTGCCAAACGATCACTGACCGCCTACGACCACTGACCCGTACAAGGAATCAATCATCTAGTTCGACGGTCGGCACGTAAAGCATGCGTTCATTGATTGGGCTGCGAAGCCGTGGTAGGGCGAGCCCGCGTATGCCCTCTTCCCGGTGCAATTGGGTCCCGAGAACAACTCGAACACGTAGCCGGTGTTGTTGATGCTCGATCTGAGAGGGGCAACAGTGGGCTGGCAACCGCTCCAGCCTGTCGCTATATACCTATTGCCCGTGTAGTACGTGCCTGTCCAGAAGCATGCCGCGTCAGGCTCGCACGCCGACACAGGGACCTCGGCCGTATAGGCAATGGTTCCGTGTTGGAACGGCTGCTTGATGTACTGCCCCTCTTGATACTGAGCGCCAGTCGGATATCCCCAAGCTCCTGCCTCATAGCCTTCGCCGGCCCACATCTGTTCGATGGCCCCGGAAACATCCCACGCTCCCGTCGTAGGCGAAAAATAGATGACGCCGCGTTGAAAGCGGTTCATGCGGCCTTGTCCGTCGGGGAGGACGACCTCGTCGGAAAGGGGATATCCGAGGAGGCTATCGGGGCGCTCAGCATTGACGACGTTCCATCTATCACGGATGGCGCCACGCACCGCCCAGGCTTGGTTGGCGTTCCAGTAGATGGCGGCGGTGTTTTGGAACTCCTGCCGGCGACCGAATCCGTCGGGGTTGACGATCTCGTCCGAAGTGGGATATCCGAGGGGGCCGGTTTCCCAGTTGTTGCGTTGCCACGCGGCAAAGAAGTGGTTGACTACCGGGTGCGCACCGCTAGCAGCGGACCAGTAGATCGGACCGTTGACAAATTCTCTGAACTCGGCAGCCCCGTCAATTCGACTCCGCAACATGGGTCTAGACGTCTTTCGCCATGGTAGGCATACCGAGTTCGACGTTGGTGTTGGCGGGGCTTCTGCGGTCGATTTGGGAGAGTTTGTCGTTGGCGCCGAGGAGACTGATGCGGAGTCCTTCGACCTCGCCGAGCCACCCTTCTCGTTCGGCTTCGGCGATGCGGGCGTGGAGATTGTCGCGGATGTCCGCGAGGCGTTGACGTTGGGCGGGGTCGGGCCAGAGCATCGAGCAGCGAATGCATGCGTGCTCGTGGATACACGGTGTTCCGAATGCTCGTCCGCATGTTCCGGTCGAGACGGTGCGACGCTCGAAATGGCCGAGGAATTCGGTCCATTCTGCATCGGTTGGTACTCGGTATTCCTCGGTCGGGCGCAGCGACCGGCGGCGTGCCAGAAACGCGTGGTGCGCTTCGATGGCCTCGTGGGGGTAGATGGCTTTGTAGCCCATCGTGACGTTGATATCGCGATGGCCTGCGACGACTTGGGCGATGTGCGGCGGTAGGCCGTTGAGAATGGCATCGGTGATGAAGACACGACGGAAGTCGTGCGGAGTGAACCGAAGCGGATCACCGGTGGCGTGGTCGACGAGACCGGTCGCAGCAAGGGCTGTGGTGAGCATGTCTCGGATCGCCCGGGGGCCGATCGCTTGGTTCTCGGATCCAATATGGCGTTGGAACAACAGGGGCGCGGGAGGTAGCCAGGTCCGTTCGTGCAGGTCGAAGGCGGGTACCAGTGGAACAGCGCCAGTGGTGCCGCGGATCCTCGAGATGACTGCGGAGAGCACGTCGGCGAGTTCGGGACTGACGAGCAGTAGTCGTTCGGCGTCGGTTTTCGACGGTGCGATCTGCAGCAGAGGGACGAGTTCCCCGGTGGAGGGTAGTCGGTACTGGATCAGACTGTGATGCGATAGCTCGGTCAGTTCCTCGATGCGCACACCCGTCGAACGCAAAACCTCCACTGCTGCGAACGCCCAAAACGATTGACTCTCTTCACGGTTGATATCGCGACGTATCCCGGTATCGGGGTCGTGAGCCCAGACCTTCCCGGGCGTCGATTCTCTGGTGAGCGATCTGACCAGCGTCTGTCCCGCGGCGGTGAACGTTTCACCTGGCTGCGCGGTGAGGGCTGCATCCAGCAATTCCGATGCCTCACGCCGGCGTGTATCGACGCTGCGCACCAAGGCTGGGAGCACGGGTAGCCGTGCCCTCGTTCTGGCGTCCATCCGGGATTTTCGGCGCAGCGTGGCTTTTCGTCGATCGATTTCACCTGCCCGGATCGGGCACGGGGCAACCCATGGGCCCCATCGTGCTGGATCTTCCAACGCCCATTGTGCGAGGTCAAGGTAGAAGGCGCGGACCGGTGTCAGGCATTCGTGGTAACCGATTCGCGTACCAGCTGACTCGTCGATGGCGCCCTCGGCGGTGGCAGAGCCTGTGCTGTGCAATCGCTGTTTCCAAGCGTCGGCGACCTCGGCCGACAGGCGCAATGAGTCGATCCCAGGATGGTGTTTCTCCAGATCCGCCCAGAACAGTTTCCCCAGCATCCGCGCCAGCCCCGTCAGGCTGCCGTAGTCGAGGACCGGTTGGCGCTCGCGGAGGTATTCGACCAGCAGATCGCGGATCGGTGTGCACTCGATGTGGTAGCGATCGATCAGCTCGGCGGGACTGCGTTGGCCGGGACTACGCAATTCGCGCAACGACTCCGGAGCGTCCTTTCCGAAGGTTCCGAGGGTGTGCAGCAGGCGGTAGAACACTCGGGTGGCCCCGATGCCGTAACCGATCAACCCCGCTTCGGTGTCCAGTAGCTCGACGACATCACCGACGGTGATATCGCTGATCGTTCCGCCCTTGGCTGCGGTGATCAGCACAGCGCGATATCGGCACCGATTCGCCGCCGTCGTGGAGATCATCGGATCGGACGCGCAGAGTGCGTCGAGCCTGTCGAAGTCGATGTCGGCGCGACCACGAGGCACATCGGTGACGATGCTGATGCGCATCTTGCTCACGATCAACCAGGCCAGCGATGGTCGGACGAGGTCGGCCGCGATCAGCGTCGATACTGCACGAACCATCACTTCGAGCTGGTATCTGCCACCGAGATCGCGTTGCTCGAGCCAGCGTCCAAGGGTGCTGCGCCACTGATTTCCGGCGTTCTCGATGTTGCTGGAACGCCAACGGTCCTGCCAAGTTCGACCGGTTTGTTCGTCGAGCCAGTCCAGCACGTGTCCGAGCCCGCGTCGACGGTCGCACTGTTTGTTGTAGTCCTCGAACACGAACGGGCTGCTCGTCAGCAATGTCCACGCCTGCGCCCTGTCGAGCTCCGTGGCACACCACGGCTCGTCGACGACTCGGCCCGGAACCGACCACTTCCTACGTGTCCTTCGGGTGGTCTCATCCACGACAATCCCTGTTTCAGTCGCGAAATCGGTGATTGCAGTCATCGGACAGCCGTCCCGAACAGCACATCGAGCGACTCGGGCCTGTATCCGGGAGCGAGTGGTGGAGTTTTCCGCTCGAGCACGCGCCGTGTCTGCTCGGCGTGATGAAGTAGCACTCTGCGGATCACATCCTCGGTCCGTGGGGTGAGGTAGATCTGCGTCGACGCCAACTGGGCGTGGCCGAGGACGTACTGGACGTCGGTCAGCGGCAACTGTGGATCTTCGGCCATCCGATACGCCGCTGTATGCCGTAGAGCGTGCAGGGTTGCCGAGCTACCTGCGCGTTGTGCGGCGCGCTCGAACATGCGGTGTGCAGCGTGATAGTTCAGTGGTCGCACCGGTGTTCGCGATGTCCACCACAGTGGCTGACGTCGCCCCTTCGGAATCAGCGATTGCATCTCGAGCTGATACAACCGCAACCACACAAACGCATCGGTCGAAGCCGGCAACTGCTGCTCGGCCCGGGTACCTTTGCGCACCACTGTGATCAACTGCTGGCCTGGGTCGACACCACCGGCAGTTGCCGACAGCAACTCCGACGCTCGTGCTCCGGTGGACACGTAGAACGCGACCAATGCGCGGTCTCGATGCGAGGGCAATGCAGCGAAGATGTCGTTGAACTCGTCATCGGGCACTGCCCGTGGAATGCGTGCGGGGACCTTCGAGCGATAGAGCCCCGTTCGTTCGTTGCGGTAGGAGTCCATCGGATTGTGGTGTGCGTGCACCCGCTGACGGCGTGAGGATCGAGCAAGTGGGAACGGGTTGATGATCGGGCCGTCACCAGTGTCGAGGTGGAAGTCGTAGAAGCACCGCACCACCGTTTCACTATGCGCTCTCACCGCTGGGGAGTACGGCTTCCTCTTCGCACTGCCCAGTGCGGGGGCGTCGTCCGGGTGACGCCAGTGAGGTCGAATCGGTTTGCCTCCCAATATCATCCATGTTGAGTAGTCGCAGGCCTCGACGCGCGTTGCAGCGTTCCATGCGACATCGATCGACCAGAGGAATCGGAACCACCGCAGCAGATCCATTCCATACGACCGCACCGTCGGCGGCGCACAATCTCGGGCCTGTAAGTCTCGGAAGTACGCGGTCACCGGTTCCACTGCTGCGCCTGTCGGGTCGATCATCACCAACGGCTGCCAAGGGTCACCGGTCGCGCTCAACGAACCTGTCGAAGGGACTGTCAATCTGGCCAAATCTCGTGGAACCTCTTCGGCTGCCGACACGAATCAGACCATACGCACAAACGTCGAATACCAGTCGTGAACTGCTAAGACGCGTGTCGTAGTTCAGTCAACAAGAATGTATTTCTACGTCCGAATCCGTCGGGGTTGGTGAGTTCGTTGCTGGTGGGCCAGCCCAGGAAGCTGGTTGGGCCGCCGAGTGAGTCGTACTTGACTCGGATCGCGCCGCATACGAAGTACTGAGGTGTAGGCCAGTAGTTCATGCAGTCGGTCGGGGCTGCGGCGGCGAAAGCAGTGGTGGCACCGCTGCTGCGCGCATTGCGTGAGCGCGAGGCTTCCAGGATCTTCGCCTCCTGGATTTCGGCTTGGTCAGCTTCCTCCTTGGTGTAGGGGGCGGGGACCTCTTGGCGGTCGGAGCGCATCTTGCCCGGGATGATCGTCGAGTTAGGGTTCTCGGTAGGTGTCCATTTGACGAACGGTTCCCTTACTCCGGGTAAGACTGCCGGTGTCGTCACCGACGAGGACGACGGCGCCGGTGCCTGAGCGGTTGAGGAGGGTGCCGTCGCCGATGCTGGTGCATCAGTCTTGGTGGTGGAACTTGGTACGACACGCTCCGACAGTTTCTCCGAGGGCGGCGCCACTGTGGTTGTCGTCGTGCTCGGTGAGGGTGTCGGTGTGGTTGTCGGTTGGGCCGCGCTGACGCCTCCGCCCGTTGCAAGTAACCCCACCGCCAGCGAGGCTACGATCAGCGCCTTCATGGGTGAATCTCGTTGTGAACACGGAAAATGCAGGTATTGACTCAATCTGGCCATCTGACGCCTGTCTCTCGTAAGGACTTCGTTCAGCGGCGGGCCCACTCGCTCCCTGCAACCTAATCCATATCGCTCAGGATTCTCACAGGAAACATCAGCCTCTCCAGACACACACCCAGAGAAGGGCCGTTCGTGCGCAGTGACCTGCGGCTTCACGCCTCGGCCGCCGGGCTCAGCCTGACGCATCGGGCGTGTCGCAAAACCGGGAGATAGATTGTTATGCCACGGTTTAGGGAATATTGATTGGGTTCTCGCCGTCGTGGTCGGGGGCCGGATGACAGCACGTCAGGTGTCTTGTTCGACAGGGCGGGCGCCGACGGTGATATTGCGCGTCGGCTTTAAGACCTTCACGTCGAGATCATCTCGGGCAGTGAGGGTTGCAGTTCGAAGGTGGCGGTGCGGCGGTGTGCGCGGCCCACGACACCCTGCAACTTGTAGACCTCGGCCCGGGATGGGGCAGGGGTGGGGATATTCGCCGTCGTCATCGTGGGGTTTCCTTCCGAGGTCGGTGGTTCATGGTGGGCGCGAACACCGCACCGGCGGAAGGGCATCCTTCTGGGCATCTGACAGGGCCCACCGCCGCTCCGTTGCCGCGAACGCGCCCTCGCGCGCGGCACCCACTACATCGAGGAGTCGATCTGGGTGTATCTGATGCGGGACTGGGACGGCATCGATCGGTGACGGTGGACGGCTGCGGCCTCGACTCCGGTCTCGAGAACGGTGCCCGCAACAGTGAGTGCATGTGCGAGGACCGCGCCGGGTGTGATGCGGTTCGGGATCGGATGGGTCGGTTGCCGTTGCCGTCGGCGGATGATCTGTTGCATCTGTTGGCGGAGTCGCTGGGTTACACGGTGACGCGGGTGGCCCGGCGGTGACGGCGCTGGTGGAGGCCGTGTTGGTCCGTGATCCGGACGGGCCGACCCACGTGTGGGTGTTCATCGACGGTGCGCCCGTCGAGGCAGTGGAGAGTTGCGTCGATGCCGGGGCGGGCTGGGACTGGGAGGACTGGTGCGAGCACCGGGACGAGCTGCTCACCGGGGCCTCTGCGGCGGCGCGTGAGTTGCTGTTCGAGGTGCTCGACGGTCCGCCCGGTGGGGTGTATGTGGAGGGCCGGGAGGATCGGCCCTGGCTGGACCCCGAGCCCTAGCCTGCCTCGCCTTGCAGCGCGGCCCGTACCCGATTTCCTGGGGTGCGGGCCGTGTGCTGTGTGGGGGTGTGATGGTGTTGTGACCTGGTGTGATGACGTGTCCCCGGTTTGTGATGTGGGGTCCCCGGCGACCTGTGTGGGCCAGTGCCGGCGCCCGGGGTGTCGAGGGCGCGGGGGTATCTGTTTCATCCGTTTTGGAGCCGTTTTGAAAGTTATTGGTCAGCAACATGTTTGGGTAATCAATTGATTTATAATATTTTACACGTGTTGTGCACAAATGTGAGGATTGTAAGGTTCATAATCTGTTGTAGATCAACAGGTTTGGATGTTTCGTGGTTTTCGACTGTTTTGAGTTGCTTGCGAGTGAGTGATATTGCTGTGGGGTATGACATGGAGCGGCGCGGGAAGGCGAGTGGGCGGAGCTCAGGCACACCCGCCCGCGTCCCCAGCCTCGTTGGGGTGTGGGGGACCGGATCGAACGTTCCGAGTAAATGTGCAGGTGAGAACCTAATCTCGGAAACGCAGAGGAGCGAAGCGACTCGTTCGACGGCAACGGGAATCGGCCCACTGCGAGCCGCGCAGCGGCTCCCTGGCGGGGAGCGAAGCGACTCGCCCCCGTCTCCCGGTGCGGAGCACCGGGAGCAG
>NZ_JBHXWI010000119.1:0-12358 GCF_042671975.1 Rhodococcus sp. NPDC127593 | reverse complement strand
GTCGGAGTTCTTGGAGGAACGCCCGACACCTACCACACGGCGGGTCTCGAGCGGGGGACCGCCACCTCAAGTTCTACGAGACCCGGGACAACCTCCTGACGGTGCCGATCATCCTGAGGTTGCGGAGCCCACACTTTGCGCAGGTGACTTAGCGCGCCGTCCAATCGCTCTGTAGCCGCGTGTGATGACGTGCACCGCCAGTGGCGCCTGGAGATTGAGGACCCTGATGGGTGACGAGGGAGTTTCGCGTCAGGTGCTGACGATCCTCGTGGGATCTCGAGTGTGGAACGGACGTAGGGTCTGTGCCTGCGGAGTTGAGTGGCCCAGCTGAAATCGTCACGATGATCGAGCGCCCCATGCGAGCTGGGGTGTGCGGTCATCGGGCCTTTTCGGCCTGCCTCTGACTGTCAGGCGATTTCGGCTCGTCTCGCGGGTACGTCGGGCTCCGACCCTCGCGCTGTTGGAGTGCAGGTGGATTGTCACGGTGTCGAACGTCAAGTTCCTCAGCGGCCGTGCAGGACTGATGGTCGGTTGGGCCGACCCGCGCCGTCGATGCAAGCGCACGGCGTCGCGATTCGAACAGATTGGGGGAGCAGTACCGCTGACAACCATGGTGGGAGATGTCAGCGTAAACGGACTCGTATTCTTCGGTGTTCGAACATGCAAGAGAAGGCGTGGCACGTCCAACTCGCGGGTGGTGCCGCTCGTTGCAGGACCCGCAGCAGGGCGTCGATGCGGAAGCATGGTTCGGCGTGAGAGTCGCGGTACAGCAACGCAAGTGCTCGTTGACTCAACCCGCGTGCTCAACTATCGTAGTAGTTGAGCGTTCAATTATATTGGGACGAACGCGATATCCAAGTCCGTTCTCCGAGGAGTCTCATGACCACCGCCATTACCACCCTGCCCAACCTCACCGCCGGAACCTGGGCCATCGACGCGGTCCACTCCACCGTCGGCTTCTCCGTCCGCCACCTGATGGTCAGCAAGGTCCGCGGCACGTTCAACGTCTTCAGCGGCGCGATCACCGTCGCCGAGGACGGCACCGCCGCCGTCACCGCCGACATTCAGGTCGCGTCCATCGACACCAAGAACACCGACCGCGACGCCCACATCAAGTCCGCCGACTTCTTCGACGCCGAGCAGTACCCCACCGCCGCCTTCACCTCCACCGCCGTCCGCGCCAAGGGGGACGACTACGTGGTCGAGGGCGAATTCACCCTCCACGGCGTCACCCGCCCCGTCGAGCTCGCCCTCGAATTCGGTGGCGTCAACCCCGGCATGGGCAACGGACCGGTCGCCGGCTTCGAAGCCACCACCGTCCTCAACCGCAAGGACTTCGGCATCACCATCGACATGCCCCTCGAAGGCGGCGGAGCCGTCGTCGGCGACAAGATCACCATCACCCTCGAGATCGAGGCCGGCCTCCAGACGTAGTTCTTCTCTGGCGGAGGGTGGGCGGTGCGGGGCTGGCCGCCCACCCTCTCGCGCGCGCGGGCAGGGCTGCGGCATGACCTGCGTTGACGCAGAAACGGGTTGCCTGGGTATGGAGTGATCACCAGTGCCTCGGCAACGATTAGAGGCGATTGGAGGGTGAGGTAGATCACAGTCACCTCAGCCCCGGAGGTCAATATCGAGCGATAAGATTGAAGATTGAATCACTGAGAGGCGTGGTAGAGGCGACGCCAGGTTCAAGCAGCCTCGCTACTAGCACGTGGATCATCGGTCCGGATCGCCTTCGCTGCAGGGCAATTCGCGGTGTTCGATGTCGCAAGCCGCCGTATGTAGATAGGGCTTCGACATCGTTGCGGAAGGATGGCCCAACCCCTCGGGCGGACGCGAAGAAGGTAGCGACTGTCATGCGAGACCGAGCAAAGCCCTTTCCGGTCGATTTGATCGACGGACTATCCACGGTGCTCTATCGTTCCCCACTTGATATCGCGAACTCGTTTTCGTCGCTGTTAAAACCAATCATTTCGCACAGCGCCTTGGTGATCTTCACCAAGGATTGCCCACTCCAGCCGCTGAAGAGGACTGGAGATCCATCGATCGTCGACGAAGTCGAAATTGCCGAGCTGGAAAAGATCGGACAGCTCGTGATGGCGACCGGTGCCCCGGCCTGGGACGCAACTTCAGTGATTGGCCACGAAAATCATCGAGTTGCGGCGATATTTGCGGCGACCGATGCTCTCCTTGTCCTCGTCGATCCCGTCGAAACAGCCCCTGCAACAATATCAATGGACACAAAAAGGCGCCTCGTGTCGGCCTTATGGGAGCTTGTCGCCATTAGCATCCGCCAGCAAGTTGCAACGGCACCGCTTGACCATCTGCGTGACTCGCGAATGGCGAATATTGAGCGCTCGAGGTTAGTAGCAGAACTGACGGATGCACATTCGACCACTTTGGAGCTGATCCTGACGGTGTTGCGTTCCCGCGACACGACGGATTCGATTGCTCGCCAGTCTGCTCGGGACATTGCTTCAGCAGCGATGGTGCAGTTGAGGTCAGTTTCCGATCGTGACCGCAGCCTCTCCGAGGAACCAGTGGCGCGTGCCTTCGAACGGCTTCGAAGAGACCTGCGTCCGCTCACTCAATTCGGTGATCTCGATGTTCAGTTCGTCGAACCTCCCATCGACGGACGTGCGCTGCCCGGAGAAATAGCGCATGCAGGCCGTGCAATCGTTCGTAGCGCAGTGCTGACACTTGCCGAGCAAGATGGAGTTGGGCGCGTGCGGATTCAATGGGATTGTGACGGATCCAATTTGCTCATCGGCATTCGGGATGACGGTCCCGGCGACTTGACATCCGAGACACAGAGCGTGCATCAACTCACGGCTCGTGTTGACGCGCTCGCCGGCAAACTTACGGTCAGTGGGACACCTGGCTGGGGCTCGAATATCGACGTGAGACTGCCACTCGATATGCCGTCAGCTTTCCAAGGAATTCAGCCGGAGTGGGGACTAACCAATCGTGAGCGTGATGTTATGAAGTTGGTGGCAGAAGGTGCTCGCAACCGGACTATCGCCGCCGCACTGACTATCAGTGAGCACACTGTAAAATTTCATGTAGCGAATGTTCTGCGAAAGGTCGGTGCAACCAACCGCGCCGAACTAGCAGCTGTTCTTCGTTAAGTCTCGAACCTCGACACATCAATAGGTGCCGTCGCGATGGTGCGCGGTCGCCATACCCACCCCGGTGCCGGAGAATTGTAGTCCTTGAGGTGCATCAGCACATCGGTTGAAAGCGGACCGCAATCCGAGTCGATCGGCGGAGATTCCACGGTCTGATTCGCCACCGTCGGATCCGATCCACTCACCGATGTTGCGCGGACCGCGGAGGCTACCGGGGGTCTTCGATAGCGTCGTTCGTTCGAGGTAGGTATCGCACCGCGTGCAGCCGTAGTACGTGCTGGTCGTCGCCGACAACCAGCACGTACATCAGGCGACGCTGAGCGACGTCACGGTTCAACCGCTACCCTCACCTCAGCTACTGAGATTCCCGGATGTGTCCCAGCTGACGTGGAGGGCTTCCGGGCCGCGGAATGAGGTATTGGGCAGGTACGTGAGGACTTGATCGTCGAGCTGCATATGTGGCAGGCGACGAGTCAGCTCTTCGAGGAAGACTCTCATCTCCAGCCGAGCAAGGTGATTGCCCAGACAGGTATGACTCCCACTTCCGAACGCGATATGAGAGGCCACGTTGTCACGGTCAATATCGAAGACCTCTGGCTGATCGAACACATCGGTGTCGTAGTGTGCTGACGCGATGACAGTGAGAATCTTCGATCCTGCCGGAATGGTTACACCGCTGACCTCGGTATCTACTTTGGCAAGTCTGCGCCAAGCGGTGACAGAACTGCTGTGGCGCAGACATTCTTCGATCGCGGCGGGAATTAGTGCCGGATCCTCACATAGCCGTTGCCACTGTTCTCGATTCCTCAATAGCGTCACGACGGCGTTGGCAGTCGCGTTGGTAGTCGTCTCGTGAGCGGCGGCCGTTCCGCCCATGACGATCGTCTGCAACCATGAATCCGTGAAGATGTCTGGATGCTCGCGTTGCATCTTGATAGTGTGGCCGAGCCACCCAGGTGGATCCTGAAGCTCCTTCAGCTTTGCGATGACTCGTCCGCCCATTTCCCAGAACTGGCCCATGTGATCCGCGGCACGAACCTGATCATCATGACCGGGCTGGCCCCACCCAAACTCTGTCAGGGATGTTGCCAGCTTTCTTACGGTGTCGACGTCCTCCTCTGGAATTCCGAGGAACTGAAGAGCGACGAGGCATGGAACGTCCCACAAGAGATCTGCTATCAAGTCAGCATGACCAGATTCGACAAACCGATCGATGTGTTCAGTGATGGTCGCTCGGATGTAGCCCTCTAATTGATTCACGTTTTCGGGCATGAAAACGGGTGCGTTGAGCCGTCGAATCTTTCGGTGAAGAGGAGGGTCCGCGTCGACGAGTGCCGCGATCGGTGCGAATTGGTATTCCTGCAGTTTTTCAATCGCTTCGCTTGAAAGGGGCGTAAGCGGTGCGAGTGTGTTGGCCGCGGAGTAGGAATTGAAATCGTTGTGGATGCTCTTCACATCTTCGTACCGAGTGACGACCCAATAGTCAGAGTCTGGATTATAGAAAGCCGGTTCTTTTTTTCGCGCCCACTCGAGGGATGCGCCAGGGTTGTCTTGAAAGTCTCCGCGAAAGAACGAGAATGCTCTGGCTTCGTCCGATACACGTGGATCGGAATTCGGCTGTGTATCGGTGGTGTTTGTCGAGCTCATTGAATCTCCATTCCTATGGCTTTTCGTAGCTGGGTTCTTATTTGGACAGGTCCGATAGCTACATCTCTAAGATCAAGCTATTGCCAGCTGCGCGGCTGACGCAGATCATCATCGTCTCGTTTGCTTCTCTTTCCTCTCGGCTGAGGATGGTGTCCCGATGATCGGCCTTCCCCCCGAGGATGGTTGTTTCGCAGGTCCCACAGGTGCCCTCTGAACACGAAAAGGATGCAGGGATCCCTAATGCACGCGCGGTCTCAAGGATGGTCGTGCCGGACTTGACAATCGCGGTTACCGCAGACGAGGAGAATTCGACTTCAAATGATCGGTCACAAGTTACCGAACCCGTTGGATTTGCGGAGAATCGTTCCGTATGCAGATTTGATGCGAGGCCGCGAGAGTCTGCGGCGTCTTCGAGGTCACGCATCAACGATTCCGGTCCACAGACGTAGACCGCGGTGTCAGCTTCGATGGTTTCGAGAAGGCTCGAGATGTCCGCCAGCTGGTCCTGATCGTTTGGGTGAACCGAAACATTGTTCGGGAAAGCGGCTTTAAGGGATTCGGCGAATGCCATCGTGCTCAGGCTTCGGCCCAGGTAGACCAGGGACCACGTGGCCTCACGTTCGTCGGTTTGTTCTATCATTGGGAGCATGGGCGTTATTCCGATGCCGCCGGCTATGAATAGGTACTTCGAGGCGTTGACGAGTTCGAAGTGGTTCCGAGGTCCGGTCACAGTGACGAGGTCGCCAGCCGAGAGGCGATTGTGAATGAAGTTTGAACCCCCGCGCCCATCATGCAGTTGGCGGACGCAGATCTCCCACTGAGATCGGTCGGTCACGCCTCCGCATAGGGAGTACTGGCGAACCACATCATTCGCTAGTTTCAGATCGATATGGGCTCCGGGCGACCATTCGGGCAACTCCTCCCCACCCGGGTGCACGAGCGTCAGGCGAGTCACACCGGTTGCTATGACCGTCTTCGCGCTGATCATGAGAGAGAGCGTGCGCTCGTCGTTGCGGCGTGCGCCAGACGCTGCACTGGGGGACTTGCGCGGAGGGGACATCTCCTCTACTAGGTTTGTCATCGTGATCCTTCGGGGGTTGGAATCTGTTGTTATGGAGGGGTTCCCTCGTGCGGGGTGGATCTGTTCGCGATGGGTACGAGAACCACCGTTCACGCCGAGGGCTGGAATGCGAAGGTCGACAATGCAGGTCCATCAGTAGTTGTTGATTGGGATACCGCAATGCTCATGGTGACCTGTCGCTCCGGTGCTGGGAGGTGTTGCGTGCGGGGGTTGGCCTTGGCGATCCGAATTCTTTCGGTGGAAGGCTTGTCCGTCGTCGCGACAAGGCCGGCCACAGGTTGCACTCTCGCGGTGGCGACCGTGGCGACCGTGGCGGCAGTCAGTCGGCGCAAGTTCGATCGTGCGACGCTTCACGCTTAGAGGGGCAACGGATGCAGACTGCGCGGTTCACAATGCGAAGACCCGACTTGGTGAGGGACCCTCCCTAGTGGTCTGAGATCTACTTCTTCATGAGAATCAATGTCCCATCTCGCAGCACGGGAAGCGGCTGATCGATCTAGCAGGATTGTCCTGCTCGTTTGGCTAGGTTCCGGGGATAGGTGGGCACGAAATCCCTATCAGGGTGTCTAGTTCGCGGCTTCGTGAGTGGTTCGGTGGGGTCGGGCCGTCGCCATGATGATGGACGACGGCAGATCGTCGACGAGTGGGCTGACCACTGCAGACGCGCGGGACGGTCAGGCAGTTGTCGGATACCAGTGCCATCGCAGGCGTCCTAGGGTGCTGCCGCGCGGATCAGTCCCTGCGATCTCACCGGAAGGGTGGATGTAGTTAGTGGTGCCGGCCGTGCCGTCGTCGGAGTGTCGACTGGTTGCATGCTTCCGACATTTACCCGGGGCAGACGCGGGGTGGTACGTGGCAGTGCTTGGTGCAGCGATATGCGGACAGCTGCAGACCCGCAGGTGAGCTTTCTCATTTCGCGGGGATGGCTAGGTTCATGCGAATATCCATGGGTCCGAGGGGTTCGCCGACTGGGTAGACATCATTGAAGACGTGAACTGCACCAGAGGCGAGGTGAGTTGGTGCGGCTGTCCATGAAACCGTGTCGCCGATGACGACGGCGTCGACTTTGCATAGTGTGACAAGTGGGATCCTACGGTGGGTGTCCGGATAGCCTTCCGCCTCCACGATACTCATGATGGTGCTGTCCGCGCCGAACGTGACCCAGGGATCGGCAATCAGGACGAACAACATCCCATGGTGTGCGGAGAAGCGGACCTGACCGCGGAACTTCAACGTCCCGAGGCCGGTACTGCGGTTGAAGGCCGAGGAGTCTGCGAGTTCGAAGTAGAAGTCTCCGGTCGATGTAGTTCCAGCTCCGCCGTTGACCAAGGTCTGCGCCCCAGGAGTTCGGGCCAGGTAGCTCAGGAAACTGGATTTGAGTCGCCAGACCAGACCTGTCGTCAATCGCTCGCTCGAGGGCCCTGGGCCGCTACGAAGGCCGTTTGTCATTGAATTTCTCCATCTGTGTGGGTTCTCGTTGTCACTGCTTCGGGGACCTGCCGCGGCTCCGCTCGGCGCGGTGTCCGGGCGGCGTCCTGCGCGGTCAGAATCGGCGAGGTGGATCGATCGCACGGTCCGTGGTTTCCACCGGGTAGGCAATCGCGTCTGGCGTCAGGTCAAGCAACGGAACGGCGAAACCGTCTGCCTGGATGGTGCTTAGGCCTGCGTACTCGATCGACTCGGAGGCTCCGGCGCGGGACTGGAGAGTACTAGGTTCAGGGCAGGGAACGGTGCATCGTCAGTCTTCGCTGGCCTGGCTGCGGTACTCGCCGGGAGTCACACCGAACGTCGCTTTGAAGGCCTTCCCGAAGTGTGAAGGGGTCTTGAACCCCCACCGTAGCCCGATCGCGGCTACTGGAACGGACCTCATGGTTGGGTTCAAGAGATCGCGCCGGCACTGTTCGAGTCGGCGATGGTGAATCCAACCGGCAACGGTAAATCCGGCGGCGCTGAATATGGTGTGGACTCGTCGAAGCGAAGTGAAGTGAGCGGCGGCGACCCTGGCAGGGGTTAGATCAGGATCGGAAAGTTGAGCGTCGATGTAGTCCTGCATTTGCTCGAGGGCGATATCGCTACTTCGGCGGAGCCGCGTTACGTGAATCTGACTCTGAAAAAGAGTGGATACGATACCAATAGCATTGTGTGCGAATAGGTGTCGACTTCTGCCGGGAATGCTGTCAGCGATTTGATCGAAGGTTCTCAGGACCGCTCCTGCGGCCGGCGTGATCCCTTCGGTTGCTGCGAGTCGGACTGCGGTCAGCTCCGACATGCGCTCTCGCGGAACGTCCAGGAGGCGTTGAGGGAATTTCACACACAGACTGCGGTAGTTGTCGCTGCTGAGGACGGATGTAGGGGCCGTGGTGTCGAAGAGCGTGATGTCACCCGGATGAACCGTGGCTGTGCGTTCGGACTGGGTGAACTCACCGACACCCTCGATCTGGAGACACAATAGGTAGTCGGGTCGTTCACCTGCCTGGATGCTGTCCGGTCCGCGGTGCGCAACGTGGCCCTCCGTCGACATCGCAATGAACTCGATGCCGCCGATTCTGCGTGTGCGTATTGAACCGCGGAATGCTGCAGGCTCGGCGGCATCGACGTGGAACTCCATGAAGGACCTGCTCAGGAGGGTTCGCCAGTCATGGATGTGGTGGACAGTGGTGGCACTGCCTGCGGATGATGTGTGACCTGTTGGCATCTGTGATTCCTCTTCAGAACACCGCCCCGAACCGGGTGGCCGGTTCAACTGTGCACGGATGGGACGGACTTGTGCATCCTACGCCGATGTGAGGCAGGCAACACCGAATGTACTTTTCTGGGGCATCCCGATCCAGGTAGTCGGGACTCGCCTCCTGCGACGGCGTGCGAGGGCCCAGAGGGAAGAAGAAGAGGTAGCAATGACTGACAACGAGGTCCCGGTTCTGATCGTCGGCGGCAGCCTGGTCGGCATGACGACCGCCTGTCTTCTCGGTCATCACGGGATTCCATCGCTGGTGGTAGAGCGCCACCGGGGCAGTGCAATCCATCCGCGTGCCGCGCTTATCTTGCAGCGCTCCATGGAGATCTACCGAGGCATAGGGTTGGAAGAGAAGATTGAGGCGAGATCGCGTGAGCAGTTCGATCAGGATGCCGCGATCATGTCTGTAGAAAGCCTAGCGGGCGAAGAGATCGCCTGGCACCTTCCCAGACTGAACGATGGGGTTCGGGACCTAAGCCCATCGGAGCGGCTCTTCGCCTCACAGATTGCGATCGAACCGGTCCTCGGGGAGCGGGCCCGCGAACTTGGTGCAGAAACGCGGTTTGGCACGGAGCTTGTAGGTTTCGAGCAGGATGATGACGGTGTCGTCGCGGTGGTGCGGGATCGGGACACTGATGCACAGTCCAGCGTACGTGCACGATATATGGTCGCGTCTGACGGTGCGCGCAGTTGGGTTCGCGAGCAGTTGGGAATCGGGCAGGCCGGCCGAGGCGCATTCTCAAATAGTGTGACTATCTACTTTCACGCCGATGTGAAGCCGCTGATGCGGGGCCGCAATCTAGGTGTAATCATGGTCGTCAACGACACACTTCAGGGCTTCTTTCGGATCCAGAAACCGTACGAATCAGGGTTTCTTGCCGTCCATGGACTCGGCGACCCGAAGCATCCGAACAGTGATGTGTCGCAAAACTTGACGGAAGAGCGTTGCGTCGAACTTGTGCGCGCCGCACTCGGTGTACCGGATTTGCCCGTAACGATCGATGATGTGATGCATTGGCAGGCGCGGGCCGACGTGTCCGACAGCTACAGGAAGGGGCGTGTCTTCCTAGTCGGCGACGCTGCGCACGTGATGCCGCCCTATGGTGGCTACGGTGGCAATACCGGCATACACGACGCTCACAACCTGGCATGGAAGCTTGCTGCCGTAATCAAAGGCTCCGCCGATCCCGAGCTGCTTTCGACCTACGAGGTGGAACGAAAGCCAGTAGCGCAGTTTACGGTCGAGCAGGCATATGCCCGCTACGTAACGCGCGCAGCACCGTTCTTGGCAACTAAGGGAATAGAAAAGCTGGTAGACGACGCACACATTGATCTGGGGTATCGGTACCGGTCCTCGGCAGTGGTCAGCGGCTCAAACGGGGATTTTTTGATTCAAAGCGACCCGCGCGAAACCGCGGGACTGCCTGGAACTCGTGCCCCACACCAGCTGTTCGCGCGCGACGGACAAGAGTGCTCGATACTCGACTTGTTCGGGAGAAATGCTGTTCTTCTCACCGGAAGCAGCGGGACACGCTGGACGATCCCCGCACGCAGGATGTCGCAGAAGCTTGGGATACGACTCGATCTTCATGTGATCGGCGGTACCGAGACGGGCCCCGATGTTGGGGAGCAGTTCACCGCCCTCTACGGAATTACTGAATCGGGGGCCGTGCTTGTCCGACCGGATGGATTTGTGTGCTGGCGCGCACAGACTGACAACGATGCATCCGATCAATCGATCGAATCGGCCCTGCAGTCCTTGTTGGGACGAACGCTGAAACCGGCCGTCCTATAAAAGCTACTGAACCGTGTTCGGATTCAGTGAATTCCCCACCCGCAGAAAATCAGGGATTTTCCCACCTACACGAGGAGAATGAGATGGCATTCGTAAAAGGTTCCCACCACGTGACCCTGTCCGTCGGCCACGCACAGGAGGATGTGGACTTCCACGTCAAGACATTGGGCATGCGATTCATCAAACGAACGGTCTTGTTCGACGGTTCGATTCCGATCTACCACCTCTACTACGGCAATGCGAATGGGGACCCGTCCTCCGTGGTTACTACCTTTCCCTGGGCACAGGCAGGTTTGGTCGGAGAACCCGGTACGAACCAGGCACGAGAAGTTCTGCTATCTGTTCCGGAAGGATCGTTGGACTTCTGGCACCAACGATTGACCGAGCACAAGGTTGTGGTTGAGAACGTAGAGGTTCTCGACCGGCGTCGTCTTGCCTTCCGGCACCCGTCCGGTATCGAGTACGTCTTCGTCAGCAACGACAATGACCCGCGCGAAGGCCACCCTGGTTACGGGGTGCCGGCGGAATATGCCATTCATGGTATTCATGGCGTCGGTATCCACGTCACCACACCTGAGCGCATGGTCGATTTCGCGCAGAACACCTTCTACTCGCAGGGGAAGATCCGTGAAGACGGTGACCGGGCGGTCTTCCAGGTCGGCGATGAGAGCTTCGGCAATCATATTGAGCTGATCGGCAATCGGAAGGATGATCAGGGCACATGGAGGTACGGTGCTGGCACCTACCATCACTTCGCGTGGAACCTGGACAACCTGAAGAACCAGGACGAAATCAAGTTCGAGATCGAGGGAGCGGGCTACACCGATATCAGCGAGTTGAAGGACCGCAAGTACTTCAAGTCGGTGTACGTCAGAACACCAGGCGGTGCCTTGTTCGAACTCGCCGTCACTCACGCGGACGGAGGCTGGGACTGTGACGAGTCTCCCCAGGAGCTCGGCACCAAGTTCCAGCTGCCGCCGCAGTTCGAGCACCGTCGCACTGAGCTTCTCGGTCAGCTGGAAGAGATCGACATCTGATCTCTGTATCGGACGGGTATCCGGGGGAGTGCCGCCGACATGACGGTGGCACTCCCCGCTCGAGATCAACACTGAGGGAAGAGAAATGTTGCAAAAGCAGAACCCGCACTTAGGTCGGGAGACAACTGTGTGGGGGGACAATACCCACTCTGCCCGAGCTGCCGTGCTTGCGGTCCATGGTCGTGGACAAACTCCAGAGTTCATGCGAGAGCAGTCCGCAAGGTTGAAGTCGTCGGGTCTTCGCTTCTACGCTCCTTCGGCATATGAGAACAGCTGGTATCCACATCCGTTCCTTGAACCGGTGGCGAACAACCAACCAGCACTGGTGAATGCTATTGAGGCACTTCGTATACAGGTTGCAGCTATCGAGGCTGAAGGATTCTCGACGGGACGGATCGTATTGTGGGGGTTCTCTCAGGGTGCGTGTCTACTTTCCCAGTTTCTCCTGACGGAACCGGCGGCGTATGCCGCGGCGATACTTTTCACGGGAGGCTATTTGGGGCGAGGCGATGCGGTGGTCCCAGGTGATGAGCCGCTGAAGGGTGTGCCCATCCTCATGCGCAGCATTGAAAGCGACCCCTGGGTGCCTCGGTGGAGGGTGGAGCAGACCGCACGGGCCTTGCTGACATCGGGAGCTGACGTCGATCTCCGGATTGACCCAGGTAGCGAGCACATCATAACGGAGCAATCGATGAACGATGCCTCGTGGATCCTCGACCAGCTGCCAAATCAGACGGAATCATCTGGTATGAAGGCCGACTCAACCAACCGACATAGCAAGCTGTCCATGAACCTAGAAGGGGACCACCCGTGTCTGTAGACTTTGATCACCTGACACTAGCCGGACTTCCGCAGCTGATGGGCACACGATTCCGCGAAAAGGCGTGTTGACGTGCGGGGACGCCGCGCGGCCGCGTTGGGGTCGTGTTACTACAG
>NZ_JBHXWI010000118.1:0-12790 GCF_042671975.1 Rhodococcus sp. NPDC127593 | reverse complement strand
GAGCTCAGGCTCAAGGGAAAGTCGGCGTCGGCAGGCGACCCGACCCCATTTTCGCGCCTGCGAGGCGTCCCCGGGAGGGATAGGTGGCTAATAGGGGGGCGCATGTTGCCTGTCTGCGCGGGGTGTGCTGCCTGCGTGACTGCGAGTGAAGTTGTGGGTCGGAAGCTGTGTCCGGCGGCCTCCTTGCTGTGGTTCGGCGTATCTGGTAGGTCACAATTGTGTGTTGACCTGCGAACTTTCGCATGGGTCGTTTGGCGTATGTGGGTACCTGTCTCTCGGGTTGCTTCCAGATCGGGTCGTGTTCAGGTGGACAATGGGAAGATGCACCCGCACGGGACGCTGCCCGGCTCGGGAAAAGGCCTGAGCAGGGCCGAACTGCTGGCCGCGGTCTCTTTGGCGATCGACCTCGGTCTGGGTCAACCGATGGAACACATGCTTCGGTCGTCCCTGATCGCGACGCGGATCGCCGAGCGGATGGGACTCGACCCGCAACAGCGAGCGACCGTGTACTACGCCAATCTGGTCGGGTGGATCGGTTGTCACGCCGACTCCCACGAACTCTCGGCGCTCTTCGGCGACGACATTGCCTTCCGCGCCGACACCTACGCGGTGGACATGAGCGGCCTGCCGTTTCTGCGGCTGATGACGAGTCACGTGGGACGCGGATTGCCGGGTTGGGAGCGCGGCATCCGTGCGGCTGTCTTCCTGGTCGCGGCTCGCGGCCAGGTCGCCACACTGATCCATTCGCACTGCAGTTCCGCCGGGGTTCTTTCCGATCGGATGGGCTTGGACGGGCAGGTCGGAAAGGCGCTGGCCTACGTCTTCGAGCGCTGGGACGGCCGGGGGTTGCCCAACGGTTCTCGCGGAGAGGGTATCCCGGTCGAGATCCACATCGCTCACGTGGCCGACGTCGTCGAGGTGCACCTGCGGACGGGTGGGCTCGAGCACGCGAAAGGCGTTCTCCGTTCCCGTCGCGGCAGTCAATTCAGCCCGGCCGTGGCGGACGTGTTCGAACGTGACGCGGCGGCGATCGTGGACGGGTTGCTCGAAATGGACGTCTGGATCGCGGCCTTGGCCCAGGCACCGGATCGTGACCGAACCCTGAAGGCCGACGAGAGCGACGAGTTACTCGGGGCCATGGCCGATTTCGTCGATCTCAAATCCCCGTTCACCCTCGGGCATTCGCGTGGCGTCGCGAATCTGGTGGCCGGGGCAGCCCGACACGTGGGCATGTCGCCGACGGACATCACGCATCTCTACCGTGCCGGCCTCGTGCACAGCCTCGGCAAAATGGGAGTTTCCAACCAGATCTGGGAGAAGAAGGGGCCACTCACCACGGCTGAATGGGAACGGGTGCGGATGTATCCGGATCTGACCGGCCGGATACTGAGCCGAGTCAACGGCTTGGAGTCGGTGGTGTCCGTCGCGATGAAGCACCGGGAACGGATCGACGGGTCCGGCTTTCCCCGGGGGATCGCCGGCGCGGAGTTGACCGCGCAGGACAGGCTGCTTGCCGCGGCGGAGGCTTATCAGGGACTGCTCGAGCCGCGGCCACACCGGCCGGCGCTCGATGCTCGCGGCGCTGCCGATCGGTTGCGAGAGGAGGCGCGTGCCGGACGCCTCGACGCCGAGTCGGTGGCGGCCGTGCTGGCGGCGGCAGGGCAGCGGCTGTCGCGGCGGACGCCCTGGCCGGCCGGGCTGACCGACCGCGAGGTCGAGATCCTGCGACTCGTCGCGCAGGGCCGGTCGAACCGAGAGATCGCCGCCGAACTGTTCATCGCCGAGAAAACGGCACGCAACCACGTCGAACGTGTCTACGCCAAGCTCGGTGTAAACAACCGCACACAGGCCAGTCTCGCCGCGATCGACCGGGGTCTGGTAGGCTTCCCGGTCAATGCGGTCGTGGGGAAGTGAAGCATCCCCCATCTGGCGGGACCGGCTGTGCGGGGCCGTCATCGCCGGGATGCGCCGGGCCGGGACCGCCGGTCCAGTACCCACACCGTGGCCAGCGTGAGAACGACGGCAAACGCGGCGAGCGCGATGAGACTGGCGCCGGTGCCTCCGTGGAAGGTGTCGCCGTAGGCGGACATGGCCGGCAGCGTGGCGCTGTACCGGTCGAGATCCAGGTCGCGACCCAATGCTTCGAATGCGTGGCGGTTGGATAGGCCGAGGCTCATCAGGCGTCCCGGAACAGCCATCTCGTCGACGGGGACGATGGCGCCACCGAACAGAACCTGAGGGAAGCAGAGCATCGGCAGGGCGAGGGCGGCCTGCGCGGCGTTGGAGACCGCGGCCGAGGCGAGCAGACCGAGGGCCAGTGCCGAGGTCGCCTCGATCACAATCGTCACGAACAGGAAGGCGGACACGTCCCATCCGACGGCGGGGAGCCGACCGAGCGCCCGCAGCACACCGAGCAGCAGCGCGCTCACTCCAGCCAGCACCGGAAGCAGGGCTGTCACCTTCGATGCCACGTAGGCGCCCACACTGAGCCCGGCCAGGCGCTCCTGCCGGAAGACGGCCATCTCCCCGACGATCTGGAGCAGGCCGTACGTAAGGCCGAAGAAGAAGCCTGCGAATGCGATCCAGAACACGATCTGGGCCGGGCCCAGATCGGCTGCGCTACGCGGGTCGAACGCGCCGCGCTGGAACAGCGTCGCCATCATCGCCGTCACCAGAACCGGTGAGCCGAGCAGGACCGCCAGGGTCAGCCGGTTGCGAAGGAGAACATCGACATTGCGTCGTGTGAGTAGCCACCATTGCCGCACCATGCCCGTGCGTTTGACGTCTGAACGGGTGGCCGGGACGGGCGGTAGAGCCGAGCCGGGCCGGGTGTCCGACGTCCCACCGCTGTCCGCGAATCGCTCCGCCCAGATCTCGGGGGTGTGCTCGCGAGCCAGCCGGTCGTACACCTCGGCGAGATCCTCCACACCGAAGTAGTGCCGAGCCTCGGTGGGGCTGCCGGTGAAGGCCAGGTGGCCGTCGCGAGCCAGAAATATTACCCGGTCACACCGGTCGATGCCGGCGGGCTCATGCGTCGTGAGGACGACTGTGACCCCGCGCCGGCTGAGTCGGCGCAGCAGGCGCATCACGTCCGCTGCGGTCGACGGGTCGAGCCCGGAGGTGGGTTCGTCGAGGAAGAAGAGGTCTGGCCGGGTCAGGAGCTCCACGGCGATACTGGCCCGCTTGCGCTGGCCACCGGACAGCGCACGGACCGGCACCTCGGCCCGATCAGCCAGGTCGAGGTCCTGCATGGTCTCCTCGACTACCCGGTCCGCTTCGGCCGCCGATGTGCCCGCGGGCAGCCGGAGCCGCGCTGCGTAACGCAGCGTGCGGCGCAGAGGCATCTCGAGGTGGATGATGTCGTCCTGGGGCACGTAGCCGATACGGGAATCGGCGCTGACTCGGGCACCGCGAACGACGCCGTCGTGCCGAACCTCGCCGGAAGACGGTGGTTGCAGTCCCGCGAGGATTTCCAGCAATGTGCTCTTTCCTGCTCCACTGCCGCCGGCAATGGCGACCAGTTCGCCTGGTTCGACCGACAGTGACAGCTCCTGGAGGATCTGCCGCGCCCCGACGTGGCGGCTCACGTTGAGTGCATCGACCCGCCCGCCGCCCGCCGCTTCGGGTGCGTGATCCGAAAGGCGCGTGCCGAGCCGATCGACGGTCGGTGGTTCGAATGTCAGTTCGTTCATGATTGGTGATCTCCTTGGTTCCTGAACTCGCTTTGTCATGCTCTGATCATCGATCGGCCGGTTCGGTGGTCGCATGAGGCGTTTGCCTCAAATCGGGCGCCCGAAAACCGCTCCAAGGCGGAGCCGATGAGGCAAGCTTCGGGCAGATCGATGTTGCAGGCATGGATTGGGGAGAGGTGGCACAGACATTCTCGGGACGGCGAATCGTCGCAGTCTTGGCGATCTCGATGACGGGACTGGTGGGATGCGGTGAGTCGGCAGTACAACCAGCCGTGCCCGATGCACAGCTCACCGAAACGATTCCGAGGGCGATGGAGCACGCCTCGATTCCCGGGGCCATCGTCGGTGTCTGGCAGGACGGCGCCGCGCCCTACGTCCAGGCGTTCGGGGTACGCGACACGGCCACCGGCGAACCCATGGCGCCCGACCTGTTCACGCGCATCGGCAGCGTCACCAAGACCTTCACCACCACCGCCGTGCTGCAACTGGTCGATCAGGGAAAGGTCGGCCTCGACGATCCGATCGACAGGTATGTGCCCGACGTTCCCAACGGAGACACGATCACCATCCGCCAGTTGGCGGCCATGCGCAGTGGGCTTCCCGATTATTCGGACGTGGTGATTCCGGCGCTCCCGAGTCAGCCGCAGCGCCAATGGACGCCCCAGGAACTGCTCGAGATAAGTTTCAGCCGTCCGCCGCTGTTCGCGCCGGGCACCGGGTTCGACTACTGCAACACCAATACCGCGCTCCTGGGCCTCGTGGTCGAGAAGGTTTCCGGCAAGCCGCTGAACGCCTACATCGACGAGTACATCGTGCGACCCGAGAATCTCGGCCACACCTCGGTCCCGACCGATGCGGCCTTTCCGTCACCGCACGCGCAGGGATACACGAAAACACTCGACGGCGAGACGGTGGACGCGACCGACTGGAACCCGTCGTGGGGGTTCGGCGCGGGAAACATGATTTCGACGCTCGACGATCTGCGTGTGTGGGCGCGCGACTTGGCCACAGGAACGTTGCTCTCGCCGGCCACTCAGCGCGAACGGGAGCAGTTTCAGCTGGCACCGTCGGAAGGTGCGGGTTCGCTGTACGGACTAGGGGTCGAGTACCAGAACGGCTGGATCGGCCACAACGGAAACATCGCGGGCTACCAGACCTACGCCTATTACCTTCCTCCCGAGGGTAAGACGGTTGTGATGCTGGTCAATTCGAACGTCGACGCGCTGGGCGTGTGGAACTTCTTCGCTGAGATCGTGAAGATCATCAGCCCCGACCATCCCTGGCCGGCGCCTCCGTCGTAAAGGCAGGGCGAAAAGTCTTGTGGGGGTAGGGCTCTCCGGCGGGTGGTGGCCGGCGTTGGCGCCGATGAGCTCCTGGCTTCAACCGGCTGACGTCAGCAATCCGACGATTGCAATCGCAAGTGCCGAGGCGGCACCACAGATTGTCCAGGCCTGCACAGCGGTCCGGCGCCAGTGGGGATTGCGGATCCGGGCGGTCGGCGCGGGGGCCACGCGTGGTCCACCGACACGTGACGGTTCGCGGACGTGTTCGTGACGGTGCGACATCGCATCCGCGGCGATCGCTGCGCTGAGAGAGGCGATCACGACGATCAACGTGACGGCTATGACCACAACGGTCCAGGGCATCTTCGTACCGAGCCTTTACGATTCCTGGGATGTCGACGGAATGCGGTCGACGTCGACCTGTTGTCGGTCGACGTCAGCCGTTGACATCGAACGGAACGCCGCCGCGCGGGCGGCGTTGGTCTTCATCGAGTCTCTTGTGTTCGCTGGGCGGCTACTGGTGGGGGCGTGCGTCATGGAGAAGGTCGGAGCATCACAGCTGCCGCGACAAGGCCGGCGAATGTCGCGGCGACGATCGCGGCGGTGGCGCACAGTGAGTTGGTGACCATCCAGGCGGGCATGGCTACGGATAGTGAGGCAACGGCACCGATGACTGGCTGTGTGAGGTGTTCTGTACCGCCGGGTATCCGCTGCTTCATGGGTAGCGAGGGATGCATTCCATGCTCCTTTCGCAAGGGGATAGATGCAGGCGGTGACCATATCGGGTCCGATGGACTGGGGCCGCCTGTGAGGTTTGTCTGTCTCCTCCGGTAACGATTAAGAGTGATTTGGATCACAATTTAGTTGCAGGCCTTGTTTGTACCGCATTCCTGTCGCGAGCGCCACTGGGCAACCGTCCATGTTCGGAAGACCTCGAACCTGTGCGGTGTGACTCGCGGTAACCGACATCGGCCGCGAGCGTCGGATCGACTCACAGCGGCGTGCGCCGGGTGGCAGGTGGGCGTCGAGGCCGCTATGGCGATCGAGACGACAACCGACTCGGATGAGCGCTCGGCGAAAGGCTCGGACATCGACAACGGGACTTTAGACCCTATTCGCAAGTGCTTTCGCCGAGCTTACGATTCAGCGCGTGACACTCGGCTCCCTGTCCTTGGCCCTTCTACGTGTGAACTACCGACTGGCGCGGCTTCCGCTGCAACTGATCGAAGACGTGGCGGTGTCGCGGCTCGACGAACAGGAGCCGATTCGGCTCGCCTACGAGCAGATACTGATCGACTGCGACCGCGCCGCGGCGTACCTGCTCGACGACGAGAATGCGGCCAGGCGGGCGGCCGATCTGGAGCGGCGGACCGCGTCGGTGCGACTGCTGATTGCCCGTGAACATCACCGCGTCCAGCGTCGTGGTGTGATCTTGCTCGATGAGCAGCGTGAGCGGTTTCATCAACGCCGCCAGCAGGACGCGGGTCCGCCGACATGACGTGTGCCGTTTTCGCCGTTACGGTGGTGCGCGGTCAGCACAATCGACCGGTGAGTCGACGGGCCCAGGTGGGGCGTAGCGAAGTTTCGCGCATCATCAGGGCGCGCCGACTGCGCCGTTTGACGTGCAATCATCCAAAGTTACCGAAATATGACAACTTTCCGGATTCGGCGGGGCCGCTGATGCCGTGTGTGATGAGTGCGGCCCGGGGTGATGTGGATGCGCAAGCACCGCGGAAGTCGCTTGGTGGCAGAGGAAGCGTCATCGATCAGCTAGGACACGGTGCCGGGGGCGGAGACGAGGAGTCGTTTTCCGCGGGTGCCGTCGTCTTCGGCGGCGTCGAGCATGGCTGCGGCGACGGTGGCGCGGGAGATCTTGGGCAGGCCCGACACCTTCGTGACCGTCGACATGGGTCGGACGGTGGCGTGGGGGTTGAGTGGTCCGTCGTCGAGGATGACCGGAAGTATGCGGGTGACATCGAGTTGGGTGTTCGGCAACGCGGTTTCGGAGATTTGTTTGTCTCGGTTTGCGGAGGCGACCATCGTCTTGTAGGCGAGCCGGGCCAGGGGTGAGGCGGTTCGCGCGGAGTTACCGACGCCGTAAGCCGACAGCAGTACCAGCCGGTCGACGTGGGCGTCGCGCATGGCGGTAGTGACGAGCGGCAGGTTGTCCTGCATCACCGTGACGCCGAAGATGCCGGCGAGTCCGCCCTTCGGGCCGAGCGCGCACAGGACGGCGTCGGCGCCGGACAGTGCCGACACGAGCGCATCGTGATCGTCGAGGTGGCCGCCCGCGATGGTGAGTCCGGGCCGCGGGTTCAGGGCGGCGGGGCGGCGGCAGTAGGCCACGACGTGGTGGCCGCGGTCGATTGCTTGGTCGATGAGCTGGCGTCCGGTTCCACCGGTGGCTCCGATCAGTACGAGTTTCATCGGGAAGGGTCCTGTCGGTTGCGTTGCTGGGCTTCGCGCAACAGGGATGGGTCGTGGGCGTTGACGAGCAGCAGGTCGGGTTCGGCCGCGGCCCACAGTTCGGTGAGCCGCTGATGGTTGTCTTGGACTTTGGCCCAGTCGTGGGCGATGAGGCGTTCCATCGCGAGTAGCGCTTTGGGCGCCTTGGCGGTGCCGTCGATCTGACCGTGGTGATAGAAGGAGTCGCCGACGTGCAGAATCCACCTCTCGCCCGCGTCGACCGCGACGGCGGCGTGGCCGCGGCTGTGGCCGGGCAGGTCGATCATGACGATGCCGGGAGCGATGTCGGTGAGTTCCTGGGCGCCGGGGAAGCCTCGCCAGGTCTCCGACGTGGAAGGGGTGTGTTCGACGAGCCTGGGGTGGTGGTCTCGCTCGCCGGAGAGGTACCGCTGCTTTTCCGTCAGGCCTCGGGGGTGCAGCGCCGCGAACGCTTCGGCGGCGGTCAGGTGAATCCGTGCCCATGGGAAGTCGGCCAGGCCACCGACGTGATCGGCGTCGAAGTGGGTGAGCACGATATGCCGAACGTCCTTGGGATCGAACCCGAGGCGTGCGATCTGGCGGATGGCGGTCTCGTCGGGATCGTAGGTGGGCCGAACGTAGAATCTGGCCGGGCCGAACCGGTTCGCCCGGTCGTGGGGATCGCGCAGACCCAGGCCGGAGTCGACCAGCACGAGGCCGGCGCTGGTCTCGAGGAGCAGGACATGACACACCAGACCCGGCGTCCCGGGCGGCCGCATCGTGCCGCAGTTGAGGTGGTGAACCCGCATCAGCGGGCCGCGAGCATTGCGGGGTCGATGACCTGAACCGGGTGGGTGCCGTCCCAGTTCCTGGCGGCCAGTTCGACGTAATCGAAGAGCTGCGCCTTGGCGCCGCCGAGGTCCGAGATCTCGATGCAGGTACCGGGGTGGTGTTCGGTCTGCAGGTACGCGAAGCGTCCGGTGGGGCCGCCGAGTTGTCCTTCCTGGCCGACGGTGAATCCTGCGGCGAGCGCCCGGTCGTACAGGTCCTGGTAGTCGGTCGACCAGTAGGCGAAGTGCTGCAGGCCTTCCTGGCCGGCGTCGAGGAAGTCCCGGTACATCGACGGTTCGTCGTTGACGGGGGTGATGATCTCGATCTGGATGTTGCCGCTGTTGGCGACCGCGACGTCCATTGCCATCCCGGAGGGCCGGCCTCGGAAGGTGAAGTTTTCGGGTTGCACGTTGCGCAGCAGGAACCACGGCCCGATGCCGCACTTGACGAAACCCTCGATGGAGGCGTCGATGTCGTGGACGACGTAGCCGAGTTGAGTGATGCTGCCGAAGAAATTGGCGATGGGTGCCCGGTCGGCAGGCTCATCGGCGGGGCGGTCGGCGAAAGACATCAGGATCTTGCCCAGCGCGTCGTTGGAGCGCAGTCGCTCGGCGGCGTCGATTGCCCGCTCGAACGGGAAGATCTTGTCGATGCGGGGGCGGATCCTGCCCTCGGCGAGGGCGGGGAGGACGGCGGCGTGTAGTGCGCCGCAGACTTCGCCGAGTTCGTCGGGGGTGCGCACACTGAAGGTGGTGCCGATCAGCCGCTGCCGCCGGAACGCCAGTTGGTCGAGGTCGAGGCTGGTGCCGGGGCCGGCGAGGCGGCCGATGTTGACGATGACACCGCCGACCCGGGTAGCGGCCGGGAGTTGGGCGAAGAGTTCACCCCCGATGTGGTCGAGGGTGACGTCGACACCCTGACCGTCGGTCGCGGCGAGGACGGCGGCGGCCAGGTCTTCGGTGGTGGTGACGATCGTGACGTCGGCGCCGGCGTCGATCATCGCCGGCTGCTTGTCGGCGCTGGTGGTGGTCGCGATGACGGTGCCCGCGCCGAGCGCCTTGGCCAGCGCAATAGCGATGAGGCCGATGGACGTGGTGCCCCCGACGATCAGAACCCGGTCACCGGAGGTGAATCCGGCTTGAACGAGGGCGTCGTTCTCGGTCGCCAAGGCGACGGGCAGGGTGGCGGCTTCCTCGAACGACATGTCCTCGGGGATCGGCAGGACCATGCGCGGGTCGCACAGTGCGTAGTCCGCGAACGCGCCCATGGTGACGTCCATGACCCGGGTGCCGACCGGGTACTGCGGGGCCAGGGGGCTCGAGGTCTCCACGACGCCGGCGAGCTCCATGCCTGCGGGGTAGACGTCGCCGGGTTTGAGGTTCGGGCTGTAGGTGCCTTCCAGCATGTAGAGGTCGGCCCGGTTGAGGGCCGCGGCGATGACCCGCACGCGCAGGGCGCCGAGTTTCATGGCAGGTATCTCGGTGTCGTCCTTGGCAACCCAGTCCGATTCGAGGCCGCCGATGAGTGCACGCATGATGGTTCTCCTTGCCGAGCGAGGGTCAGTGGGTCAGGTCCGGGGCGGTGGTGTCGAGCAGTCGGGGATCGGGTTCGCTGCCGGCCATGGCCAGCAACCCGACGACGGCGCGGCCGAGGGTGAGCAGGTCGCGCGGATTTTTCTTGTCGAGGCTGCCGAGCAGTTGCGAGAGGATCGTGAGCTGGTCGAAGTAGATCCGTTCGGTGACGAGGTTTTCGGTCTCGTCGAAGATGAAGTAGGCGGTCATCCGGGTGCGATGCCGGCCTCCGGTCGGCGGGATCTTGCCGAGCGGACCGAGATGAGTTCCCATGAGCCAGAATTCGACGATCACAGCATCGGCACTGTGGCGCAGGGCGATGATCTCGTGGTCCTGGTCGGGGAAGGCGACTCGGGTGTCGTGGTAGTACCCGCGAACGGGGCCGTCGCCGTCGTGGACGGTCATGCCGGCGATGAGTTCGTAATGCGGGTGTGGGAACGTGTCGAGGACGTCGTCCCAGTCCTGGCGGACTTCGTCTTGAAAGTGGTCGAGCACGAGCTTCTCCCGTGCCCGCAGGACGTCCTCGGTGGGGATGGTGTGGCGCGACATTGCGGTCTCCTCGGGGTGCGGCGCTCAGGACTGGTGGGTGATGGCGTGGTGGCTGAAGGTGGGCCGGGTGCCCGGGTTGGTCCACATCGGCGTCAGCTCGCTGGAAGGGAAGAACTGCAGGAACCGTGAGTCGGTTTGGCTGTGGTCGGCGATCGTCTTCTCGAGAACGACCGAGTTGTATTGGTCGGCAGTGGTTTCGATCGTGTTCGCATTGAGCACGACTTCCTGTTGCCAGGACGACGACCATCGGGCCAGGCCGGGCAGCGTGGAGTGTTCCGGTGTGAGGCATTCGGCGGCGATGACGTTTTCACTGCTCACCCAGATTCCGGTCGATGTGTTGAGTGCCAGGCTCTGGTTGCCGAACACGTGCCCGGGTGTCTTGATCACGGCAATGCCAGGGCCGAGAAGGACGGAGCCGTCGATCGGCAGGAACACCTCGACGGGGATGTCGCGGTACGTCTGTGGTTGATACCACGGGGTTGGCAGCGGATGAAGGTCTGACATCCCGATCAGCTCGTCCCGCTGGACGATCACCTTCGCGTTCGGGAACACCGCGTCCGGCTGCTCACCCAAGTCCGGCTGGTAGGCCGTCGTCCCGACCCAGCGGCGCAGGTCCTGGGTGTGGAGGTGGTCGAACACGATGAAGTCGACATCGGCCGGAGCAATGCCCAGGGCCGCGAGGTGGCTCGAGACGCTGCCGTGCTCGGTGACCATTCGCTTGGCGAGCGGCGACGGTGTGCGGCGGACGAGTTCGGCGAAATATGGCGTGTTACGCCCCAGATCCACATCGCTCGGCTCGAAGAGCAGCACCCGCTGCCTGCCGTCGCTTTCGTTCCACCGGATCACCAGCATCCGGTTGGTGATGGAGAGGAAAGGTGCGATGGCCCGCGATGCCCGGAACAGTCCGAATCGCGTCGGGTACGGCAGGGTGACGAGGTCGCACGTGTCGATCCGCTGCGGCATCCCGGTCGCGGCGAACTCCCGGCGGAAGTGTGCACCGCTCGACCGGGCGGCGCGCAGCCGGTCACCCGGCCCGCCCGCGCTCTCGCGTTCGAGCACGTCGATGCCGTCTCCGACACTGCTCAAGTCGGACAGATCCTCGGCCGTCCACCGCAACACCATGACGGGTCCCTTCTCTCAGGCTAAAACCACACTGTGGATTTATCTATTAATCCACGGTGTGGATTACCGTGTCAAGGCATGCGAGGATGGACGTCATGACAGACGCGGTACAGACGAGCACGCGCCGTGGCCGCCCGCCCGCCGGACAGTCCGTTCTATCCCGCGACGCGATCCTGGAGGCGGCGATGTCCGTCATCGACGACGACGGCGTCGAGACGCTGAGCATGCGCACCGTCGCACGTCGGCTCGGGGTCGACCCCAAGAGCCTGTACAACCATGTCGCGAACAAGGACGCTCTGCTCGACGGAATCGCCGAGCTCATCTTGTCCCGCATGATGGTTCCGGAACCTCTCGGCAGTCTTCGGGAAGACATCACCGCGATCGCGTGGTCGTTCCGGGACGCCGCTCTGGCCGGGCACCCCCGCGCGGCACGACTCGTGCTGACGCGCCCGGTGGAATCACTGATGACCCTTGCGCCCCTCGAGGCGGCGCTCGCCACGTTCATCCGGGCGGGAGCCTCACCGGACTTCGCGGTTCACGGGCTGCGCACCACACTGGCGTTCATCACGGGCACGCTGCTGCGCGAGGTGGAAACCGCGTTGACCTTCGCCCAGAGCGATCCGGCCAAGGCGACGGCACGGCAGCAGGCACTCGAATCCGTCGAACTGCCCAGCGTGCACGCGGCCGCAACGTACCTCGCCACCTGCGACCACGAGCAGGAATTCGAATTCGGCCTCACACTCCTCGCCGACGCTTTCGAGCGTCGAGTGTGCACGGATCGGCGAGGCTGACCGTGATCGGTGTGTGGGCGACTGCGACCACAGAATTGGGTCGATGCTTTCATCGCGCGTGCGTGGCGTCGGCGGACCACCCTCGGGGTGTGTGGGCATGCTGGGTCGGCTGCGAGGCGCCCGAACTTCGGGTCAACCTTCGCTGTGGTGTCTTGTCCCCATTTAATCCAGTGCGAGACCGCCGGACCGGTTGCCTTGGTGATTTTTGGGGCGCGGCTCACAGGTTGGGTTGTGCCTGGATGGTTCCGGCGGCGACGGCGGCGGCGAGTGCGGTGTGATCGTGTTCGTTCTGGTCGGCGTAGGTGTCGGCGAAGTCGGCGAGTGCGTTGTCGAACTTGGTGGAGTTGCCGAGGTACGCGGAGATGGCGACGCGGTCGCCGGAGCGGGCATGTGCGCGGGCGAGGGTCCAGCCGCAGAGCTGGGCGTAGAGCTGCATGCTCCGGGGGCGCATCGTGTCGATGTCGGCGGACATCTTCCAGTCCCGGAGCTGGCGGAGGTAGTAGTCCTCGTCCCGGCCGCCGGTGGGC
>NZ_JBHXWI010000117.1:0-13656 GCF_042671975.1 Rhodococcus sp. NPDC127593 | reverse complement strand
TCGCAGTGGAGACGACAGCACCAGGCCCGCGCCCGAATTTGCCACCACAAGAGACGGGGCCACACGCCATGATCAACTTACGGCTGTAGTACTAGAGAGTGAAGACGAGAACGGCGCCCGCCGATCGGCGGGCGCCGTTCTGGTGTCGGGGTCGACTCAGGACGTTCGACAGCGGTGGAACCACACGTCCACGGCCACCGCGGCGATCACGATCGCGCCCTTGATCACCAGTTGGAGATTGGGATCGAGAGTGAACGCCGAGAAGACGTTATTGATGATCGCGGCGACAGCAGGTTCTGTAAATTGACGGGCGAGCAGAAACTCGGGTACACGATCGACGTCCCGATTAGCAGAGCCACGAGAACGATGAGCATGGTGTTGGTCAGCAATCCCCACGATCGATGCTTTCGTACATGGTGGGTATACCGTGTCGATCGCGGGTCATCTTCGACTCCCTCGGGACTGCGGCACCCGAGCGGCACCGTCGAGGCGAATGTAATGGTCGTCACTATTCAATTTGAGTCTGCGAATCCATCTGAGCGCTAATACTATTCGAATACAGAGTTCCGAATCAGACAGATCAGGCACACTGCGCAGACGGCGAACGCGGTCCTGCGGCAGATGCCACAGTACCGCGCTCCACTACAGGAGTTCTCGTTGCCGATCAGTAAGCCGGTGAGGGATTGATACGCGGCAGGATGGTATGACCCGCATCGACCGGAACGATCGTGCCGGTGACGGCCCATGCTTCGTCCGACAGAAGGAATGCAACCGTTTCACTCACGTGGCCCGGTTCGAGTGGACCTCGCCCCTTCAGGATGCCGTAGTTGTGACCCGCCTGAATCAGGTCCGCCTCTGTACCCCCGGGGTGGCCAGCCATCAGATCGACCGCACCCTGCCATCCATGAAGCCCGGTGCGGATGAATCCGGGGCAGACCGCGTTCACACGAATGTTCAGCGGTCCCAGTTCCATTGCAGCCGTGCGCAACAATCCGATGACGCCGTGCTTTGCCGACGCATAGTTTGCCGACCCTGGCAGGCCCTCTCCGATGCCCACCACGGACGAGATCAACACAATCGATCCCACGCCGTTCTCGATCATCAGGGGAGCCGCAGCCTTGACAGTGCGCCACGGTCCGGAGAGGTTGATGTTGATCGTTTCCTGCCATGCCTCTTCCGACATTTCCCAGATCGGTGCAAGCTGTCCCCAGATTCCGGCGTTGGCTACCAGCAGATCGAGCTTTCCGAATTCCGAGACAGCCTTCGCCACGGCACCGTCGAGGTCGTCCTGCGATCGGACGTCGCCTTCGATCGCCAACGCGCGTCCGCCCTTGTCGCGAATGTCGGCGGCCCCGGTCTTGATGGATTCGGCCGTGGACATGGCGTATTCAGCCGTCGGCACGGGTCCGGGTCCGTCGAGCATGACCACCGCTGCGCCCTTCGCGGCCAGAACCTTCGCGTGCGAAGCGCCCATGCCACGTCCCGCGCCGGTGATCAGTGCAACTTTTCCGTCCAGTGTGCCCATAGCTCTACCTCGATCTTGTTGTGATTGAAAGGATCTGCTGAATTCGACGGATTCGGCATGACGAGGACATGCGTTGAGACCTGCATCACACGATGTTCTCCGAGCCTAACTGGATACTCTGGAGATCGCAATGTTGTATCCAATTGTCCCGTAAATTTCTACTTCCGAAGAACGATGGGGAGCCCCAGTAGCGAACGCAGGATCGCGTTGTCCGCATACGCCGGTTCGAAATCGGCTCGGGCGAACTCGATCGACCCGAAACGGTCGAAAAGCGCGTTCAGGGCAATCTCGGCTTCCAGTCGCGACAATGCCGCGCCCACGCAGAAATGAATACCTTTTCCGAACGAGATATGTGCGCTGCTCTTAGCACTTTCGAGGTTGACGTCGTCGGGATGCTCGAAATGGTCGGGGTCCCTGTTGGCGGCACCGATCATCACCATCACACGAGAACCGGCGGGCACAGGTACGCCCTTGATCTCTGTGTCCACAGTCGCCACCCGCGGAAAGCCTTGAATCGGCGACTGCAACCGCAGCGCCTCCTCGACGGCGGATGGAATCAGCGATCGGTCAGCACGGACTCGTGCCATGAGGGCCGGCTGCTCGAGCAGCATCAACAGCGTCGAGGACAGCAGATTCACCGTTGTCTCGTTACCTGCAACGAGCACGACATACGCGATGGCGATGATTTCTTCTGTCGTCAACTGGCCGTCCTCGGCCTCGACAAGGGCCGCCAGAAAGTCCGACGACGGCGAAGCGCGGCGGTCATCCGCGCGATCCGCAAAGTATTGGAGCAGTTCGGTCAGGGAAGTGTTCACTTCGATCTGCCGCTGCTCGGACAGCGTACCGCCGAGTACCTCAGCGGCGTCGTCGGACCATCGCTTGAAAATGTCTAGGTCATCACGCGGCACACCGAGAAAGTCGGCTATGACGATAAGCGGCAAGGGCTGAGCGAAATCCCTGACGAAATCGACGGATTCGTTCTGCTCGAGCTTGGAGATCAACTCCTGTACGGTACTCGTCACTTCCGGCGCCAGCGCAGCGATCCGGCGAGGCGTGAAGGCTTTGTTGACGATTCGCCGGTACCGCCGATGCGACGGAGGATCGTTGGTCAGCAGAGTACGTACGATTCGATGCCCCTGCGCAAGAACCGCTTTTGCTGCGGGGCCCTGCTTCTGACGCAGCCCCGGGCCGGCCTTCGATGAATACACATCAGGGCTGGTGAGGACGTCGACACAGTCGTCGTATCCAAGGACTAGATACAGATCGTCATCAGGAACCTTGTAGACGGGGCACTCGTCCTGCATCTTCCTATATTGCGGGAACGGGCACTGCACTACATCCGGCTCGAACAGTCGTTCGGTCATCGGGTATCTCCTCTTCATTCTAATCTAAACCTAGGTTAGAATGACACACATGTCTCCCGCCGTCGATAGTCTGAGCGTCATGAACGAGGCCAGGCGTCCAAAGGACACTCCCGCAACTACGCCTCGCGGGGAATCCACGAAAGAACGCATAATGCAAGGCGCTGCCCGCGTCCTAGCCAAGAGAGGCTACGCGGCAACCACATTGGCAGACATCGCCAAAGCAGCTGGCGTCAAGGCAGGCAGCCTGTACTACTACATGGAGAACAAGGAAGACCTGATTCGAGATCTCATGACACGTGGCATCGTCGAAACTCACGCATACGTGGAAGACGCCGTCCAATCCCTTGATCAGGATGCCACTTCGCAGGACCGCCTCGGAGCAGCGATCGCAGCGCACATGCGGTACATGCTCACCAAGAACGACATTGCGCGCGCCAGCATACGGACGCTGGGGCAAGCTCCAGCCGAGGTGCAGGGCCCAGCGATCGAACTGCATCGCTCGTACGGGCACTACTTCTCGGCGCTGATCGAAGACGCGAAGGCCGACGGCTTCCTGGCACCGGACATCGACGCTCGCGTACTCAGACTGCTCATCATCGGGGCAGCGAACTGGTCCACTGCGTGGTACCAGCCGACCGGCGCGGAGAGCGCCGACGGGATTGCAGAGTTGCTCGTGCGCATGGCCTTCGGCGACATGTTGCCGCGTGAGAAGTGAACAGACCGAACACGACAAACGCTTTTCAGCAAGACAACCGCGTGGATGACATCCACCATCGAGAAAGTGACATCGAGCAGAGATGACTGATCAGACTCGCCCACTCCGAGTAGCCATCGTCGGCGCCGGACCGGCAGGCATCTACGCCGCCGACGCGCTCATCAAGTCCGACCACAATGTCAGCGGACCCGGCGTCAGCATCGACCTCTTCGAACGCATGCCCGCTCCCTTCGGCCTCATCCGCTACGGCGTCGCACCCGACCACCCCCGCATCAAAGGCATCATCACCGCCCTCCACAAAGTCCTCGACAAACCCCAAGTACGCCTCCTCGGCAACATCGACTACGGCACCGACATCACCCTCGACGACCTCCGGACCTACTACGACGCCGTCATCTTCTCCACCGGCGCCAACGCCGACCGCGACCTCAACATCCCCGGCATCGACCTGAACGGCTCCTACGGCGCCGCCGACTTCGTCTCCTGGTACGACGGCCACCCCGACGTCCCCCGCACCTGGCCCCTCGACGCCGAAAAAGTCGCCGTCCTCGGCGTCGGCAACGTCGCCCTCGACGTCGCACGCGTCCTCGCCAAAACCGGCGACGAACTGCTCCCCACCGAAATCCCCGCCAACGTCTACCAAGGCCTCAAAGCCAACAAAGCCCTCGAAGTCCACGTCTTCGGACGCCGCGGACCCGCACAAGCGAAATTCACCCCCCTCGAACTCCGCGAACTCGACCACTCCCCCAACATCGAAGTCATCGTCACCCCCGAAGACATCGACTACGACGAAGGCTCCGAAGCCGCCCGCCGCGCCTCCAAACAGGTCGACATGGTCGCCAACACCCTCCAGGACTGGGCCATCCGCGACATCGGCACCCGACCCCACAAACTCTTCCTGCACTTCTTCGAATCCCCCACCGAAATCCTCGGCGACAACGGCAACGTCACCGGACTACGCACCGAGCGCACCGAACTCGACGGCACCGGCAACGTCCGCGGCACCGGAAAATACAACGACTGGAACGTGACAGCTGTCTACCGCGCCGTCGGCTACCTCTCCCAGAACATCAGCCAACTCCCCTTCGACGACCAAGCCGGCACCATACCCAACGAAGCCGGCCGCGTGCTTGCCTCTTCGGGTCACTCCGCAGGCTCCACTCCAGCCGCATCCTCCACCGCCACCTACATACCCGCCACCTACGTCACCGGCTGGATCAAACGCGGACCCGTCGGCCTCATCGGCCACACCAAAGGCGACGCCAACGAAACCGTCGCCAACCTCCTCGAAGACGCACCCACCTTCCAAGGCGCCACTGAACCCGACGAAGCAGCAGTGGTGAAGTTCCTCGAAGACAAGCACGTCCCCTTCACCACCTGGGACGGCTGGTACCGCCTCGACGCACACGAACGCTCCCTCGGCGAAGAAGAAGGCCGCGAACGCATCAAAGTCGTCGAACGCCACGACATGACCGAAATTTCCCGAACAGTTTTGAATCGAATCGAACCTCCATTTATAACTACAAATACTGGTTCGAGCTCGTGACCTACGTGATTGCCGAGCCCTGCGTCGACATCATGGATAAGGCCTGCATCGAGGAATGCCCTGTCGACTGCATTTACCAGGGCACAAACATGCTGTACATACAGCCCGACGAGTGCGTCGATTGCGGAGCATGCGAACCTGCCTGCCCCGTCGAGGCCGTCTTCTTCGAAAGCGACTTACCTGAAGCGTGGAACGAATACACCACGATCAACGCCAACTTCTTCGAGAGTCTGGGATCTCCCGGCGGAGCAGCCAAACTGGGCGCAGGTTTCCTTTCCACCTAGCCATTGAAATGCCGTTGAAGAAAACGCGTCCGCCGTTGAGCACGCCATATTCTGCTTATAGCTGATGCGTGTACGAACCGATCGCGACATTGTAATCCGCGACACCTATTGCAAGAGAAACCACGGCGAGGGGCACCATCATGACCACACCGGGAGCCGGCGCACGACAGCCGTCCGTCGCGATTGTCGGCAGCGGACCGTCGGGCTGCTACCTGGCGCAGTTCCTTCGCAAGCGCTGGCGAGAATCCGAGATCGTCATGTTCGACCGCCTCGACACTCCGTACGGTCTGGTTCGCCACGGTGTAGCTCCCGACCACCCGGGGACACGCGCGGTGTCCAAACAATTCGATCGACTCTTCGAGCGTGAGTCGATTCGGTTCGTCGGTTCCACCTTGATATCCACGATCGAAGGCGACGGCGATCTCACAATCGATCAACTGCGAGAGTCCTTTGACATCGTCGTCCTGGCCACCGGGCTGCACGCTGATCGCGCCCTCGCCGGCCCGGGCGGGCCACTGCCGGGAGCCGAACTGTCGGGCGTGTACGGCGCCGGTCGACTGACCCGGTTGATCAACGGGCATCCGGAGGAGAAGGTCGATGACCTGAGCCTGGGTCGCCGAGTCGTCATCGTCGGACACGGCAACGTCGCCATCGACCTGCTCCGCCTATTCCTGACCCCCGCCGAGCAGCTGCGAGCACTCGGGATCGCGAACGACGTCGTCGACGCCATCACCGCTGGGCCCGTTCATGAGATCGACATCGTCGGACGATCACAACCGGCACAGGCCAAGTTCGATGTCGCGATGGTGCGCGAGCTGGAAAAGCTCTCCGATGTCGCGTTCGAAGCACACGGTGTCGAGCTCGAACCCGACGAGCAGTCGGCTCGTCACGAGGCAATCGCCACTCTGACGGCGGGATCCGACGACGCTGCCGGCCGCGTCGTGCGGTTCCACTTCGGATGGGAACCAATCGAGCTCACCGGAGTCGATTCAGTGTCGGGCATCGTCCTGCTGGCGATGGACGGCAGCCGTTCCACCGTTTCGATGCCTGCCGACGCTGTCTGCACTGCAATCGGATTCGCCGAACACGCTACCGCTCCCCTCCGCCGAGCAGACCACGAACACATCGAACATATCGACCTCGAACGCGGAATCCTCGGCGGCAACTTGTTCTGCGTCGGCTGGCTACGACGCGGACCACGCGGAACCATTCCGGAAAATCGGGTTGACGCACGTATGGTCGGCGACACGATCATCGCCTCCTACGCCGAGCCCAGCAACTCGGTATTCAAACCGGGGGCCAGCGCACTCGATATCCAGCCTCCCATCACTTTCTGACACGAGGAGCGTCCTATGAGCAAGACAATCATTCTGTTCGGAACCGAATCCGGAAACGCCGAAATGATCGCCGAAGATCTCGTCGACGAACTCGACAGAGCACACGACGTCGAGCCAATCGACATGACGGACTTCGACATCTCCAAGTTCGACACCGACAACTCGTACATCATCGTGTGCTCAACCCACGGCGACGGCGAACTTCCCAGCGGCGCATTACCGTTCTTCGAGGCACTCGAAGCGGAGTCACCAGATCTGAACGGAATCCGATACTCGATCTTCGGGCTTGGCGACAGCAGCTATGAGACCTACAGCCACGGCAGCGAGATCATCGACGAGATGCTCCGGACGCTCGGGGCCGAGCGAATCGGAAACTACGGTCGGCACGACGCTAGCGACGGCTCACTACCGAACAACGACGCGCTCCAGTGGGTGCGCACCGTCTTTGCGGAATTCTGACTCCGCAGAGAACGACCACCACCACAATCGATGGATCAGTCACAGCTGGCTGGAACGACGTGGCCACCATGTACGGCCGCGAAGTACTCGCGGCGAACACCACCACCGCCACCAGCCCGACGCCCAAACCCACCACCCCGAAGATCCAACTCTGTCTCCCCACCCGCACATCGTGTCACCGAAAGGTGCAGATACCGGCAACCGCGGCCACCGGCGGTCTCCAAGGCAATGCGAGCCTGCAGGTCCACCAGCCGTTGTCGACCTGTAGTGCCACTCGCCCCCACCGCGGCATCAAAGTCTCCCGCCGCACCCGAAGCGCCACGCACAGGTCTGCCCCTTGACCAGAACTCCCTACACCCAATCCACTCCGCGCGGGAATCGTAGAGTCAGGTGCGCATGGATACCTCGCACCCATCCCCGGCACCGCTGCGCGGACAACCGCCCACCGCATGGCGCTGGAGGCCATGATCCCCACAGACTCATAGCCTTCGCGGCAGGATGGCCACGCTGTGCACCAGGGCAATGCCGCAACTCACGCGACCGGCATCTCGGCCTGAGCATCATGGAAGGCTCGCTCGATCTCGGCCGAAATCCGGCCACGGGAGGACACCTCATGACCCGCCCCGATCGCCCACTCACGAATCTCCCTCGGCGACTTCTTCGCCGGAGCCTTACTCACCACTTCCCTCTTCACCGGAGCCTTCGCCGCGACCGACTTCTTAGCCGTCTTCTGCGCAGCCCCTTCGTCGCGACTACTTTCCTCATGGCCGTCTTCGTCGCGGCCGCCCTCGCCGCCACTACCTTCTTCTCCGCCGGAGCCTTGCTCGCCGCTACCCTCTTGACCGGAGCCACTGCGGCCGTGTTCCGCGCAGCTGTCGTTTTCGCGGCCGTCTTCTTTACCGGCGCCGTTTTTGTCTGCACCTTCTTCGCCGGCGCGTCATGGAACGCTTGCTCGATCTCGGCCGGAATCCGGCCGGGGGAGGACACCTCCAAGCCCTCCCTGATCGCCCACTCACGAATCTCCTTGTTCGCCTTCTTCGCCGGACCCTTACTCACCACTTCCCTCTTCACCGGCAACTTGGCCCCGACCGGCGTCTCCGCGACCGTCTTCTTCACGGCCGGTTTCTCCGCAGCCGCCTTCGTCGCGACTACCTTCTTCGCGGCTGTCTTCACCGGAGCGGTCGCCGGGGCCGCGTTCCTCGCAGCTGTCTTTGCGGGCGTCTTCTCTACCGGCGCCTTTGTTGCCTGAACCTTCTTCGCCTGAGCCTCATGGAAGGCTTGCTGAATCTCGGCCGGAATCCGGCCGCGGGAGGACACCTTGTGGCTCGCCCTGATCGCCCACTCACAAATCTCCCTGGACGTCTTTTTTGCCGGAGCCTCACTCACCACTGCCCTCATCACCGGCACCGTCGTAGCAACCGGCTTCTTCACGGCCGTTTTCTTCGCAACCGCCTTCGTCGCGTCTGTCTTCGGCGCGTCTGTCTTCTTTGCCGCCGGTTTCACCTGAACATTCTTCGCCTGAGCCTCATGGAAGGCGTGCTCGATCTCGGCCGGAAGCTTTCCGCGGGAAGACACTTCGCGCCCCGCCCCGCCCCGATCGCCCACTCACGAATCTTCCTGGTTGTCTTCTTCGCCGAATCTTCAGAACCCCTCGTGGATACCGCCATGTTGTCTCCTTCTTCGCCGGGCAACCGTCGAACGCACACAGTAACGGCAGGCGGCTTTCCCTGGTAATCAGGAAGCTCACCCGAACTGACATTTCACCGTCCCCAGCCCATTACACGTCTGGGCAGGCCCACACGATCCTCGTGGCCGTCTCACGGCTCCACACTCAGTTGCACCACGTTCAGGCAGGACGAGCGCGACTCGCCCTGGCGAGACGATTCCCCTCCTGCATCTCGAAATGTGTTGGCGCTGCGGCAGTGATCGTCGGCTTTGACGCATTCGGTGTTCAGGGTGCCGAGCAGGCGTGCGCTAGCGGTCCCGCGCCTACTCCGCCGAAAGTGGTGCCGCAAAGTCCGGGCTGCGCAGCGTCTCCCGAACTCCGGTGGCGGTGGTTCCGAGTCGACGTTGCAGGCCCGCACGCCCAGTGCGGCGCCGATAGGCTTGGTGAATCGGGCGCCATCCGCCAGGGGGACCACCGCTTCGCTCGCGCGGGCACACCCCGGTTCTGATGCGTCGAAATGCACCGAAGTAGGCGCCCCCAGGTGTGGGGAGGCCGTAGTACTGGGTCAACGCCGCGATCGCCGCAGCATCCGAATCCATCGTGAGGGTGGTGGGCAACCGTTCAGGGCTCGAGTACGTGGGCTCGAATCAGTGCACCCAGTCGCGCGGGTTGCATGGTCAATCCTCGATCCGTTGCTGCCGATCGATCATCGCGACAAGGACGTACAACACTCGTGCGACGTCACGGCGTGTTCCGCTCTGCGCGGTATCGAGTTTCCACCGGGTCAGCCTCATCTTGTGCTTGTGAAGGAAACCAGAACACCTCCGCGCTCGCTCCACACCGCCACGAGCTACCCTCCTGGCAATTCTCCACCGCTGATGTCCAGGACCCGCTGCCGCACAGCACAGGCCGCATTGTCACACGGACCACCGTTCCACCCCCAGAACCGTGATCTGCAGGCCGCAGCGACCTCGGCTGGGCGAGGTCCCTACGATCCGGTCGAACCGTGTCCTACGGGCCTTCGGCACACCGCGACTGTGAAGGCACCCGGCAACACCGGTAGCGCGGGGCTCACATCATCGGCATGGGCATCGGCATCGGCCAGCCCATGCTCTGCATCCAAGTCATGAACATGTGCATCATGTCCATCATTTGCTGCGACATCGTTCTCACCACTTTGTTGATGTCTCTCTTGATACCAGCGGAACCCTATTCGCGCTGGTAGTACACACTCCACGGTAGGCCTGTTCGAGCGATGGCGCCTGCGCTGCGCACGCGTCGGAACCGACGTCCACACGCACTGCACCGCTGGCTCGCTGCCGTGCCACCGAGACAAGACCGGCGTCCCCACCCTCGATCCAACCGACGAGACATAGCCAATCAGCGACCCATCACCCGAGCGTCAACCGAAACGGGTGGCGGCCGACAATCGGATGACGGCAGTGCAGCTTCGCAGCGCCCACTACCAGCCCTCGATCAAATGGACGCGCGACGCTCCGGGGATGCCGCGGTGCGCGGCGAACAGGTGCCACACCGATCAGGAATCGAGAAGCACAGGGCACCGGCCGCCTCTAGCATCGTTCATGGACATCACGCGGTCCTCCGATGTGACCGCCGTACCCCTGAGGAGACGACGATGAGTGCCACAATCCGCAGCCTGGTGATCCCGGTCTCCGACCTGGACGCCGCCAAGGCCATCTACACCGCGCTGCTCGGCACGCCCCACACCGACCAGCCCTACTACGTCGGGTACAACGTCGACGGCTTTGAGGTCGGCCTGAATCCCGCCGACGTGGGCGGTGGACCGGTGGCCTTCGCCGACGTCGAGGATCTCGACGCGACCCGCGCAACCCTGCTCGCGGCTGGTGCGACCGAACGCAGTGCGCCGCGCCAGGTTGCTGCCGAGGCGCGAGTGTGTGTGCTCGCCGACGCCGATGGCAACCCAATCGGCCTGCGCGGCCGGTAGCCAGAGTGGTCGGGGAGCCGAACTCGGCGCCGCGCCAGCTCGATTCCGTTACCGGATCGGTCATGCCTTTGGGACCATCGTCGGCAACACACGCGCGACAATAGGTGAATGACCGAGCTGCAGATCCGCGAGGCGACGCCGGACGACGCCCAGATGTGTGGGCACATCATGTTCGACGCCTTCGAAACGCTCGCCACGCGCCACAACTTTCCGATCGAAGCGGGCACGCCCGAATTCGCCGACTTCCAGATCAAGGCGATGCTGGACACCGACGGCATCTACGGACTGGTTGCCGAGCGCGACGGCCACATCGTCGGCAGCGCCTTACAGGACGAGCGCGGCAAAATCGTCGGCATAGGACCCGTCTGCGTTGACCCGGCGGCGCCGGACGCGGGGGCGGGCCGTGCGTTAATGAATGCGCTGCTTCAGCGATCGCGAGAGCGCGAGGTAGCCGGCGTGCGGCTGGTACAGACGACGTACAACTACCGGTCCTTCTCCTTGTACGCCAAGCTCGGCTTCGCCGTGCGTGAGCTGTTGTCCGTCTTCCAGGGAACGCCACGCGGGTCCGCGATACCCGGCGCAGTCGTGCGTCCAGCGACACCGGACGAGATCGCCGCCTGCGACGAGATCTGCCGGCAGGTGCACGGCCACGACCGCCACGGCGAGCTGCAGCACTGGGTCAATATCGGCACCGCCCGCGTGGTCGAACGTGGCGGCCAGATCACCGGCTACGCGACGGGTTTCGGCTACACCTGGCATGCAGTCGGCAAGGCCGACGACGACGTCATCGCGCTGCTGGCCGGCGCCGACGAGTTCACCGGCCTCGGGTTCCTCGTGCCGTCACGCAATACCCGCCTCATGGCCTGGTGCTTCGATGCTGGACTGAAGATCGTCCAGCAGTCGACGCTGATGACGATCGGGCTCTACAACGAGCCGCAGGGCGCGTGGCTGCCGTCGATCGGCTACTAGCCGTCCTGGCGCAACGATGCACCGCGCATTGCCCCGCGGTACACCGGTCGCGGCGGGTCAGGTGCGGGTGTTGCGTTTGAGCCAGCCCCACCCGGCGGTCACGGCGAACAGCACAATCCCGATGACCGCGAGCCACAGGAATCCCTTGATTACGAGGCCGAGGATGACGAACACCAACCACACCACCAGGAGAAAACCGAGGAGAGCGAGCATCGGTTCATCATCGAACCTGCGGACACCGGCCGCGCTGGGCCGGGAACCCTGACAAGACACGCATCCGGCAAGTGAGCTGGTCGAGCCCATGCGGCGGCACCAACGCAGAGACTGAACCGGGCGGTGCGGACCCGAGGACCATTCCGCTCGGCTGAGGAGTGCGGGGGTGCGGAGCCCGGCGCGCCAGTTCGGGTTGACGACGACGGGTTCGTCGCTCATCGTTTGCCGAGGGCCGCCTCGAGGGTGCCCATGGTGATCCGCGCGGGCCGGTACAGGTCGCGCTCGGGGTGGATCAGCCGGTCACCCAAGGCCATCCAGGCAACGCCGCCGAGCGCGCACCCGTACGCCGCCACCAGACCGTGCCCATTGTCCTGGGCGCACCACAGGATCAGGCCGAGGATCGCAATGGCGACTGCGATCAGCGTGTCCCGCCTTTCGCGAGCCCGGAGCAGCAACGGAACGGCCACAGGACCGGCTACTGGGACGAGCACGCCGACTGCTACCAGCTACTCACTGGCGCCGAGCTCATCCCGGTGACGGTTCGACGAATGAATTCCTTCACCCGGATAGGCTCGATAACGAGCAACCGTCGCGGACGATGATGACGAAGGATCCATTGGTGCGGAGCAGCAAGCCAAGACGTGGACCGGGGCTGGCGGGCCTCGTGGCGATCGCAGCCCTTGCGATGACCGCGTGCCACGACGGGCCGGGCACTCATTCAATCGACGAGGAGGAGGCCCCGGATGCGTTGAACAGCCGCGGAGTGGAGATCCCATCCACGTTCAGATTCGGTCAGATGTACGAATCCCAGGTCTTTTCGGGTGCAAACTCATACCTGGGTCGCTACGACGGTCCCCAAACTGCGTTCGCGAACTCGATCCAGCTATCCGCTGCCAACTCCACATTTTCACCCCTACAACCAATCCCGTGCACCGATCCGGCGGTCGCCGGGCCGGAGTGGGGAATTCTGGGCTTCTCTTGCACCCAGGAGATGCAACTACTCGTTAGCGTGAACCCGGCGAACAGCGAGTTCCCCACCGACAAAGTCACCCTGCTCCTGATCAGCGACGGCACCCGCGCCCACCTTTTCGTCAACGCCGCTGGACACTGACTGCGCATCGGATCGGTGACACCGCCGAACCCACGATGTAGGTGCCAGTCAGGACCTTTCGGGTTCCCGAGGTGGATGCGCTCGAGGGCGGATGCCCCGTGTGTCGTCGTCGAAATCCGTACGGGCGCAAATCGACCACTACTCGGGTCTTGCCCAGCACGGCCCGTCCCGCGCGCCAGTGACCCACCTGGTGCGCTGAGCCGGGCGCGGATGTGTCCACGACGCGGTGAGCAAGGATCGGTGGTCAGAGGTGACCGAGATCGCCCCTGCGAGACTGCCAGAGTGCCGAAATTGCGTGGTGGGCAGTCTCGACGTCACCGGATCGAGTCTCAGCTCCCTCGAAACCCGTTCGGTCTGCAGCGGTGTCGTCTGCCGATGGCCACACGTGAGCAGGTGCGCTCTACTGAGCCTGGATACACCGATTGGTATGAGCGCCTGAGGGTGTCATAAAGGCGAAATGCCCTGCGGTGGTGAAAGAATCGATCTTGTCTAGGAACCGGT
>NZ_JBHXWI010000116.1:0-14324 GCF_042671975.1 Rhodococcus sp. NPDC127593 | reverse complement strand
GCCGACGGGAGGGGTGCCGAGGCGGTGGCGGCGCGGGTGGCCCGCGGGAACATCCTGTTCGACGCGCCGGAGGTGATCATCCCGTTCTGCGTCCCCGACGGCGCCCACACCTACCCCGATGAGCGCCGGCGGGCGGCGGAGGCGACGATGTTCACCGTCGCGGTCGGTGCGGCGGTGCAGGGGCTGCTGGTGTCGTTGGCCACCAAGGGAATCGGCAGCTGCTGGATCGGCTCGACGATCTTCGCCGCCGACATCGTCCGCAGTACCCTCGAGCTGCCCGCCGACTGGCAACCGCTCGGAGCGATCGCCGTCGGCCACCCCCTCGAACCACTCACACCCCGACACGCCGCCGACCCCGGCGACGCCCTGATCGAGAGATGACCTGAGCGCAATGAGCGCCGAATCACTACACCGCACCGCGACCGCCGCGCTCGAGGGTTGGAAAACGCTCGACGAGAACGACGAATCGTTGCGGCACACCATGCTCGCGTTCCTCGCGTCGGCGCCGCTCGGGTGCCTGCGTGAGCACGTACCCGGGCACATCACGGCGTCCTCCCTCGTCCTGGACGAGGGGGGATGTCACGTGCTTCTGACCCTGCATCCCCGGGTCGGCCGGTGGATCCAATTGGGCGGGCACTGCGAGCCCTCCGACGAGACCGTCGTCGACGCCGCGCTACGGGAGGCGTGCGAGGAATCGGGAATTCCCGACCTCCGGATCGATCCCGACCTGCTGTCGGCGCACACCCACCCGATCACGTGCTCACTCGGACAACCCACCCGGCACCTGGACCTCCGGTTCCTCGTCCGCGCGCGTCCGGGCGCCCACATCGTGCGCAGCTCCGAATCGACGGATCTCCGCTGGTGGCCGGTGGACGCACTGCCGCCGAACGCGGAGAAGTCCACGATCGACCAGCTTGTGCACCTGGCCGGACTGCGCTAGGGGCGCTTGACCTCTCACACGTCCGTGCTGAACCGGATCCCGCCGTCGGGCAACGTCACGCCCGGCCACACGCGGGCCCCGCGCAGGAGTTCGCACCGGGCGCCGATGTCGGCTCCGTCACCGATCACCGCGTCACGCACCAGCGCTCGCGGCCCGATGCGCGCGCCGAAACCGATGATGGACCGTTCGACGGTCGCTCCGGCCTCGACCACGGCGCCGTCGAACAGCACCGCGCCGTCGAGTCGTGCGCCCGCGCCCACCTCGGCGCCGCGGCCGACGACGGTTCCGCCGATCAGCAGCGCGCCCGGGGCGACACCCGCACCCGGGTGGACGAGCGATTCGCCGCGGGGCCCGTCGAGCGCAGGCGACGGAGCGATGCCGCGCACCAGGTCCGCGGAACCGCGCACGAAGTCCTCGGGGGTGCCCATGTCGCGCCAGTACGAGGAGTCGACGTATCCGTAGACGCGGGCGTCCTCGGCCAGCAGCGACGGGAACACCTCGCGCTCCACCGACACCGGGCGTCCCTCGGGGATCCGTTCGATGATCTCGCGCTTGAAGACGTAGCAGCCTGCGTTGATCTGGTCGGTCGGCGGGTCCTGCGTCTTCTCGAGGAAGGCGGTGACCCGGCCGTCGGCGTCGGTGGGCACGCAGCCGAACGCCCGCGGATCCCCCACCCGCACGAGGTGAAGGGTGACGTCGGCGTCCCGGTTCCGGTGGGTGTCGAGGATCGCACCCAGGTCCGTGCCGCCGAGGACGTCGCCGTTGAAGACCATGGCGTGGTCACCGCGCAGCTTCGGCAGAACGTTGCGGATGCCGCCGCCGGTGCCGAGCGGTTCGGTCTCGGTGACGTAGTCGATCTCGAGACCGAGCTTGGAGCCGTCGCCGAAGTACTCCTCGAAGACCTCCGCCTTGAAGGACGTGCCGAGAACCACGTGCGTGATCCCGGCCGCCCCGATCCGCGCCAGCAGATGCTGGAGGAACGGCAGACCCGCCGTCGGCAGCATGGGCTTGGGCGCCGACAGGGTCAGCGGGCGAAGCCTCGTTCCCTGACCGCCGACCAGCACCACTGCATCGGTCGTCTTCTCAATTGCCATGAGTAGTTCCCCCCTCGTTCTGGTTCGTGCGTCGTTCCCGGACTGCGGAAGCCACGGCGATCTTCGACCGCACTGCCAATCCTCCCCGAAGTGCCCATCTCAGCGGCGCCTGCCACCAGTGGGGATGACGATCGGCCTGGAACCGGTACGCGCTCTGATGGTGAGCGGGCAGCATCAGTTCCGGATGTTTGCCCGCGGCGTGCCCCTTCGCGTGGGTGACCTCGGCGGAGGGCACATACACATTGAGCCACCCTGCCTTGCCCAGGCGGTCGCCGAGGTCGACGTCCTCCATGTACATGAAGTAGCGGGAATCGAAGCCGTTGATCGAGTCGAAGGCCGCGCGCCGCATCAGCAGGCACGAACCGGACAACCAGCCGACCGAGCGCTCACTCACGATCTCGTTCTCCTGGCGGTAGCCGGCAGTCCACGGGTTGGAGGGCCATACCGTGCCCAGAATCGCGTGCCCGGCCCCCGACACGAGGTCGGGCACCTGGCGCGCCGACGGGTAGATGCTCCCGTCGGGTTCCAGAACGAGAGGTCCGAGCGCCCCCGCACGCGGCCAGCGCTCGGCGGCCGCAAGAAGTACGTCGATCGATCCGGGCGCCCAGCGAACATCCGGATTGGCGATGACGACGAACTCGATCTTCTCGTCGATCTCGGCCACAGCCCTGTTGATGGCGCCGCCGTAGCCGATGTTCCCGCCGGTGCGCAGCAGGCGCACGTGGTCGTGCGCCGCGTCCGCGGCCTCGGGGGCGCCGTCCGTCGATCCGTTGTCGGCCATCACGACCTGCGGATCTTCTTTCGTCGCCTCGGCGAGAGTGCCCAGGAATTGCTCCAGATGCTCACCTGGCGAAAAGGTCACCGTCACCACGGCCAGCTTCGAACTCACGCGGGCAAGCGTAGCCGTTGAAAGAGGGTCCGCCTCACACCGCTGCACGCACAGCCGCATGCAACGCGTCTCGCCACGGCCGCAACGGGGTCAGCCCGGCGTCGGCCCACGCGCGCCCGGACAACACCGAGAAGGCCGGTCGCGGGGCGGGTCGCACGAACTGCGCGCTCGTGCACGGCCGCACACGCTGCGGGTCCGCGCCTGCTTCTTCGAACACGGCGCGCGCGAGGTCGAACCAACTCGCCCGGCCCGAGTTGGTGGCGTGGAGCACCGGCGCGTCGACGTCGCTGCGACCGGCGAGTTCGAGCAGCGCGTCGGCCAGATCACCGGCGAATGTGGGCGAACCCACCTGATCGTCCACGACGTCGACCGTGTCACGTTCACGCTCGAGCCGGAGCATGGTGGAGACGAAGTCGGAGCCCACCCCCGTGTAGACCCATGCGGTGCGCACGACGTGGGCGGACGGAAGCGCCGCGTGAACGGCGCGTTCGCCGGCGAGTTTGGTGCGTCCGTAGGCGGTCGCCGGACCGGTCGGGGCGTCCACCTCGTACGGCGTGTCGCCCTGCCCGGCAAAGACGTAGTCGGTGGAGACGTGGATCAGCCGGGCACCCGCGCGGGCGCACGCCGCCGCCAGGTTCGCCGGCCCCGCCTCGTTCACTGCCCGAGCGGTGTCCTCGTCCGACTCCGCAGCGTCGACCGCCGTGTACGCGGCGCAGTTGATCACCACCGATCCGCCCTCGACCTGCGCATTCACCGCGTCCGGATCGGTGATGTCGAGCTCGTCCGACCCCACACCCCGGGCCGGAATTCCGGTCGCCTCGGCTCGTCGGAGGAGATGCCCACCCAGCTGCCCCCGGGCGCCGGTCACAAGGATGTTCGTCACGGGGGTCAGTCTGGCACGCCGATCGATGCCTCCCTGCTCCCGGCGCGTCGACCAGTAGCCTGGTTTCCGTGTCACACGAGCAACCCGCACCAGACGCACCCCCGAGCACGGCTCGGCGGCCGATTCACATCGCTGTGGCGGTGCTGTCGGTGCTCGCCCTCGTCGTGACGGGATTCGCCTGGCGGAGTATCGACTCGCTGCGCAACAATCTGGCAACCGCGGGCGGTCTGGGACTCGGCGGAAGCGCCGACGGCGCCGTCGACATCCTCATGGTCGGCACCGACAGCCGCACCGACGCCCACGGCAACCCCCTCTCCCAGGAAGAACTCGACTCGCTGCGGGCCGGCGAGGAAGTGGCGTCCAACACCGACACCATCGTCCTCATCCGCGTTCCCAACGACGGGAGCTCCGCCACCGCCATCTCGATCCCCCGCGACTCCTACGTCGACGTGCCGGGCATCGGTATGTCGAAGATCAACGCCGCGTACGGCGCCACCAAGGAGACCGAGCGGCTCAAACTCGTCGAGGACGGCGCCACCGACAAGGAAGCCGAGGAGGAGTCCACGAAGGCAGGCCGCGAGGCGCTCATCGAATCGGTGGCCGATCTCACGGGAATTACCGTCGACCACTACGCCGAGGTCGGGCTGCTCGGGTTCGTCCTCCTCACCAACGCGGTCGGCGGCGTCGACGTCTGCCTCAACGAACCGGTGGACGAGGACATGTCCGGCGCGCACTTCCCCGCCGGGGAGCAGACGTTGAAGGGTGCGGACGCACTGAGCTTCGTCCGCCAGCGCCACGACCTCCCGCGCGGAGACCTCGACCGCATCGTGCGTCAGCAAGTGTTCATGGCCTCGCTCGTCGGCAAGGTGCTGTCCGCGAAGACCCTCAGCGACCCGGGCAAGCTGAACGAACTCAGCGGCGCCGTGCAACGCTCGGTGGTGCTCGACGACGACTGGGACATCATCGAATTCGCCACCCAACTGCAGGACCTCGCCGGCGGCAAAGTGCAGTTCGAGACCATTCCGGTGACGGATCTCAACGGCATGACGGACTACGGCGAGTCCATCGTCGAGGTCAAGCCGAAGGACGTGAAGAAGTACGTGGCCGGTCTGGTCGGCGAGGCGCCCACCGACTCGGAGGAACCCACCACGTCCGAGACACCCAAGATCGACACCTCGACCGTCACCGTCGACGTCGCGAATGCCAGCGACGTCGGGGGCCTCGCGAACGGCGTCGCCGACGCCCTGAACTCGCTCGGCTACGGCCAAGGTGAGGTCGGCAACTACACCGGCCGATCGGTGAGCGAGACCACCGTCTTCGCGCACTCCGCGGACGACGACAGCGCGAAGGCTGTTGCGGCCGCACTCGGCGGGCTCCCCACCGACACCGACGCGACACTGCCCGAAGGCTCGGTGCGGGTAGTGCTGGCGAGTGACTACCGGGGGCCGACGTCCGCCGAGACCACCGGCACCACCACGTCGTCCGAGTCCTCGGAGACCGGCCTCGAGCCCGTGTCCACCGCCGGAACGACCCCCACCCCGGCACCGCCCGGCCCGCCCATCGATGCCGGCTCGTCGGGCCCGCGTTGTGTGAATTAGAAAACGAGAGACGGATCGTGTCCATGAACCATGCGTCCCGCACGCTGACCGACGCCCTGCTCGACCCCATCCTGAAGAACGACCCGGCCGGCCCGCGCGTCACGTTCTACGACGACGCGACCGGCGAACGAGTCGAACTTTCGGCCCTCACCCTCGCCAACTGGGCCGCCAAGACCGCCAACCTGCTGCGTGACGAGTTCGCCGTCGAGCCCGGCACCCGCGTCGTGGTGCTCCTTCCCGCGCACTGGCAGACCGCCGCGGTTCTGCTCGGCGCATGGTGGGCCGGCGCCGAAGTCGTCCTCGAAGCCGATGGGGAAGCCGCCGTCGCACTCGTCTCGGCCCAGCACCTCGCCGACGTCGAGGACGTACCCGAGGTCGCGGCGCTGTCGCTGGACGCGTTCGGCAGGCCCGTTCCCGACCTTCCCGTCGGCATCACCGACTACGCCACGTCCGTACGCGTCCACGGCGACCAGTTCCGGCCGACGGTCGCCGGACCCGCACTGGCGGGCAAGAGCGTCGACGACGTTCTCGCCGCAGCGCTCGCCTCCGCCGAATCGCAGGGGATCACCGCCACCGACCGGGTGTTGTCCGAAGAGGCATGGGACTCCCCCGACGCCCTGATCGCCGGTCTGGTGGCCGTCTTCGCGACCGGCGCGTCACTCGTGCAGGTCACCAACGCCGACGCCGCAGCCCGGTCGAGGCGCGTGGACACCGAGAAGATCACCCGTCAGCTGTCCCGGTAGCCGCCGTCCGCGAGGCCCGCGGCGATCTCGAACCTGTTCCGGGCGCCGCGGTGCCGCAACTCCTCGAACAGGTACCGCAGCGCGAAGGTCCAGCCGTACCTAGCCCATTGGTCGGCGTGGACCGCTTCATGTCGCACGAGCGATCTCGCCGGTTCCCGGCCGGTGAGGAACACGCCGCCGATCGTCGTCCCGCCGCGCGCGTACCCACCCCGCATCCCGCGGCACACGAAGATGCCGAACTCGGCGTCGAAGGTGATGCGGGCGCCCCACAGCCGGGCATACGCCAACGCGAGCCGTGTGATCGCGGCGGACTGGGGATTCCCCCGCGACGCTCGGATCATCGGCACACCGCGGCTGCGTTTCACAGGCGCAGGATAAGCGCTCGGGGCGACGTTCATCCACAACTTCACGCCCATCCACAGACCAACCTGAAGTGCCAGGTCGCGTGCGGCAGGGATGAGGCGCTCGCCACGATGCTGTCGTTCATGACCGCACGCATTCGTACCCTGAAGGAACTGACCGACGCCGGAATCCCCCGCAGCACCATCGCCGCCCGGTGCCGAAGTGGCAGCTACCACCGCGTGCTGCCCACGGTGTACTCCCTCGTCGAACCCGACACGTACGTCCGGTGTGCCGCCGTGTCGGCGTGGCGGCCGGCTGCGGTCCTGAGCCACCGCACCGCGGCCTGGCTCTACGGCTGGTTGCCCGAGCCGGCGGTCGTCGAGGCGACGATTCCCCGGGGGCTGCGCGTCACGCCGCCGGACTGGCTTCGGCTGTACCGCCGCGACCTCGCACCGCACTCGGTGTCGATGGTGTCCCTTCTTCCGGCGGTGTCGCCCGCCCAAGCGCTCTTCGATTGTGCAGTCGTCATGCCCGAAGGAGACGTGGCGTCCCTCGTCGACAGCGAACTCGGCCGGAGCGTCGATCCGCACGAATTCCGTGACCTCTGCGCCGCTCACCACGGTCGGCACGGTGCGCCCGCGGCACGACGGCTGTTACGCCACGCTGCCCTCCGAGCTGCATCGGAACCCGAGCGGGTGCTCGGTCGCGAGCTCAGCCTTCGCGGTTTCCCGCTCGAGGCCAACCACCCGATCGGTCCGTACGTGGGTGATTTCGCCGACGAGCAGGCGCGGATCGTCGTCGAGGTCGACGGCCGCGAGTTCCATAGCGAGCCCGACGTGTTCCGGAACGACCGACGGCGTCAGAACTTGCTCGTCCGTGAGGGGTGGATGGTGCTCCGCTTCGCTGCCTACGACGTGTTGGCGCATCCCGATGTGATCGCCGGCGAGATCATCGATGCGGTACGTCGACGGCGTCGCGGTCGGCGCCGGAGGTGAACTGAGCCGCCACTCCTTGCTCCCCGAGGGCTGATTCGGCCCCGGAGCGGCGAAGAGTGGCGGCTCAGTTCGACTCAGTCAGCCCAGCAGCTTGTCGCGGAGTGCCTTGTCCTTGTCCAGGACCATCTTCTCGAGCCCGTCCTGGAACGCGACCATCTGCTGCTGCAGGGCGGGGTCGGAGGCGCCGAGGATGCGGACGGCGAGCAGGCCCGCGTTGCGGGCGCCGCCGATGGACACGGTCGCGACGGGGACGCCTGCGGGCATCTGCACGATCGAGAGCAGCGAGTCCATGCCGTCGAGGTACTTCAGCGGGACGGGCACACCGATGACGGGCAGTGGGGTGGCCGACGCGACCATGCCCGGCAGGTGTGCGGCGCCCCCGGCGCCGGCGATGATCACCTGGATGCCGCGGCCGGCCGCGTCCTTCGCGTAGTCGAGCATGCGCTGCGGTGTGCGGTGTGCGGACACGACACCGACCTCGAAACGCACCCCGAACTCGGCGAGCGCCTCGGCGGCGGCCTCCATGGTGGGCCAGTCGGAGTCGCTGCCCATGATGAGCCCGACCTGTGCGCCCTGCCGTGCTGCCGTGTCACTCACCGTGTACATCCCATCCGTCGGTCCATTCAGCGTGCGAGAGCCAGTGCGCGGCGCGCTCGGCGCGCTCGCGGACCCGTGCCACGTATTCCGGGTCGTCGATCGATCCGGGTCCGCCGACGATGTTCACGTGGCCGATCTTCCGGTCCTCACGTTCACCCTTGCCGTACAGGTGAATCTTCGCGTCGGGCATCCGGGCGAAGAGGTGGTGGACGCGTTCGTCCATGCTCATCTGGGGGGCCGTCGGCGCGCCGAGCACGTTCGCCATCACCGTGATCGGCGCGAGCGGTGCGGTGTCGCCGAGCGGGTAGTCGAGGACGGCGCGCAGGTGCTGCTCGAACTGTGAGGTGCGGGCACCGTCCATGGTCCAGTGGCCGGAGTTGTGGGGGCGCATCGCGAGTTCGTTGACGACGAGCCGGCCGTCGGTGGTCTCGAACAGTTCGACGGCCATCGCGCCGACCACACCGAGCTCGGACGCGATGCGGAGCGCCAGTTCCTCGGCGGCCTCGGCGACCGAGTCCGGCAGTGCGGGGGCGGGGGCGAGGACCACGGCGCACTGTCCGTGGCGTTGCACCGTCTCCACGACGGGCCACGTGGCGCCCTGGCCGAACGGTGACCGCGCCACCATCGCGGACAGCTCACGCCGCATCTCGACCTTCTCCTCGACGATGAGGGAGACACCCTTGTCGAGTTGCCGGGTGACGATGCGCTCGGCTTCGTCGGAATCGTCGGTGATCCACACGCCGCGACCGTCGTATCCGCCGCGGACGGCCTTGATCACGACCGGCCATCCGTGTTCGGCGCCGAACTTGACGAGGTCCTCGGCCCAGGTCACCTCGGCGTACGCCGGGATCGGTGCGCCGAGTTCGGCGAGCTTGCGGCGCATCGCCAGCTTGTCCTGCGCGTAGATGAGCGCCGTCGGCGGCGGCTGCACGTTGACGCCCTCGGCGACCAGGACGTCGAGGTGCTCGGTGGGCACGTGCTCGTGGTCGAAGGTCAGGGCGTGCGACCCGACCGCGGCCCTGCGGAGCGCGTCGAGGTCGGTGTGGCTGCCGAGGACGACGTCGGGGCTCACCTGCGCCGCGGGTTCGTCGGCGGTGCCGGAGAGCACCCGCAGTGTCTGGCCGAGCGCAATCGCGGCCTGGTGGGTCATCCGCGCGAGTTGGCCGCCACCGATCATCGTCACGACAGGTTGCCCGGCGGTCAGATCGCGGGGTGTCGTGGGACGCGGTGTGGAGTCAGAGTTGCCGGTCACGGGTCACTAGTTTGTCACGTCCGGCGCGGGGTTCCGCCGCCGAGGTGCCGGTCCGCAGTTTCTGTGATTCTCCTGATGATCTCGCCGCCAATTGGTGGTATCCGGTCGGACTTTCGTAAACTCATCCGTTGTGTCATTTGTCGACGGCGTCCTAGCACGCGTTCCCCAGCCTTTTCGGGCTCTCGCGTTGCAGCATCACGAACTGATCAAGTTCGCGATTGTGGGCGGCACCACCATGATCTTCGACCTCGCGATCTTCTATTCGCTGAGCCTGACGATCCTCGAAGAGAAGCCTGTAGTCGCAAAGGTTCTGTCCGGAATTCTCGCGACGGTCCTGAGTTACATTCTCAACCGCGAATGGTCGTTCAAGAACCGCGGCGGACGTGAACGTCACCACGAGGCCCTGCTGTTCTTCACGATCAGCGGGATCGGCGTGCTCCTCGCCGCCGCGCCCCTGTGGATCGCCAACAATGTGTTCGACATCCGCGCCAGCCAGGAGAACCTGACCACGCTGGTGATCGTCGACTTCGTGCTCAACTACATCATCGGAAACCTGCTGCAGATGGTGTTCCGCTTCTGGGCCCTCCGCCGGTTCGCGTTCCCCGACGAGAACGTGCACATCATCGATCCGGACCTCGTCGACGAGGCCGTCGAGGAAGAGTTCGGCCACTCCTGATCGTCAGCGCGGTTCCCGGATCCCGGTAACCCGCGTCGGCACGTGTTCGCGCGCGATGGGCACGAAGATCGCGAACAGGGCCGGACGTCGTCGCTGCAGTTCCAGCCGGCCGCCGTCCGCCTCGATGAGTGCACGGGCCAGCGCCAGACCCACACCGGTCGAACCGGCCCCCGAGAAACCTCGGTCGAAGATGTGCGGCGCGAGATCGTTGCTGACCCCCACTCCCTCGTCCGACACCTCGACGCACACCATGGCCTCGCGGGGCGACGTCTCCTCGCCGGGCGTCCTGAGATTCTGACCCTGGATCAGGCGCACAGCGACGGTGCACGTCCCCGCCCCGTGCATGAGCGCGTTGTCGACGAGCACCGCGACGGCCTCGCGGAGCCGGGAACCGGTGGTCGAGGCCATCACGTTCGTGTCTCCGCGCAGCGTCAACTCGCGGTCGGCGTCCTCGAACGGCCGCTTCCAGTCCGCGATGACCACACTGAGCTCCCGGATCACCGACACCTGGGTCTCGGTGCCGCTGCTGCGCGACGAGCGGACCAGTTCGTCGATCGCGACGGTCAATCGGTCCACCTGCGCCATCGCCTCGTCGGCCTCGACCACGACCGCGGGATCCGAGTGCACGGACAGTTCGTCGAGCCGGAGTCGGACGGCCGTGAGGCGGCTGCGGAGCTGGTGGGAGACGTCCGCGACGAGTGCGTGTTCGCGCTGCAGCCGTCCCGCGATCTCGACGGTCGCGGAATCCAGGACGTCGGAGACACGGTCGAGTTCGGGGATGCCGTGACGTCGCACGTCCGGCCGGAAGTCGCCCTCCGCGAGCCGGGCCGCCCGGTTGGCGACGTCCCGCAGTGGATCGGCGAGCCGCTTCGCCGTGACGTAGGCGACCACGGTGCCTGCCGCGATGGACACGAGCACCAGCAACGCGACGGCACCGACCGCCTGCCGTTGCTGGGTGCGCATCTCGTCGGACGGCACCTCGAGACGGAGCGAACCGGACGTGCCCATCGCGAGAGATTCCACGAGCGGCGACTGCACGGACGATTCGCCGATGTCCACTCGCGCGGCGCCATCGTCGGTGGTCGGATAGACCACCACCAGGCGACCCCCGGCGGGCGTCAGCAGACGCAGAGAGTTCGTGTCGAGATCTCCCTCGACGACGCCGTTGATTCCCTCTTGGGTGATGATCTCCGTCGCCATCCGATCGAGCCGGACCTGGAGATCGCTCCGGTTGAAATCCTCGACCCACAACCACGCCGTGTAGATGAGCGGCACACCGAGCAGCAGCGCCGTCAGGATCACGACTGCGAGGATCGACTGGAGAATTCTGCGGCGCACTACCCCGCCTAGTCGGTGTTGATGCGGAAGCCGACGCCGCGGACCGTCGCGATGCGACGCTCGGCGGCGGGCCCCTCGTCACCGATCTTCCGGCGAAGCCACGACATGTGCATGTCGAGTGTCTTCGAGCCGCGCAGTTCCACGTCTCCCCATACCTCCGCGAGGATGGTGTCGCGGGACACCACCTGCCCCGCGTGTTCGAGCAGCACCCGGAGAAGCTCGTACTCCTTGTTGGCGAGGGCGATCTCGGTTCCGTTCACGAGCACTCTCCGGGCCGCCGGTTCGAGCCGGATGCCCCCGACCTCGACGACGGAATCCTCGCCGCCGCCGCGACGGCGCAGCAGGGCGCGCACCCGGGCCATCAGCTCCGCCAACCGGAACGGCTTGCCCACGTAGTCGTCGGCGCCCGCGTCGAGTCCGACGACGAAGTCGACCTCGTCGGTGCGCGCGGTGAGCATGAGAACCGCCAGTTCCGAACTGTGGGCGCGCACTTGCCTGCACACTTCGAGCCCGTCCATCCCCGGGAGGCCGAGATCCAGGATCAACAGGTCGTACGCTCCGTCGAGAGCCTGCTCCAGCGCTGCCGGGCCGGTCTGCTCGATGGTGACGTCGTATCCCTCCCGGCCCAGTGCCCGCGACAGCGGGGCGGCAATGGCTTCGTCATCTTCGGCAAGCAATACAGCAGTCACCTCCACAGCGTACGGAGGTGCGGAGACGGCTGTGACCGGTTACCAGCCTTTGCCGGTGTCGGCGTCGCCGCGCGGGTCGTCTCGCTCCCGTTCGCGGTGGAGGTCCATCGCGTCGAACACCTGGTGATAGAGCAGCGAGTGGACGCGCTGGACGTCGGGGATGTCGTCGAATTCCAGCGGATCGTCGGAGGACGACACGATGACCAGCGTTCCGGTGCGGAGCATCCGGTCGAGGAGGCCGTGCCGGAACTGGACGTTGCTGATGCGCCCCATCGGAATGTCGATCCCTGTGTGTGTCATCACACCCTGGCGGATGAGGACACGACGGTCGGTGACGATGAAGTGGGTGAACTTCCAGCTGAGAAACGGCGCGACACAGCGCCATACGACGAGGCCCAGCCACACCACGAGGACGACGACGAGCACGATGTTCAGCGCGGAGCCGTCCAGTTTGTTCTCGGCGAATCCCGCCGCGAAACCCGCCACTGCCGTCGCCAGTAGAAAGGTGACGGCGGGGAGCAGCAGCATCTTCCAGTGTGGATGACGGTGAAGCAGCAGTTCCTCGTCCTCGGCGAGGGCGTCCTCCGGATATCCCATGCGAAGAGTGTGCCTCTACCGCATGCGGCTGAGCACTATCGGGGTGATGACGATGATGATGCCGTACAGCACCATCCACACTCCGACCACGATCACGAACACCTCGAGCGACAGCTGGGGCTGCAGGAGCACGAAGCCCCCGGCGACGACGCTGATCACGCCGAGCACGATGGTCAGCCCGCGATCCGCGACCGAACCCGAGGCGCCTTCCACGATTTCGAGGACACCCCGGAACACCCACCACGCACCGACGACGAGCGCGATGATCACGACGGTCTGGAGGGGACTCCTCAGCACGAGGAACGCCAGAAGTATTGCCAGGGCGCCGGATACGCCCACCAGGGTCCGTGCGGCTCCCCCGGCCTCGACGTCGGCGAACGCCCGGATGATCTGGACGATCCCGAAGCCGAAGAACTGGATGGCGATCAGGACGGCCAGCACCGTGAGCGTCACGTGCGGCCATACGAGCACCGCGATGCCGAGACCCAGTGTGAGCAGACCGAGCACCACCGTGAGGCCGGTCAACGTGCGCCGGGCTGCGGTGACGGAGGACTCCGGAATTGAGGTACTCATGTACCACAGTGTCGCACTACTCGGTGTGCACCGGGCGTAAATGTGTGATGTCACCTGCGGAGACGGCGATCGTGCCGGATTGGCCGTCGGGAGCGATCACGACCCGCCCCTCCGCATCGACGTCCGCTGCGATTCCGATCAGTTCACGCCCGCCGGGCAGTTCGGCGCGCACCCGCTGGCCGAGCGTGCCGCAGCGGGCACGGTAGGCCGCGGCGAGTTCGGTGACGTCCCAGTTGGAGTCGTGCCATTGCTGCCAGCGATCGGCGATCGCGCGGAGCACCGCCCGCGCGAGAGTGTCGCGGTCACTGACCTCGGCGTCCTCGAGCACGAGCGACGTCGCGTGTGTCACAGGAAGTTCGTCCCTCGTAAGGCTGACGTTGAGTCCGATCCCGACGACCACCGCGGGATCCGGTGTGGTGGCGGACACCTCGGCGAGGATCCCGGCGACCTTTCGACCGTCGATCAGCACATCGTTGGGCCACTTCAGCTCCGCGGGCACCTTCGCGACGGCACGCAGCGCGTCGACGACGGCGACTCCGGTCAGCAGCGGCAGCCACCCCATGTCGCCCACGCTCATTCCCGGCATCGTCAGGAGCGCGGAGACCGCGATCTGTGCCTGCGGCGGACTCACCCAGGCGCGTGAGTGGCGGCCGCGGCCGCTGCCCTGGAATTCCGCGAGCAGCACGTGCCGGTCGCAGTTCGACGCCGCGGCCCGCGCGAGAAGATCGGCGTTGGTGGACCCGGTCTCCTGCACCACGTCGAGCCGCGCCCAGAATCGGCGGGTGTCGCTGTCGTCGTCACCGCGGACGAGCGCCGCGCGCAGATTGTCGGCATTGAGAGGAGGTCGGTTCAGGTCGGTCCACATCACCACAGCCTAGGACGAGCAGGAAAAGGTACTGGTCAGTAGCCGGGTCCGGGCAACCCGCCGCCTGACCACCTCCCTTGGCAGAAGCTCGCCGGCTCTCGTTAAGCTGACCTGTCATGACCACTGTTCAGGAGCCGAGCGCGGCGGAGTCGGCGAGTACGCCCGATATTCACACGACGGCGGGAAAGCTCGCCGACCTGCGTAATCGTCAGGCCGAGGCGCAGCACCCGAGCGGTGAAGCCGCGGTCGAAAA
>NZ_JBHXWI010000115.1:0-15007 GCF_042671975.1 Rhodococcus sp. NPDC127593 | reverse complement strand
GGTGGAAACCCCCTGCCACCACCCGCCCACTCCTACAACTTCACCGGAACATTCCTACACCGAAGACATTTTTCTACCTATATGCGCGAACGGCTGCGACCCCCTTCCTACCGCGCCCGATTCTGTCAGACTCGCACCGAGTCGCTACCCGCAACTGTGCAGGCTGGGCACCGGATTATCGAAAAAGTCTCAAGGTGAACTTCAGACCCGTATGCCAGAAACGCTCCTCATGCGTGACAATGGTCCGGTGAACCACGCTGATCAGGATGCACCCGTCGTCCCCGAGGAGGGGCAGATGAAGGACTCGAAGGGGTCCCGTCTCCACCCGAGGGTGACAAGTTTCCGCTCGCGCCGGGGCGCCCTGACCGCTGCGCAGCAGGAGTCGTGGGACCGGCAATGGCCCGAGATCGGCGCGGACGTCTCGGACAATCGCCTGGATGCGCCGTCATGGTTCGGCCGTGACGCCCCTCTGATCCTTGAGATCGGCTCGGGAACGGGCACCGCCACCGCGGCGATGGCGAAGGCCGAACCCCACGTGAATCTCGTGGCCGTCGAGGTCTATCGGCCCGGGCTCGCACAGTTGATTCAGCAGATCGAACGGGACGGGATCCCGAACATCCGGGTCCTGCGCGGCGACGCCATGGATGTCCTGGAGAACATGATCGAACCGGAATCGCTCACCGGAGTCCGTGTCTTCTTCCCGGACCCGTGGCCGAAGGCCCGCCATCACAAGCGGCGCCTGCTGCAGTCCCCCACTTTCGCCTTGATCGCGAGCCGGCTAAAGGCCGGTGGTGTGTTGCATGTCGCAACAGATCACGCCGAGTATGCCGAGGCCATCGCCGAGGCAGGCAGCGCGGAACCCCTCCTGACCTCCCTCGACTGGGAATCGCCGATGACGCACGAGCGTCCGGTGACGAAGTTCGAGGACAAGGCCCACCAGGTCGGCAGTGCGATCACCGAGTTGATTTGGGGGAAGATCAGGTCATGAGCGTCAGCGAGCAGTACTCCGACATAGCCGGCGCGGTCCCGGCAGGCACCGCGGTGTCGTCAGGATCTCCCGTGGTGGGTGCACGTGACGGACGCCACCAGAAGCGGGTCCTTCTCGTCTGGGACGCACCCAACCTCGACATGGGTCTCGGCGCCATCCTCGGCGGCCGGCCCACTGCCGCCTACCGGCCACGATTCGACGCGCTCGGCCGCTGGCTGCTCTCCCGGACCGCGGAATTGTCCGCGTCCGGCACCGACACACTCGAACCCGAGGCGACGGTCTTCACCAATATCGCGGCTGGCAGCGCCGATGTCGTGAGACCGTGGGTCGAAGCCTTGCGTAATGTGGGCTTCGCGGTGTTCGCCAAGCCGAAGATCGATGAGGACAGCGACGTCGATTCCGACATGCTGGACCACATCGCGCTTCGTCACGGCGACGGGCTGGCCGGTGTCATGGTCGCCTCCGCCGACGGTCAAGCGTTTCGCGAACCGTTGGAGAACATCGCCGCGACCGGCATTCCGGTCCAGATACTCGGGTTCCGCGAGCACGCCAGCTGGGCGGTTGCGTCCGACCTTCTGGACTTCGTCGATCTCGAGGACATCCCCGGCGTGTTCCGGGAGCCACTACCTCGGGTCAGCCTCGACACACTGCCCGACGAGGGTGCCTGGTTGCAGCCGTTCCGACCGCTTTCCGCCCTGCTCGTCGGGCGGAAGAGTGCTGCCGAGTAGGAGTTGATCAGTGTTCGCGAGCTGGGGAAGCGTCGTCTACCGGGCCCGATTCACCGTCATCGGCATCATGGTTGCCTTGTTGCTCGGTTCGGCCGCGTACGGCCTGGGCCTCGAGAAGCATCTCAGCCAGAGCGGCTGGGACGATCCGGGCTCGGAGTCGGTCGCCGCGGCCAAGCTGGCTGACGGCACCTTCGGCCGCGACACCAACAGCGACGTCGTGGCGCTCTATACGGCGCCGGAGGGCAAGACGATCGAAGACCCCGAGTTTCAGGCGAAGGTCGTCGAGAACCTCGAGCGGCTGGCCGCGGAGCACCCGGACAAGATCCTCAAGATCAACGGCGGTTACTTCAAGGTCGGCACTGCACCGCAGCTGGCGTCCGCCGCGGACGCCGACAAACAGCACGCGATCGAGAGCATCGCGATCGTCGGCGACAACGACACCGAGGTCACGGCCAATTTCCGCGACATCAAGGACGAGTTCTCCATCGACGGCGTCAACGTGCAACTCGCCGGACTCCAGCCCGTGTCGGGTGCGCTCAACGACACGATGGCCAAGGACATCAGGCGAATGGAGATCCTCGCGATCCCGGCCGTCGGTATTTTGCTGTTCTTCGTGTTCGGTGGTGTCGTCGCGGCGGCGCTGCCGCTGATCATCGGCGGACTGACCGTGGTCGGCGCCAACGGCGTCGTCCGTCTGATCACCAACTTCACCGAGGTCAATTCGTTCGTCGCGCCCGTGGTCTCCCTCGTGGGGCTCGGTCTGGCCATCGACTACGGGTTGTTCATCGTCAGCCGATTCCGAGAAGAGATGGCGGAGGGGTACGACACCCGCTCCGCCGTCCGCAGAACGGTGATGACCTCGGGCCGCACCGTGGTCTTCTCGGCGACGATGATCGTCGCCAGCCTCGGTGGTCTGCTGCTGTTCCCGCAGGGCTTCCTGAAGTCCGTCGCCTACGGCGCCATCGCGACGGTTGGGCTGGCGGCGCTGACGTCGATCACGATCCTGCCCGCGATCCTCGGCATCCTCGGCAAGCGCATCGACGCCCTCAGCCTCGACCGTTTCCGTCAGACCAAGAACACCGAGGAGATCGAGGCGAGCATCTGGGGCCGGCTCACCCGCTGGGTGATGCGTAACCCGCTCAAGGTCACCATCCCCATCGTCGTGGGTCTGCTCCTGCTGATCGTGCCGCTGACGGGCATCAAGTTCGGTGGCATCAACGAGACCTACCTTCCCCCGGACAGCTCGACCCGCGCCGCTCAGGAACAGTTCGACGACATCTTCCCGAATCTGCGCACCGAACCGGTCAAGCTCGTCGTGTCCGACGCCGACAACAAGGCGCTCGGCCAGATCATCAAGGAAGCCAGCGGCGCGCCGGGGCTGATCGAGCGATTCACCCCGGAGGGCGCGGCCAAGGACGGTGTTGTCGTCCTCAAGGCGGGTCTCGTCGACCGCAACGAGTCGAAGCCGACCATCGACTATCTGCGCGCCATGGACAGTCCGGACGGCGTGCAGGTGCTGGTGGGCGGCACCCCGGCGATCGAGCAGGACAGCATCGCCGCGCTGCTCGACCACCTGCCGACGATGGTGATCTCCGTCCTCGTCCTGACGACGCTGTTGATGTTCCTGACGTTCGGCTCGCTGGTGCTGCCGATCAAGGCGGCGTTGATGAGCGCGCTGGGCCTCGGGTCCACGCTCGGCATCCTGACGTGGATCTTCATCGACGGTCACGGTTCGGAGTGGTTGAACTTCACCCCCGGCCCGATCATGTCGCCTGTGCTGGTGCTGATCATCGCGATCGTCTATGGCCTGTCCACCGACTACGAGGTGTTCCTGCTCTCGCGCATGGTCGAGGCGCGGGCGCAGGGGGCGAGTACGACGGAGTCGATCCGCATCGGCACGGCGCACACGGGCCGCATCATCACTGCGGCCGCGCTCATCCTCATCGTCGTCACGGGTGCGTTCGGGTTCTCGGAACTCGTGATGATGAAGTACATCTCCTACGGCATGATCGCCGCGCTGATCATCGACGCGACCCTCATCCGTATGTTTCTCGTTCCCGCCACGATGAAGCTCCTCGGCGACGACTGCTGGTGGGCGCCGGCGTGGATGAAGCGGATCCAGGAGAGGACGGGTCTCGGTGAGCCCATCCTCGACAGCGAGTTGATGCCCGCCGACGTCCCGGAGCTCACCCCGATCGGTGCCGTCCCGCCGCAGCGCAAGCTCGCGGCGCCGCCCGCACCCCGGAAACCGGAACCGCTCACCGAGCCGATCCCGTTGGTCACCGCGCGGGCGCTGGCCGCGAAGATGTCCGAGGACGACGCGAAGGCGCGCCGGGCGCAGAACGAGGCCCGCCGGTCGGCGACCGGCCGTCCCGCTCGGCCACCGGAGGCGATCGAGGACACACCGCCCGCGGAACCGCAGACCACCGTGCTGCCGCAGCCTGCTCCGCCGCGTCCGGCCCCGACGCAGTCGCGTCCCGCGCCGCCGTCGCGGCCCGCACCGCAGTCGCGTCCTGCTCCGCGGCCCCGTCCGGCGGCCCCCGCCCCGGGTCCGGCCACCGAGTCGCGTCCCATCGAGAGTTGGCTCGCGGATCTCCGGTCCACGTCGGCCGCCGAGCCGCGGCCGGTCTCCTCGCCCGCCGAACCGCGACCCAGCGCGTCGTCGCCGTCACTGCCGACCCGCTCGCCGCGCTCGGTGCCCGCACCGTACGAGCAGGAGACCCCCCAGTCGTCTCCTGCCCGCCCGGTGCCGCCGATCCCGTCGAGGCGTCGTGCCGCGGAGCCTTCGGAACCCGTGAACGGCGGCAGGCGCACCAACGGCACGCCTGCCAACGGAACCCCGCCCCACGGCGCCCCGGCCAACGGCTCGCGCCGCCGCAGCGTCGAGGAGCCGCCCGTCGATCCGGACGACGCCTCGAGCGGCAGGCACCGTGCGGACGACGGCAACGCCGTCAGCGTCAGCGAGCTCATCGCTCGGCAGAACCGGCGCTGACGGAGCCGTTCGGCGTTCCCCGTCCGGCCTCCCGCTCCGCGAACTCACGCGCGTAGCGGGTGCCGGCGAGGAGCAGCAGCAGACCGACGACGAGGAACGCGAGGACGCGGAACAGACCGTCGAGGGTGGCCAGGTCGAACAGGAATAGTTTGGCCAGCGCCGCGGCGGTCAGTCCCAGTCCGACGCCGAGTGCGGTGTGGGCGTAGTCGCGGCGGGCAAGTCCGAACACCAGTGCCGCCGTCGCCGCCGCCATCCACGCGATGGTCGCGGCGCAGTGCCCGGCGATGAATCCGGCGGACGTCCCGGTGAGCGCCGCGCCCGCGGACACTGTCGCGGTGGTGACGGCGTACAGGATCACCAGCCCTGCGAGCACCCACCACGGCTGGGCGGTGTTGTCACTCAACAGTTTCAGCGAGTGCGCGTACCAGACGAACAGGAAGACCGTTCCCGCCAGCACCAGCGAGGAGAGCACGGTGGTCACCCCGAGCGAGTCGAGCGCGCTGTACTCGTCGACGAGGACGAACGGCGGCGCGGTGATCACGAAGGCGAACCCGCCGACGACGGTGAAGACTGCACCGACGGCGTAGGCGATCCGTGACTCCGCCTGCCCGCCGATGGTGAGGAACAGTGCCGCCACCCCGAGCAGGACGAGCGGCGCGAGGTCTTCGCTCGATCCGATGAGGCAGGCCTCGAGCAGAGCGAGGGTACCCACGCCTGCGAGCGCGATCCGTCCGTGTCGCGGCAACGACCGTGCAGACGCGAACGCGGCGAACATCGTGGCGGCCAGGACCAGCGCGATGAGCGTGGACCCGAGCCGGTCGAAGAGGTGGCCGATCACCAGCGTCGGGACGGCCGTCGTGACGATCATCGCGGTCGCGGTGACATCGCGAGAGTTGCTGCGCAACAGGATGCTCGACGAGACGAGTCCGAACAGGGCGACCAGTGCGGCGGACGCGAGCAGCCAGAACCTCTCCGGCCGGTCGGACAGTCCGGAACTCGCGATCGCGATCAGCAGCGCGATCACCACCGGGCACGTCCGCGCGATCGCCAGGTACAGCCAGTCGCGACCGAGTTGCGCGGGGAAGCTGGCGACCTGGATGACGAACAGGAACCCGATGAGGGTGAGCGTGATGCCATCGGTGAGGACGGGTGCGAGCACGGCGGCGCCGGTCACCACGAGTAGCGCGAGGGGTTGCGAACCCCACTTGACCGCCAGTGCGACACCGGCTCCCGCGATCCCGAGTGCCACGACCATCGCGAGCACCGGCAGCAACCAGTGGTAGACGACCGCCACGGCCACGACGTCGAGGTAGGCGCCGGCGATACCCGTTGCCGCGAGCGCGATCCCGCCGACCCGGCCGCCGGGCCGTCCGAAGACGCGGGTACCGGTGTAGACGAGACCGGCCGAGAACAACCCGCCCGCCACGACGCGCAGTTCCGGACCGAAGAATCCGGCCTGCGCCGCCAGCACGAGCAGCATCACGACACCGATCAGGGTGACGGCGACACCCGCGACGGCCAGCACGCGGCTGATCACCCCGTCGCGTTGCCACCAGGGTTCGCGAGCGGCCCGGGGAGGCGGTGCCGGAGCAGGCCGGTACGGGACGGCCGGTGCGGGTGGCGGCGGCGTCTGGGCGACCGGGGGTGCCTGCGGCACCGGGGGTCGGTACGTCGGCTGCGGCGCCGGCTGCGGCTGGGGATGCGGGACGCTCGCGAGCTGCGCCTGCAGGACGGCGAGGTTCTCACCCACGTGACGCATCTGCTGCCCGAGCGCCGAGAAGTCACCGGAGAGCTGCGCGACCAGCCGGGGGTCGATCGAAGGAGTACCAGGTGTGGACATGGATCAATCGTCCTGCGGCGACGGCACCCCACACATGAGTAGGCCTACTCGAGAAACCTGCGTCGTGCTACCCGAACATTCGGCGAATCGAGGTGCCGAAAGGGTGTTTGGCGGTCACGTTCCCGAACCTGACCTTGCCCCGGACGACGACGTGCAGCGGGCCGATGGGAGGTCCGGTCCGCACCTTGTTGGTCGCCGAGCCGCCGACCGTTTCGACGCCGTTGAGGTCGACCGTCGCCTCTTCCGGCACGACCAGCGAGATCGTGCTCGCGTAGTCGTCGATCGTCACGTGCACCACCTGCGTGGCCATGACGGCCCGCGTGAAGTCGAGCGTCACCGTCGACAGCCGGGTGTTCACCTCGAGGGCGGGGGGAACGTTCCACGAGCCGGTGCGGCTGACCGACGACATCCGGCCCCGGATGACGTCGCCCGGCGGCGGCGCGGGCGACCGGTGCACGACCGGCGGAACCGGGGGCGCCGGGCGAGACACGTACGGCTGGTCGGGGTCCGGCGGCGGCGTGAACTCGGAGATCAGCTGGATTCCCGGCAGATCCACCAGGACGACGTTCAGCTCCGCCCGCGTCTTCGCGGCGAGTGCCGTGTCCATCCGTTCGGTGAACTCACCGAGCGAGAGCATCCCCTGGCCCACCGCCCGCTGCAACAATTCGCCGACGTGTTCGCGTTCCGCATCCGATACGCGTAGGTCCCGTGCCTCCATACCGACCAGGCTAGCGCCCGTGAGTACTTATTAACCGCCCGCGGTTAATAAGTACTCACTGCTACTCGAGGCCCTGCTCGATGGCGTACCTGGTCAGCTCCACGCGGTTGGCCAGCTGCAGCTTGCGGAGGGTGGCCTGGACGTGGTTTTCGACGGTGCGGTGACTCAGCGACAGTTTGGTCGCGATCTGCTTGGCGCTGAGCCCTTTCGCGACGAACCGCAGGACCTCGGTCTCCCGTTCCGTGAGTTTGGGGACGGCGGGACCGTGCTCGTCGGCGGGCGCACTCGACATCCGGCGGTACTCCCCCAGCACGAGTCCGGCGAGCCCCGGCGTGAACACCGCCTGCCCGGCCGCGGTGGCCCGCACCGCGTCCAGCAGTTCCTCCACGGATGCGCTCTTCACGAGGTACCCGGATGCACCGGCCTTGACGGCGTCGAGGACGTCGTCGCGCTCGGACGAGGCCGACAGCACCAGCACCCGGCTGTCCGGCGACACCTCGAGGACGGCGGCGGTGGCCGCGGCACCGTTTCCGTCGGGCAGTTGCATGTCCATGAGCACGACACCGGGCCGGGTCGCCGCCGCCCGACGTCCCGCGGTGGCGACGCCATCGGCCGTGGCGACCACGGTGAACCCGGCGCTTTCGAGGTCGCGGGCCACGGCGTCCCGCCACATCGGGTGGTCGTCGACGACCATCACGGTGATGTGCTCGTCGGTCTCCGTGTCACCCATGCGGTTCGTCTCCCTTCGGCACGCGGATCTCCCATTCGGTGCCCTGACCGGGTTCGGTGTCGAGTTCGGCGGTGCCGCCGAGCGCACCGACGCGGCCCAGAATGGATTTCGATACTCCCATGCGACCCTCGGCCTCCGCTTCGGCCAACCGTCCCGGGGCGATTCCGCTGCCGTCGTCGCGGACGCTGACGATCACCTCGTCGCCCAGATCCTCCAACAGCACGTAGGCCCGGGCGCCGGTCCCCGCGTGCAGTGCGACGTTGGACAGTGCCGTGTCGACGATCGCGGCGAGCTCCGTCGCCCGGCCGCGCTCGATCGTCACCGGATCCGCCGGGGTCGACACGGACACGGTGGTGCTCGCCCGCGTGCCCAGCAGCAGTCGCACGTCGATCGCGCTCCCACCCAGATCCGACGCCACACCCGCGCCCTGCTCGGAGATGAGCATGCGCAGGGCCACCTCCTGCTCGCCGGCGAGATCCGCGAGTTCGGCTGCGGATCCGCCGATCTCGTTGCCGCGACGGCGGACGAGCGCGAGGACCTGCAGGACGCCGTCGTGCACCTCGCGGGCGAGTCGTTCCCGTTCCTCCGTGGCGGCAGCCAACCGCACGGCCTGCTCCAGCTGGGCCTGCGCACGCCTCGCGGTGGTGGTGGCGAGCCCGAGCGCCAGCCCCACCGACACCAGGACCGGTGCCGTCGCGTCCCGCCACAAGTCGAGGTTGATCTGGTCGCGCACCACCGCGCTCACCGCCGCCATCAGCACACCGGACGCCATTCCGACCCACGGCCCACCGAAGACGGCGGCGGAGATCACCGCGTTGGTGACCCACAGCGTCGTCGGCAGCGTCTGATGGTGGTTGTACCAATCATGATCGGAGACAAGGCGAGTCGACGCCATCAGCGCGATGACGATCAGCTGGTCGGCGATCACCACCTGGTAGCGCGGGACCTTCCCGTGGGACAGCAGGACCGCCGAGAGTCCCGACCACACCGCCATCAGGGCGACGAGGAACCAGCTCAGCCGCTGATGGGTGTAGTACTGCACCGACACGATCTGGTAGCTGATCGCGTACACCAGCGTGACGAGGCGGAACGCCTGCGCCGCCCGCCACAGCGGTGCGTCCGGCTGGGTGTCGAGCTCGGTCGTGGCTCGTGGGCGGTAGTGCAGTCGGGTGCGGTGCTCATTCCGGTCGGTCATGGATCTGCGCAGTGTCGTCGAGGTGCGGGTTGCCGGGGTGCGGCAGGTGCGGGCCGTCGGCTTCGGCCGGATAGAGCGGGACTGCCGGATCGTCGACCTCGAGGGCGTCGTAGGTGGCTTCGGGATCCGTGGACAGGAGCGAGCGCACCGCCGTGTTCAGCAGCGCGACGATCGGCACCGCCAGGAGGCCACCGACGATCCCGGCGAGCACGATGCCGGTGGTGATGGCGAGCACCACCGCGAGCGGGTGCAGCCGGACCGCGCGCCCGAGCAGCAGCGGTTGCAGCACGTGGGCCTCGAGTTGCATCACCCCGATGATGATGCCGAGCACGATCAGCGCGGTGAGGAACCCTTTGGTGACGAGGGCAACGAGCACCGCGAGGAAGCCGGTGAGGAACGCACCGACGATCGGGATGAACGCGCCGATGAACACGAGCGACGCCAGCGGCAGTGCGAGCGGAACCCCCAGAATCGCGAGTCCCGCGCCGATGCCGACGGCGTCCGCGGCGGCCACCGCCACCGTGGCGCGGACGTACCCGATCAGCGAGCCGAACCCCTGAGTCCCCGCCAGCCGGACCCGCCGCCGCGACGTGGTGGGGACGAGGCGGGTGACGAACTCCCAGATCTGAGATCCGCCGTAGAGGAAGAAGATGAGCGTGAACAGCGTCAGCAGGGCACCGGTGAAGATTTCGCCGACGACCGTGGCGGTGGTCAGTGCCCCACTCGTCAGCTGCTGGCGGTTGTCCTGGATGGACTTCACCACCGAGTCACCGGCCTGCCGGATCTGATCCTCGCTGAAGTGCAACGGGCCGTCGGTGAGCCACCCCTGGATCTGTGTGACGCTCGCCTCGAATTGTTCGGTGAGGCCGGGAAGACCTTCGATGAACTGCTCGACGACGAACGTCATGATCCCGGCGACGATGCCGATCGAACCGATGAGGACGACCAGGACGGCGGCCGACCGCGGCACGCCCTTGCCCTGCAGCCAGTCGACGAGCGGCACCAGCAGCGCCGACGAGAGCAGCGCCAGACCCACCGGGATGAGGACGGTGTCGAGCCTGGTCACGATGTAACCGAGGGTCAGCAGGCCGGCGAAGATGACGAGGAGCCGCCACGTCCATTCCGCCGCCACCCGCACCACCGGGTGCACGGACGCCGACGGGTGGCCCCCGCCCTGTGTTACCGCGGCAGTGTCCGAGCGTTGCTCGTTCGCGTTCACCTGCGGAGCGTATCGAGGTTCGGACAGTGCCGGGCGTTTCGCGTGGGAAACACGCGCGCGGGGGCACGCATATGCGCCGTTTAGGGGACGTGTCCTACGCCACCCGGTACACCCCCCGCTAAATTGAACGACGTGCGGAAATCCTATAGAGCGATCGCGGCGACGGTCCGCAGCAGATGGCCGCTCTATATGGTTTCGATGCTCCTCGCCAATTTCATCGGCGCGATCCTCGTCTTCGCGTTCGTGCGGTACGGCGTGCCGATCCCCGAATCGCAGGCCATCATCGCCGACCGGGTGCGCAACGTCGCGATCTTCGGCGGCTATCTCGCGTTCGCCGCCGTGGTGAGTCTCACGGCCGCTGCGATGATGCTGCGGTCGGTCGTCCGCTGGCAGTTGCGTGGGGGTCCGCCGACGCGCAGCGAGCAGATGTCGGCGCTGCACGCACCGCTGCGGCAGGCGATCGTGCACCTGGTGCTGTGGATCCTCGGCGGCATCATCTTCGTGCTGCTCACCATCACCGAGATGCCGGAACTCGCCGTCGCGGTGATCGTCACCGTCTGCATGGCCGCGACCACGACGTTCGGTTTCACATACATGCTCGGCGAGCGCATCCTGCGTCCGGTGGCCGCCCGCGCGCTCAGCGAGGGCGAGTTCGACCGGACCATGGCACCCGGCGTCGGCACCCGGATGGCCATGACGTGGGGGCTCGGAACGCTGATGCCCGTCATCGGCATCATCCTGCTGTGCGTGACGCAGTTGACCACCGACCTGGTGTTCTCCCCGAACGCGCTCGCATGGGCGATCATGCTGCTGTCGATCATCGCGATCGCGCAGGCGTTCGCGCTGTCGATGCTGACGGCCAGCCAGATCTCCGACCCGATCAAACAGCTGCGGCGGGCCATCGAACGCGTCCAGCGCGGTGCCACCGACGTCCGCGTCGAGGTGTTCGACGGCAGCGAGATCGGGCGACTGCAGGTCGGGTTCAACCGCATGATGCGCGAATCGGACGAACGGCGGCTGCTGCGCGAACTGTTCGGCCAGCACGTCGGTGAGGACGTCGCGCGGCGGGCACTGCAGTTCGGTACCGAACTCGGCGGAGAGACGAGGTTTGTCGCGGTGCTGTTCGTCGACATGGTCGGCTCCACCGGTGCCGCCGCGGAGCGTCCCCCGGGCGAGGTCGTGAACCTGCTCAACGAATTCTTCCGCGTCGTCGTCGACGTGATCGATCGGCACCACGGGTTCGTCAACAAGTTCATGGGTGACGCAGCTCTCGCGATCTTCGGCGCCCCGCTCGACCGCCCCGACGCGCCGACGGCGGCGCTGGCGGCGGCCCGGGAGCTGCGGTTCGCGTTGAACGAGATCACCGGCCTCGACATCGGCATCGGTGTCTCCGCAGGCCTCGCCGTCGCCGGCAACATCGGCGCCGCCGAACGGTTCGAATACACGGTGATCGGCGACCCCGTCAACGAGGCGTCGCGGCTCACCGAACTCGCCAAGCTCCACCCCAGCCGCGTGCTGGCCTCGACGAGTGCCCTGTATTTCGCGGACGACGACGAACAGGCGCATTGGGAACTCGGCGAACAGGTCCAGTTGCGGGGGCGCCGCCGCAACACCCACCTGGCTTGGCCGGAGGACTATCCGGAGTAATCCGCTACCCGTTGGTTACGCTGGCCAGGTGGCCCAGCCTCGATCCGACCCGCCCACTGCCGAGCATCCTCGGCAGCGAAGCCGATACTGGTGGATCAAATGGCTACTCGGCGCCGGCCTCCTCGCCCTGCTGACCGTCGAGGGCATCTACCTGTGGCCCACGCTCAGCGACTCGTGGAAAGCGCTCACCGAGATCCACTGGGGGTGGGTCGCGGCATGTATCGCAGCCCAGGCCGTCTCCCTGAGCGGGTACGGAGCGGTCCAGCAGCGACTGCTCCAGGCGGGCGGTGTCGTCGTCAGCCAACTCAAATCGGTCTCGGTGATCTACGCGAGCACCGCGATGGCCGTGAGCCTGCCGGCCGGTCAGGTGTTCTCCACCGCCTTCACCTACAAGCAGACCCGCAAGTGGGGTGCCACCCCCATCGTCGCGTCCTGGCAGCTGGCGATCTCCGGAGTGATCGCCGCGGGCAGCCTCGCACTGCTCGGCGCCGCAGGCGCGTTCGCGGTGGGCACCAAGGTGAGTCCGGTCACGCTGGCGCTGTCGCTGGTGGCCGCGTTCGGCCTGTTCTACGGACTGCGATACATCTCACGCAATCCCGACTCGATCGAGTCGATCGGGCACTGGGTGCTGACCCGGTACAACAAGTTCCGCAAGAATCCCCCCGACACCGGCGTCGAGCGGTGGAAGGAAATCCTGAGCCAGCTCGACTCGGTCGAGCTCAGCCGCAAGGACACCGTGATCACGTTCGGGTGGTCGGCGGTGCACCGTCTCGCCGACGTCGCGTGCCTCGGTTTCGCGTGCTGGGCGGTGGGCGCGGAACCGTCGCTGCCGGGTCTGCTGATCGCGTTCGCCGCCGCCAAGGCCGTGGGCAGCATTCCCCTGGCCCCGGGCGGGCTGGGGTTCGTCGACGGCACCCTGATCGCCACCCTGACGGCAGCCGGAGCCACCGCGTCGCAGGCCCTCGCAGCCGTGTTCGTCTACCGCGTCGTGAGCTACATCCTCGTCGCGCTCGTCGGCTGGGTGGTCTTCCTCATCCTGTTCCGGCACAACCAGCACGAAGACCTGGAGATGGACCTCGAGTTCGAGCGCCGGGAGCAGTCCTCACCGACCACCAAGCGCACGCAGCACACCGGGGACCCCGAGCCCGACTCCCAGCCGTGAGTACTTATTAACCGCGGGGGGCGGTTAATAAGTACTCACGGGCGGCGAAGCCGCAAGGCGTCGGCAACCACATCCGGGCGGTCCTCGGGCATCAACGTGTAACTGTCCTCGACCTCCTGCAGTTCGGCGTGCGGGTAGAGCTCGGTCAGGCGCCGGCCGTGGTCGCGGGGCATCACCTTGTCCTCGACGGCCCACAGCACGAGGACCGGCCGGTCGAAGCTCCGGTTCGCCTCCGCCCAGTCCCGCAGCGTCGACTTCGGCGGCACCGAGGTCGTGTACTTGCGCAGGTCTCGCCGCACCCGGCGGTCGGTGGTCGCGGGCCGGAACCACCCGTCCATCACCGACTTCGGTACCGGGCGCTTGCTCATCCAGCCCCACCCCGCGGGCGCCCGTCGCATCGCCTTGAATCTCAGCGCGTGCATGGTCAACGCCAGACCGCCGGGGACCGCCACCGCGAAACCTATTGCGCGACCCGGAATTCCGGGCGGATAGTTGTCGAACGCCTCACACGGGGTGAGGACGAGAGCCCCGACGCGACTCGAGTCGCCGAGCGCGATCAGCACCTGCGCGCCGCCCCAGTCGTTCTGCACGAGGGTGACGTCCGCGAGATCGAGCCGTTCGAGGAACTCGCCGATGAGCAGTCCCAGACCGCGTAGCGAGAGGTCGGCGTCCTCGCGCATGGGAATGCGGTGCGCGCCGAGCGGGAGGTTCGGGACGATGCAGCGGAAGTCCGGGGCGAGTCGCTCCACCACGTGTCGCCACACGGTGCCGCCGATCGTCAGCCCCGAAATGAACACGAGGACGGGGCCGTCACCCCCGGTGTCCCGATACTCGACCGTGCCTGCGGAGAGCTCGATCTGCTTCATGGCACTACCCCATTTGATAGATCGTTCTACTGAGAATCACGTTACGATGAGGTACGCACCGAGCGCAACGGTCGGAGGGTAGAAAAGTGAACGACACCAAGGCCCGGATCCTCGGCACCAGCAGCGATCTCTTCCGCCGCAACGGCTACACCGGGACCGGACTCAAGCAGGTCGCCGCGGAGGCGCGCGCCCCGTTCGGGTCGATCTACCACTTCTTTCCGGGAGGTAAGCAGCAGCTCGGCGAGGAGGTCATCCGCTCGTCGGGCGAGGAGTACGCCCGGCTGGTCTTCTCCATCCTCGACGCGCATCCCGACATCCTCGAGGGGATCGAGGTGGGCTTCCAGCTGGCGGGCGAGACCCTGGTGGCCACCGATTACGCGGACGCCTGCCCCATCGCCACGGTCGCACTCGAGGTCGCGAGCACCAACGAGGTGCTCCGCGTGGCCACGGCCGACGTGTTCACGAGCTGGATCGACTCGGGCAGCGCCCTGCTGCGCGCCCGCGGATTCGACGAGACCGATGCGCGGCGCCTGATCCTGGGCTTCGTCACCAGCCTGGAGGGCGCGTTCGTCCTCGCCCGCGCGCTCCGCAGCACCGAACCGCTCGACGCGGCCGGCGCCACCGTCCTCGCCGCCGCGCGGGCCTGCCTCCCCCCACGTGAGTGAGAAAGCGTCCCCGGGCACACCGTGCCACTCACCTGCGCCCTGTGACAGGCGTCACATTCGGGTTGCGGAAGAAATCCACCCTCGCCATAGTTGAAGGTACAAGAACTTAAAGATTCAACTACTTGAGTCGACGATCCGAGGAGTTTTCATGACCACCGCCACCGCCACCCTGCCCAACCTCACCGCCGGAACCTGGGCCATCGACACCGTCCACTCCACCGTCGGCTTCTCCGTCCGCCACCTGATGGTCAGCAAGG
>NZ_JBHXWI010000114.1:0-15312 GCF_042671975.1 Rhodococcus sp. NPDC127593 | reverse complement strand
ATCCGCTACGAGCGCCACGGCGAACACTTCGCCGGCTTCCTTCACCTCGCCGCCGCACTCACCTGCTTCAAGAAGCTCCCCACATGAGACACGCTCTTAGTAAGCTCGTTCTTTCTCCTAGATTGAACCTCCGTTTAACCCCGTTGAACCCGGATGCACCGATTCTCCGATGTGGTCGCTGCGAGATTCGGTGTGCGCCTTGGGACGGCGTGTGGGCGTAGTTGATCGTCCGACCACTCGTTTCGGGTTGTTCCACTGGGTCTTTCGCGTCGTGGATGGGCAGGTGTTGCGGGCGTTAGGCGATGATCGGCTGAGCGCGACCTAAGGTCGTGTCGACAAGTTGTGCCAGGCCGTTTCCCACGGCCAGTGGGTCGGTAGGTGGAGTGTCAACCTCCGAGCGGAGGAGGCGATGCGTGCGGGGACCGAGACGAGGGTGCGCCGGATGGTGCCGGTGGTTGCTTTAGTCAGTTTGGGATCGCTGGTGAGGGTGCCGGCGGCGCGGGTGAGGTTGAACGCCATCACCGGGCAGACCAGCCAGGCGGCGTTCGCCGGAAACGAGTTCGACGGTAGATGGGCGAGTGCGGAGTTCTTCAGGTCCGCGTGCACGTGCTCGATGATGGCGTGCTGGCGGTGCAGTTTGTCGGCGGCGCGACGGTATCGAGGTCGTCAGGGTCGGTGGTGAAGAACGCGTGGAACCGCCAGATGTCGAACAACGTGCCCTGGCTCTGGTCCGTGGGTGGTCGCAGGTCCGGGATGCGGCGCACCACCATGCGGCTCGGGGCAATGGGGACCGTCTTTCGACCGCCCTTATGCACCGTCGACGCTGGGATCGTTTCTTCGCCAGTTCACCTTCGGGCACGTCCGGGCTCGACGCCGTCGCCTCGCGATTCTTGTGCAGTCTCGCCGAGAAGACCCCGGTGGTGGCCGGCATCTGTACCGGACGGGTGCTGGTCGATATCGACGATTCCACCATCGAGGTTCACGTGGCGATTCGGCGTCCTACGGGCATCCCTCCCTCGGTGCCGCGATCCGTGCCGGCGCCGACGCTCTCGGTAACCGTGCGCCTGACCTCCACCATCAAGCGCGCGATCGAATCGATCGACGACGACGCCGCGTGGACGCCGATCGAGTACACCGACGCCGTCTACGACGAGGGCACCGACACCTGGATAGGCTCCGGATACGGCTACTCCGGGGTCCGCGGGTTGAACGCCCTGCTCACTACGGTCACCACCGACACCTGCGCGCCAGTGATCGTCGGACAGCGAGGATCGCCAAGTCAGCGATGCTGTCGGCGCCGCCGACCATCCCACCAACCAGGGACCCGACCTTGCGGCCGGGGCACCTTTGTCGGTCGGCACGCTCAGGTACTGATCGGCGAGGTTGAGCAGGCCGCTGGCCTGGGCCAATGCCATCACCGGGACCAGTCCCGCGGTCGACATCAGATTCGGGTCGTCGAACCTCGCCGCAGCGATGGGCCGGGTGTGAGATAGTGGCATCTGCGAGATGCCCTCCGGTGTGGTGTGAATTGACCCTAGACAAGATCGATTTCCCACTACGGCAGGCCATTTCGTCATTACGCCCCGTTCACCACCCCGACCGAAATCGGTGTATCCGGGTTTAATCTAGGCCACTACGCCCCAGCAATGACCATCATGTTCAGACCCCGGACTACTGGCGTGTTTTCAGCATCATGACTCCTCAGGAACCCAGTCCACGCAGCCACTCCGCGCTGGAAACGATCTCTGCGCTCCACGGATCCTTGAAAGCTTCGAGCAAACTAGCTTGAGCATCGCCCGGCTGGTAACAAAGGTCCTCAAGGACGACAGCCTCGAAGTCCCGGCACCGCGCATCAACCAGGGTCCCGAGGATGACCCCACCGGTAGAGATCCCGGCGAGCGCGATCCGCTCGATTCCGAGGGCCCGGAGGATCGGCTCGAGGGGGGTGTAGGCGAAGGCGCTGATGCGTGTGCAGTCGATAACGATGTCGCCCGGCTCGGGTTCCACTGCCGGGTCCAGCCCATCCGACACGTCCTTGAGGAACATGCCGGCAGGTTCGATCGCCCGCCGGGATGCGCTTGGGGTGGGCAGTTCGACATACTCATTCCGGAAACTGAGCTTGGCGTAGATCACCGGCACACCTGCGGTCCGAGCGGTCGTGATGCACTGCGACAACCGCTCCAAGTATGCTTCCGGCTCCGAAGGCATGTGTGTGATTGGCGGCTGCGCGTGGCCGACGACGAGAGCTGTCGAGAATGGTTCGGGCATTTCTTCTCCTCGATCAGTGGATTGACAGGCCGCCGTCAGCGACCAGCATCGCGCCATGCAAGTAACTAGCCTCGTCGGAGGCGAGGAAGACGGCGGCACGTGCGATCTCACTAGGCTCTGCGAAGCGCCCAAGTGGAACCGCCGTCTCAAACTCGGCGACCATCCGGTCCGCGACCTCTTTGGCCCGCGCTGACGACGTTCCTTCTCCCAAGACGCGCTCGCTGTTTCCGACCAGGTTGGTCGAGGTTGCCCCGGGTGCAATGGAGTTGATTCGAACCCCCGTTCCAGCCAGCTCCCAAGCGATCTGTCGGGTCAGGCTGGCGATTGCCCCTTTCGATGCGGCATAGGCGGCGCCACCGCCACCACCAAGGAGGCTGGCCGTAGAAGTGGTGTTGACAATGGCGCCATGCTTTTGTGGGACGAGATGGCGCAGGACATGTTGGATCATAAAGGCGGTTCCACGTACGTTGACCGCAAAGACCCGGTCCCACAGTTCGGGCGTTACAGTGTCCACCGGCTCCATCCGGTCCTGGATACCGGCCACGTTGATGAGTGCATCAAGGCCACCAAGTGCATCGACCGCAGCATTTACAGCAGTCGCGACTTGATTGACGTCGCTGATGTCAGCTCCGATTGGCACTGCTGCTTCGCGCCCCAGTTTGTCCGCAGCATCTTCCGCGCCCGCCCTGTCATAGTCAACCAGAGCAACTCGCGCGCCCTCCTGGATGGCGACGTCCGCGATCGCATTGCCGATCCCACTGGCGGCGCCGGTCACTAGCACGCGCTTGCCCTCGAGTCGTAGTGGTCTGGTAACGGTGGTCATCGTGAGTGCTTTCCCTTCGATTCGCGCTGGTGACGAATCCGTTATCGTTCATAGATCGCGGTTGGAAGCTGATTTAGCTGTTCCACACCGTCGGCGGTGATAAGGAAGTTGCTGCAGACCCAGTGCACGTAGCCGCGGTAGAGATACAGCGGGTGGACAGCAATGTTCATTCCTGCTTCGATCGTCAGCGTCTCCTCCGGCCGGATCAGAGGCCTTTCGACGATGTCGAAACCTTGGCCATGAGAGTAAAGTCGCCTCTCTTCGGGTCGCCCGTTGTCACGCATGAACGCATTAAAATCCTCCCAGATTTCAGCGGGAGCAGCGCCCGGACGTAGGCGATCCAAGGTGTAGGCCTGCGCTTTTAAGGCGAACTCTAATTCTTCGCTGAGTTCGTCGGGCACTGTGCCCAGCACGACCGTGCGGGTCATGTGGGTATACAAGCCAGATGGTCCGTTGGACTCGATGAGGATATGGACCATATCGCCCTCGCCGATCACGCGGTTCTGGGCGGACAGTTGTTTTCCGGTTGCCGGCGTCTCCGAGTTCCCCGAGGCAGCAACGAATAGGCCCTGGCTGCTCCCCAACGAGGTCACGATCTGTTGGGCGATAATCGCAACTTCGCGCTCCAACATGCCCGGGCGAATCTGATCGATCACCTGAAGCATTGCATCGTCCTGCGTCCGGGCGGTCTGACGAAGAAGGGCTTGTTCTTCGGATGACTTGATGGCCTTGATGCGGTCCACGTGGTCGGAAGCATCGACAATGCGGATTCGTGGGTACGCCCGGCGGATCGCGCCCAACGTGGCGGCGGAGATCAGGTGACTGCCCACCACCCCCACGGTGGCTCGGTCGAAACCTTTAAGTGCTTCCACGACGTTGGCTTCGTCATGTGCGACCGAGTAGTTGATCGTAGAAAAGCTGGGAGCGGTGAGGACGCGGTCAACTCCGCGCCAGGTGCCGTCGTCGAAAGTATCCATGTCGGCAGGGTTGCCGGTAGTGACGAGCGCCGTTCCGGCGTCTCGCGTGAACACGACCGTTGTGGTGAATCCGCCCCACGGCTGGTAGTCGGACAGGTAACGGACATATCCCCCGACGAAATCATTGTTTCCTTGGGCCAAGAGCACGTCGATACCCTGGCGCTCCATCTCTTCCCGTAAGACACGCCACCTGCGCTCGAGATCTTCGTTCGAAACCGTTGTAACGCCGTTCCGAACGACGGTTGGGGCCGATGCCGATTGACGTGTCACTGTCGAAACCTTTCGTTAGAATCTGTTGAGCCTGTTCGCATTCGGATTCAGGGTGAACCAGTGTCAAGGAACGCGGGGGCGTAACCGACAACCAGCACGACCGCGACCTCATCCAAGCGTGGCGGCGGCTCGGATGAGGTCGCTAACTTGATGGGCCAGTGGCCGTGGGCTTTGTGCCGAAAGTCGGTCGCACAATTAGCGGAATGCGGCTCAGACTAGATGACGAGTCTGAGGTGGCCGGTGTTGAGGACGCGCTGGTCGAGGAACACGACCCGGCTGCCGAGTTTCAGGACCCCATCCTGGTCGTGCAGCACGTCGTGCCGGCCCGCCGGCACGAAGATGACAGGCTCGGCTTCGCGGGCGAAGCTGAGCAAGACACTGGCGTGCACGTCGTAGATGTCGGGCACGTCTGGGCGAGGCTCGATCCTGATCGAGGACAGAAACCGTCGTGTGCGTTGAGGCGGGTTCTCGCCCCAGGCGAACTCGACCATGTCGGGCGCATAGCGCAAGGTCCACAGCGACGCGATGGAGGACTTGGTTTCGTCCACGATGAGGAACTTTTCGTTCCAAGGACTCCTGGAGGCAGTGTCCGGTGTCTGCGTATGAGGAATCTTGTAGGTGAAGTCATCGGTGACCAACTCAAGCCAATCCGTGATGCGTCGCTCATCGAGCAGCGCCGCCTCGCGCGCTAGAAACTCATCCACGCGCGCACGGACAGTTGGGTCAACCCCGACCGTGGTGCTTATCAGCATGATTCGTTACTCCGTTATGTAGTAGGTGATGCCTTTGCGATGTTGCTAGGGAGCGAGTCGAGAGGGCCCGGTCGGCTCCGATAGCAACTGCGATACGGCCTCCGCGTTCTGCCATGACAGTGCCTCGAGCTGAAGAGCGTCGAGCCTGATTGTGTGCTCGAAATTGGGCGAGTGGATCTCAAGTCGCTCGCCGTTGTGAGTCCGAACTTTCCGTACCCACGCCAACCCGAACTCATTGCCAATGGACAGGACCTGCCCGTCCTGAACCACACCGGCGTTCTCCGCTTCAGGCATTGACATCAGCTGCCTCGACAGGCTTCGGCGAGGGGTTCTCCCCCATGATCTCGGCCCACCGCCCGTATAGAGAACGGAATTGCACGTCATGGAACGGACCAGGGTAGACCTTGCCTGGAAAAACTCTGCTCGGCGCTGGCTGTTCGTCACCGATTGCCGCATAGTTATTGTCCAGTGTCATCCCTGCGTTACCTTGGTTGGCCTGGGAGGTGGAGTTCCAGTTGTGAAAGTCGTCCAGCTCGAAGATGCCGCCCATGTTGAACGTCCGCGCAAATGCGCGCTGAGACAGCTGTTTCCACTCATCGGTAGCGCGCTTGGGAACCACCAGCCAACTCCACACCTCTGTCTCGGTCGCCGAGATCGGCATCCAGACACGAATATTGATGATGTTCACGGGAGGGAGGTCATCTCCGAGATCGGTGACCACAGCCTCGAACACGGAGAAGTTCGGGAAGCAGGTGCTGAGATAGTAGATGCGGCGATCAGAACCTTGAATCTCTGTTTCCGAGAGATTCTCTTCGAACTCCGGCCATAGGTGCTGCTCCAACCCGGGAAAGACATACCGGTCGAACTGTGCCGGCATCTGTTGATGCTGGCCCGCGTGGCCACCCTCCACGGTGTAGACAAATATGCTCTCACCAGAAGGGTCGCCTTCGGCAACCATCTCCGCGCCTACGTTCGGCAACATCGACATGACACCCGCGGCCCAAGCAGAGTGATGCGTGACATCTCCATGGTATGCATCGCCGGTCCAGTTTTCGGATCCGCTCTTCCAGTTGAACTCACCGACAGCGCGCACCGGAGGTCCGTACGCCTCGTACTCGGTCTTCTTGAAGACCGTGTTCAAATACCACGTCATGTCGCCCAGGACTTCCTCCAAGGGCGCGACGTCCTGGTTAAAGGTTGCGAAGATGAGGCCGCTGAAGACGGCCACGCGCGCGTCTTTGAGGCCCAGCGACGCACGGTCAACGCCATTCGGGTACAGCGCCGGCGCCTCGGGAACTCCCCGCAGACGGCCGTCGTTTGAATAAGTCCAGCCGTGGTAGCCGCAGCGGAAATGCGAGGCGTTTCCTGAGTCAGCAGCGCACAGCTTCACACCTCGGTGACGACAGCTGTTGAGCATCACACGCACCCGGCCATCCTCAGCGCGCGCCACGATTACCTCGTCGCGCACAATCCTCCGAGTCACGTAATCACCCGGCTGCGCGATCTCACTCTCATGACCCACGAACTGCCATGAGCGATCGAAGATATTCACTACTTCACGTTCGAATACCTCCTCGTCGAAGTATGCGTGACGGTTGATCAGCGACCCGTCCTCAGTTCCTAGTGACATGTTCCACTTCCTTCCTAGTTTCAGACTGGGTCAGGCCACCCAAGGCCTCCCCCGCCAGTTCCATTGCGTTCTTCCAGGAATTACGGGTCTCGATATGCGCCCGCAGACGAACGGCAAGCCTCGGTTGGTCGATTGTCAGACAGCCCACGAGCTCCCCTCCCTCCTCATACAAAGCACAAAAACCGCGCCCACCTGAACCTCTCACCGTGACGACACGGGACTTGTCTTCCGTGCCGCTGGTGTGCCCCATCGCCGCAATTCGATGGCCATGTAACGTCGTCATGAAGTGCGGAGTCGGCGCGCTCCATGGTTCTCCCGCTGGATCTGGCGAAAGCATCGAGAGGGCCGCACCAGCGCCTTGCTCCGCCGCATTGGACCAATGTTCAAGCCGCACTGAACGACCCATCGGGCCCCCTGGCCAGCACGCCACGTCGCCGGCTGCGAAGACGTCCGGCAAGCTGGTCTTCAGTCGCTCGTCGCAGACCAGACCATTCGCGATCTCAGCTCCGGAATCGAGTAGCCACTGAACATTCGGCGTTACACCAGTGCCCACGACCGCAAGGTCGGCTGTGACTTCCAAGCCGTTGCTCAGTTGCACCCCCACGCCCGGCGCTGTCCCGCTACTTGCAGGCGTGATCTGGTTGACAGCGCTGCCAAAGATGTGCCGAACACCGGCGTTGCGCTGGATGTCGGCGATGTCCTCGGAGACCTCCTGCCCGAACGCCCGGAGGAACGGCCCGCTGTCGAAATCGACAAGCGTCACCTCTAAGCCGAGATACCTTGCAGCGCTTGCTATCTCGCAACCGATCAGGCCGGCACCGATCACAGCCACATGGCGGCTTTCGCGCGCAGCGGCTCGCAACCGGAGTGCGTCGTCGCGGGTACGAACCGTGTGGACCCTTCCGGGGTCGTCGACAGGAAAGCGCAGGACCGGTGCTGCGCCGGTAGCAATGAGGAGCCGGTCGTATTGCAAGCTCGACCCGTCACTGAGCAGAATCGTCTTAGCTGTGCCATCGAGGCTTGTCGCCGCCACCCCATGGCGCACGTCGATCCCAAGTGCCTCAAGATGGCCCGAAGGGCGCAGCCCTATACTAGGCATCTCGTCGGCAGTCAGCGCTTCCTTCGAAAGCACTGTCTTGTCATATGGCGCGTCTTGGTCGGGGTCGATCAAGACGACGCGATCATCACATTGGGAGCGAATCGTCTCGGCCGCAGTGACGCCAGCGATCGACGCGCCCACGATGACGTAGGTCTGGGCCATCGCTTCAGCCCACCGAAATTGCGTTCACCGGACAAGCACGATTTGCCTCGTGGACCCGCGCAGCCAACTCGTCCGACGGCGTCGCGTCAAGGAGCACGACCTTGTTGGACGATTCATCCAAGTCGAATACGGCCGGCGCGACCACCATGCATGTCGCATAACCACGGCAAACGGAAAGATCCACAGCGACTCGCATTACCAAACTCCTTCTCTTCTACTTAACGTCCGGCAACAGACGTGATGTACATCACCGCGCCGACGATAGAGACTACGATCACACCGGGAGCGGAATTTGTCAACTAGTTAGTTAAATCTGGCAGTCCGCGGCATCCTGACACGCACAGGCGGCCCTGCAGCAACGGCGAGTGCAAGTCAGACCCAAAGCCGTTGTCGTGTTGGTAATTTGATCTTCCGAGGGGTCGGACGGCCCTCTAAGGTGACCCATCGGGTGCGCAGCGGGGCCTGACCGCCCCCCGGGCGACGAGTCATTTTCGTGATGCTTGACACATCCCACTCGTGAGATGTAAACATAATAAAGATTACATAGACTGCACTCTCCGCGCAGAAGCCCGACACGCCTAATGCATTGACCGCGCGTCCCCTTCTGGCTCTAGCGGGGGTCTCTGATGCTTCCCCCGTTAGCTTCTCCAAGCGAAATTAGAAAGGTACAACATGAGTAGTTTGCTGGTCCGTGCAACGATGCCGATTCTTCCCGGTAAGGCGCAAGCGGCCAAGGAAGCCGCCCGAGCCCTGAAGGAACGATCCGACCGTGAAGACAAGGGCATGCTCGTATACCAGTTCTTTGTCGACGCAAGCGAAGAGAACATAATTGCATTCGAAGGATACAAAGACCTGACGTCCTGCCTCGCCCACATCGACGCTTCGGACTTCGGTCCACTATTCAATGCGGTGGACGCACGACGAATGGCCCTTCAAATACATGGAGATGCAGATGACGCCGCCGCCGCCTTCGCTGCGATTGGTGAATTCGAACTGTATAGCCCAGCCCTGTAACAGCTCCGAGCAGCCGCGGAGTACACCAGCAAGCTCGTCAGGGGCGCCGATCCCTGGCTACTACACATTAAAAATCTGAAAGAAAACAAGGAGATGCAATGACGCGGTTGGTTTTGACAAATGTAAACCTTCTGGATGGTGAGAACCCACCGGTGCCTTTGTCAACGATTGTCGTTGACGGTGATCGGATCAGCGACGTTGTTCGGGGAGGCCCGGTAGCAGCGCGCGAAAGTGACAAAGTTCTGGATCTTAGTGGTCACACGGTCATGCCGGGCATGACGCTCGGTCATTTCCACGCCGCCTACGTTGAGGTCGGCAGTACCCAGGTGCCGTTCGGGCTTGAAAATCAGCCTGGGTACACGGCCATGGCTGCCGCCAAGAACGTGGAGACAGCCCTTTCATACGGATTTACCGGAGTGGTCGGCGCAGGTGCAACGAACGACCTCGATCCAGCACTTGTGCAGGCCGTCGCGGATGGTCTCGTGAACGGTCCCAGAATTGTCCCTTGTTCTAGGGAAATGTCGACCACGGGACACTCGAACGACTGGACTCCTTGGTGGTGGGACTCGCGGGCGATCGGTGCGACGCGCGTACTCGACGGCGCTGAACAGTTCCGCCAAGGGGTTCGCGAAGAGATCAAGCACGGCGCACGCATGATCAAGCTGTATCTTACTGGTGGGCACGGTGTTTACTCACCAAAAGAGCAGATGGAAATGACCGAGGATGAGCTCCGAGCCGCAGTGGAGACCGCGCATTCCCGCGGTGCACGGGCACGCGCCCACATTGCCAACAAGCACGCGATCATGCTCGCTCTGGAAGTCGGGCTCGACGTGATTGACCATGCCGACGGCATGGACGATGAGGCCATTAGTGCAATCGTTGAGGCCAATGTTCCTGTTGTTCCGGGTGCATATTTCCCGCAGCGGATCCTTGGCATCCTCGAACAGGAAGGTCGCTACGAGAGGGCCGCTGCCATGAGAGAAGACGTGGAGAAGGACAATGACGCTCTCCGCAAGGCAGCACGTGCTGGTGTCAAGTTGTGCCTCGGGGATGACTACGGAGCCGCTATTCTACAGCACGGTCAGTACGCCGAGGAAATGCTGTCCTACGTGAAGAACGTCGGTTTGACTCCGTTGGAAGTCATCAAGATGGCTACAGTCAACGGTGCCGAACTGCAAGGTGGCATCGGAGCCGAGGCCGGGAAGATCGATGCCGGCCGCCGCGCCGACCTGGTCGTCCTTACAAGTGACCCAAGCGTCGAACTCAGTATCCTCGGTGACCGCAACAATATCGCCGCCGTGATCCTCGACGGCCAAGTCAAGGTTGGAGCCCTCCCAACCAGCTAACGGCGAGAGGGCCGCTGGGCGTGGGGTTGACAACACCGTCTGGAGCCGCGAGATCGAATGCGCGGTTACCAACGGCAAGAATGGGATCGGTGCGCCGTCGTCTCGTCGCCGATCCAGAACTTCCCTCACAGGACGAAGCTACTCCGTCGCCACGTTTATCTCCGTCCTAACGCGAGCTTCGCAACCGTTGCGAGACAACTTCGAATGGACTTCCTCGAAGCTACGTCGCCATCAAGGGCGACATGACGACCGACTGGTTCGCGAACCTCGTTCTACACCGGAAACGCTCCGGGCACGGCTGAGGCCGTCAACTCCCTGCCGACTACACAGCGGGACGCCGTGAGAGCTCCCCCCTCGAATAGGAAGGCACCATGACTGGCGCCCAAACGCTTCACGAGATATTTAACGCGGTTGCCCGCAGCACCCCGGACAAGGTCGCGGCCATCGCATCTTCCGGTCAGACCCGAACATACGGGGAGCTCTCCGAGCGCGCGACGGCCATCGCCACTGCCCTGCACTCGCATGGGCTCACCTACGGTGACCGGGTATGCCTGATGCTGGACAATTGCATGGAATGGGTGGAGACATTCTTCGCCTGCCTACAAGCAGGATATGTCGCGGTCCCGGCGAATCCAGACTGGACACCGTCAGAACTCACTTACCTCCTCAACCACTCAGAAGCGAAAGCTGTGATCTGCCGGCCGGAGTCCGCCGACCACATGGAAAGGGCCGAAGGGTTCACCCCGGGCGAACCGATCTTGTTCGTTACCGGCGACGGCGATCTCTTTGGCAAGCCCGGACAGATGCCCTATCGCGACCTCCTAACGGCTGGCCCCGCGGCAGCACAGGAACTAAGCGCTCCCGATCCAACTGCGACCGCGATCATCGCCTACACCTCTGGCACCACCAGCGGTACGCCCAAGGGCGTCGCGCTCAGCCATCGCACCATACTTGAGCTCGGTCTGGCATACGGACGCGTCGTAAACGCCACCGACCGCGACCGGTGCCTCTTCGTGACACCACTGTTCCATCTCAACGCCGTCGGCGCCGTCCTCGGCGCCTTCTCTGTCGGGGCAAGCATTGTCTTCCAGCAGAGGTTCTCTTCCTCCAGCTTCTGGCGTCTGGTCGATACGTACCGCCCGACATACCTCTTCTCCATGGGCACCATCTTGAATATCTTGATGACGCTTCGACCCGGCCCACTTGAACGACAGCACGACATGCGCGCCATGTACGTCCTGGGCGTCGGCGCCGCGGCGCAGGCCACCGAGGACAGATACTCAGTGGCAGTCGTGGACGGATACGGCATGAGCGAGTATCCCTGCGGCACCTACACTCCCGTAGGCGAGCCCCGCAAATCGGGCTCCGCGGGCAAGCCGTTCTACCCGGGCCACATGCGCATCCAACTCGACGACGGCACCGAAGCCGCACCGGGCCAGACCGGAGAGGTCCTCTTTCTCGCCGAGCATTCCTTCGACGGCTACTTCGCCGACCCAGAGTTGACGTCCGAGTCCTTCTCCGGACCGTGGTTCCACACCGGCGATCTCGGCTACCTTGACGATGACGGCTACTTCTTCTTCGTCGACCGTAAGAAGGACATCATCCGCCGCGGCGGCGAGAACGTCTCCAGCCTGCAGGTCGAGGAGGTGCTCAGAAGTTCACCGGAAGTCGTCGATGTCGCGGTCGTCCCTGTCCCCGACGACGTACTAGGCGAGCGTATCGCGGCCGTTGTAGTCGCCGCTCCCGGAGCGAAGCCATCCTTAGAATCTCTGCGCGCGCACGCGGCGAAGTCGCTTGCGCAGGTCAAGCTCCCCGAATCTCTGGCGATGGTCGATAGCTTGCCACGTACTCCGACGGGGAAGATACAGAAGTTCGCGGTCAGAAATGCTTTGCGGGCCGAAGCGGCAACGGTCGAGCAGCGCACGCCGGCGGTTTGACGGCCCGCCGATACATGCCAGAGATATCGAGGGTGACGGCAGACCTCATCTGGATCCGGCACGACATCGACATGCGCGCTGTCGCGGATCTGACGGCCCGGCGTCGGACCGGTACGGGGGCCTTCGAGTTCGTCGCACAAGCGCAGCCCATGGCTGCGGAATCGTCCTGCGTGTCGTTCTGCGGCGGTCCGTGAGAGAAAGTAGCGATCGACAACTGGTTCGAAAGCTCACATCAAAAGTTCCTAAGTCGACGCTGGCCGAGCCTGTAGCACTATACGAACGCCGCAGCGGCGTCGCGCACCTCTCAGGTGGCCCACTCGCCGCCCGTCCAGGTGGCGAGGATTGGGACAATCCCCGAGATTTGTGCTGCCTCGAATAATATTATGCTGCAGCAGCACCTTCCGAGCAGCGTTTCCCCTGTTCAACTTCATCTCCGATCTGGCGTTCCTGGCGCGGCTTCGCCAAGTAGAAGTGCTGCGGGTCGTGCTCGTACAGAACTACCTCCCGTCACCGACGCGCGGGGACGGGAGGTGATCAAACGGCGGGAGGCCCAGGCGGAGGGTCTCCCGCCGGGCAGATCCCGCATCACCTCGCCGTATGACCTCAATGCCCGGTGGGGCGTCAAGCGCGACACGTTCTGGAACGGCTACAAGGTGCACGTCGTGTTTTAATTACATAAAGATTATAATCATTAACACAGAAGAGAGGTCGCCGTTGGGCGATCAACTCCGACACGACGAGAGAGAGACGCGAATGGGAACACTGGACGGCAAGGTCGCATTCATCACCGGAGCCGCACGCGGGCAGGGCCGGAATCACGCCGTGGCCTTGGCGAGCGAGGGTGCGGACATCATCGCGACCGACATCGGAACCCAGGTGGAGACAGTCCCGTACCCTACCTCGACCGCCGACGATCTTGCCGAGACGGTACGTCAGGTCCAAGCTCAGGGCCGCAGAATCCACGCCTCTCAGGTCGATGTCCGTGACCTCGCCGCGCTCACCAAGGCTGCCGATGACGGTGCAGCAGAACTGGGCAGAATCGACATCGTCCTGGCCAACGCCGGCATTTCGACGATGGCGCCCACGCTCGAGATGGATGAGCAGATGTGGGACACCATGATCGACATCAACCTGACCGGGGTGTGGAAGACCATCCGTGCGGCCGCACCGCACATCGTTTCCGGTGGTCGCGGCGGATCGATCGTCATCACCAGTTCGGTCGCGGCGCTGATGACCTACCTGAACACACCCCACTACTCGGCAGCAAAAGCGGGGCTGGTGGGGATGATGCGGGTACTGGCCAAAGAACTCGGCCCGCAGAATATTCGCGTGAACTCGATTCACCCCACGACCGTGGAAACCGACATGATACTCAATGAGGTCACGTACAGGCAGTTCCGCCCCGATCTCGAGAACCCGACTCGGGCCGACTTCGAAGAGGTAGCGACGACCGTGAACACGCTGCCGATTCCCATGATCGAGGTTCGGGACGTCACGGATGCCGTACTCTATCTCGTCGGCGACTCCGGGCGCTACATCACCGGGACTACTCATGTCCTCGATGCCGGTAGTCGGCTCTGACTTCGCCACCATAGAAGAGTGACCCGTAGGCGCTGACTGCGCCCACGGGTCACGAATTGCGATGAACCTAGTAGACCGTCGCGGCTAAGTGGTCTGATTCGTTAATTCGTCGGGGGTTATGCCGCTTGTAGGGTTCGGTCGTGGTGGTCGAGTCGTTCGAGGTGTCGGTGCAGGTCGGTGGTGGTGTAGCGCCACTTGAACGGCACGGAGGTGGCGTTGTACCGTTCCTCGAAGGCGAGTAGGCGCTGTTCGACAGCATCGAGGTTGTCGAAATCGTTGGGCGAGACCACTTTGCGTTGGATTATGGAGAAGTAGATCTCGACCTGATTGAGCCACGAGGCATGCACCGGGGTGTGCACCATCACCGCGTTCGGATACCTCGCGGACAGCCGATCGATCGCGGCCCGGCCCCGGTGCGAGGATCCGTTGTCGACGATCCAAAACACCCGTTGCGCCGACGCATAGGGCTCGCAGGTCATGACCTGATCGACCAGGGCGGTGAACGGCACTATGCCGGTGGACTGTTCGCATCGACCGAACACCCGGGCGTGGTGGACGTCGTAGGCCGCCAGATACGCCAACGCCCCACCGCGGCGGTAGTCGTGATTGACGCGCATCGGACGGCCTTTACCGGTCGGCTGGGTGTCATGGCAACGGCGACGGGCCTGGATGGAGGGCTTTTCGTCCGCGGAGATCACGTACTCGTCCGCGCCCAGCTCGACGCCGTCGTACCTGCGGGCATATAGATCGAGGACGACAGCGGCTTTGGCCTCGAACCGCGGATCCCGGACGAAGATCCACGACTGGTACTGCCAGGGTTTGAGGGCGTCTTGGGCGAGCCAGCGGCGGACCGTCGACACCGAGGCGCTGATCCCGTCGGTCAGCAGCTGCCGTGCCAGTTCCGGGGCGCTCCACCGCGACAGGGGCAGCTGGTGCTCGGCCGGCAACTCGCACGCCCACGCCTTGACCCGGGCCACGTCCGTGGGGGTGTACACCGGTGGGCGCCCCGATCGGGGCGCGTCGACCAGTGCCTTGATGCCCTTGGCGCAGAACCGGGCCCGCCACTTGCGGGCGGTATCGACACAGATGCCGAGTTCATCGGCGATGGCCGCGTTCGAGGCGCCGTCGGCGGCCATCAACACGATCACCGCGCGCAGCACCACCTTCTGCGGGGTGTTGCCCGCCCGCACCCGCCGCTCGAGCTCGACGCGGTCGACCTCGTCCAACGCGACCTGGAACGGACTGACCATCACCACAGCAGCACCATCAGGTCACATTCATCACACATGCCACAACCTTCGCGTGCGACACCCCCGAGATAGGTGACCGACACGGGTGGTCATCGGGCACGATGAACCCTGTGCCGACACCACCGGAATCGACGAAGAACTCGCTGCGCCTTCGGTTGTTCGACCATGCCCGCGCCCGCTGGCCGCAACTGCGTGACGTCGAC
>NZ_JBHXWI010000113.1:0-15976 GCF_042671975.1 Rhodococcus sp. NPDC127593 | reverse complement strand
TTGTAGTAACACGCCTTCAACGCGCATATTCGGCATTACCGCAGTTCAGCATGACTTTTCGTGAAATCGTGTGCCCATCAGCTGCGGAAGTCCGGCTTGCGGTACTCGTCGTAATTCTTGCGCAGTTCCTCGACGGTGAACGCCTCCCGCACCTGCGCCCATCCGGGCAGTTCCGAGGGCAACCCGGCGAGGCGCTGCCGGAAGGCCTCGATCCGCTCCTGCACATCGGTGGGCAGTGACCCGACACGCTCCCGGGCGTCTTCGAACCACCCGGACAGGTCGGTGCCGGTGTGCTCGGCGCGCTGGCGCACCTCGGCGACGGTATCGGCAACGGCCTGGACGGCCGCATCACCGGCACCGACCGTGGCGTACAGCGGCTTCGTTACGTTGTCGATGACCTTGGACTCACTTGGGGACTCACTCATCTTCGCTCTCCTGCTGTGGGGCTGGACATCAGGTGTCACCTCGGCACCTTGGGCGGCGAGCCCTCTTCGGTCGATCGGTGACATGACAGGACGATCTGCCAAAATTCGGGCCGCCGAAAATGGACTGTAGTCGACCCGGACGTCGTGCCAGCGCCGGAGACGGCGGGTAACCCCGGGCTTGGTGTGGGTCACGACGGCTTCGCCGACCGTTCGAAGGGACCGTGGAGTCCGCCAACGGGTTCGAGGCAGCGGCGCGGGTCAGGCAGGAATAGACGGTCACCCGCACACCTCTCCCGCGACGGATCGCCAGCCGATGGCCCGACCCGACCGCACTGGCCGACCACACCGGCGTTCCCGGAACCGTGCTCGTCGTCACCTCCGAGGTCGAATCGAGGTTCGCCGCCCACCTGCGCGCACGCGGCGTAATGCGTGACGACCGGGCAGACAGTGCCGGTACAGGCAACCGCCGAAGCGCCGAAAGTACCGTCATCGGGCGCTATGGTTCGGGATGTTCTCGGTCGAGTGTGTCCGCTCTGTGAGTGCATGGCATCGTTCGTGGCCCGCAGCGATAGCGCCGGAGCCGGCCGACGGGCGACACGGGGATTCAAAGACCCGCCCCGGGCGTGGGGTCGGTCCTCGCTCGCCGCGAAAGAGGTGGGCGAAGGGACTGGTGGTGGTCGGCGGGGAGACGTTCGCCGGTGGATTTCGGCCCCGGGTGGTGCGAGTCGGTGGCACCGCCCGGATCAGCGACGACATGTTGTGCCCCTACCGTGGGTACGGCGATCAGTCGGGCACGGTGATCCGTCCACGGACGCCACACGGCGTGCGGGACCGGGCGGCTCATCAGGCCGGTCGATCGGCGGGGTCACGGATCGACGTGGGGATCACCTGCGGCGAATCTGCCCTCGACTCCGATCGCCGGGTAGTTCTCGTGAATCACACCACCGGCCCAGCGAGGCCGTGCGAGGAGCCCGCCACCTGCCTCCGCGAGTGGCGGGCTCCGTTTCACCGGCCACCGCCGCCCGAACACGGCCTCGATCGCACCCGGTCAACCGTCGTGCCCGAGATGGGGACTCGGTCAGTGCGGGGGAGTCGGCGCGATGTATCGGGATCCCGGTCGTGGTGCACGATCCACACACCTGCCTTGGCGGGTTTTCCCGTCGGGCAGAAAGCGGGAGGCGCCCTGTTCGGCGGCGATCCCTGCCAGCTGCTCGAACACCTCCCTGTGCGTGCACCACAAGGTGCCGTCGTCCGATCGGTCGAACGCGGCAACGAGTTCGCGACCCGAGGCGTTCGCGGCGAGCAGTGGGTCGTCGACGATCGGCGGTCGCCGTGCCACCGACAGCGACTGCAGAGTTCGTCGGCAGCGCAGGGTGGGGCTCGAGTGCAACGCCGACAGTCCGACGTGGGCGAGGGCGGCGACGAGATGCACGGACTGTCGGTCGCCGAGCGTGCTCAGGGGGCGGTCCGCGTCCAGCCCCGGCCACGCACTCGTGGCGACCGCGTCCGCGTGACGCACCATCACCACCATGTCCGCCCTCCCGCCGGGGGTGGCCGGGCAGAGGCCACCGCCCGACAGCACAGGGTGACCGCCGCTGCCAGGTGACACGAAGCGGGAGGGGTGTCGGGCGTGGGTTCCGGCAACCACCCTGGCGGTCGCGGACCTCGCCCGCAAGAACACAACCACCACCAAACTCGATGGCAGAAACTTCGAGCCGAGTCAGGTGAATCAATTCCCGACGAATTGCACTGGCGGCAAACACAATCGGTGATTGCATTCAGAAATGAGATCAGCCTGAGGGCGCTGCCGGACCATGTGGTGGCCGAGCTGCTCTACGCCGGACAATGACATTGGGGACGAAGACCGATGCGGACCACTTTCGAACCCTGACCGATCGTATCCGCATGCACGCGATCGGGTGCCGCTGGTTTGACGTGTTGCGCCTGACCCGGATCTGGATATGTGGATCGACGACGAAGGCGCGGTATCGCTGACGCCCAGGTCAATCTGATGGCGACGGCGATTGCGCGCGCCCACGGGGCGATCTGGCAGCCGTCTGCGGGGCCGTGGTGTTCGCCAGCCCACGACGGCAACGGATCGACGGTGGGCGGGTTATCGGTCGGGCAAAGGATCGGGGTCAGACGGTGTTTGTTTGGGCTATGGTGCTGGTGACCTGGTCGGTATGGCCGTCGCCGAGTGGGTCGGGCCATGTTGTCCAGGTGTCGGGGCCGAGTTCGATTTCGGCGGTGGTCAGCAGACACGCGTCGAGTGCGTGGCGCAGTGCGTCGGGGTCGATTCCTTGGCCGATGAAGACCAGTTCTTGCCGGCAGTCACCGACTGTCTCTTCCCATTTGTCGAGTATCCCCGCGCGGCGGTAATCGTCGTCGGGCCAGTAGGTTTCGGGCAGGAACTTCCACCAGCGTCCGATGTAGCCGTGTCGGATCAGGTGGCCGGCCTGGGAGATGCTGCCGATCTCGGTGAATCGGCACGCGTTCCAGAAGTAGCCTTTGGCGCGCAGGAGACGCCCATTGGACCATTCGCTGGTGAGAAACTGGTGCAGCCGCCCGGGGTGGAAGGGGGCGCGTTCACGGTAGACCACCGAACTGATTCCGTACTCCTCCGTCTCAGGAGTGTGTTCTCCCTGGAGTTCTTGGAGCCATCCGGGTGCCTGGGCGGCCTTCTCCAAAGAGAACAGCCCGGTGTCCATGATGGTCTCGAGCGGGATCTGTCCGTGGGACATCGACTGTATGCGGGCGGTTGGGTTGAGTGAGCGCAGCACTGCGGTCAGTTCGGTCAGGTGCCCTGCTGTGACGAGGTCGGACTTGCTGACCAGAATGACATCGGCGAACTCGATCTGATCGACCAGCAGGTCGGAGATGTCGCGTTCGTCGTCGGGAGCGTCGGCCTCGACGCGGCCGCCGGTCTGGTAGTCGTGGAGGAAGCTGTGGGCGTCGACGACGGTCACCATGGTGTCCAGGCGGGCGATATCTGCCAGAGCGTGTCCGTCGGTGTCGATGAAGGTGAACGTCTCAGCGACCGGTAGCGGCTCGGAGATGCCGGACGATTCGATCAGGAGGTAGTCGAATCGTCCATCGGCGGCCAGTGCACTGATTTCCGCGAGAAGGTCCTCGCGCAGGGTGCAGCAGATACAGCCGTTGGTCATCTCGACGAGCTTTTCTTGTGAGCGGCTCAGTGAGATCTCCCGTTCGACTTCGGCGCTGTCGATATTGATCTCGCTCATGTCGTTGACGATGACGGCCACCCGCCGGCCTTCACGGTTGCGCAGGACCTGGTTGAGGAGGGTGGTCTTTCCTGCACCCAGGAAACCTGACAGTACGGTCACAGGAAGTCGTGTGTCGGCCATTGCTCTGAATCCTTCAGCGGGGTTGGGGAGATGCCGGCGATGGAGGGGCGTCGGCGGGTACGCGCACGCGGGATGCGTACCCGCCGACGCCGTTGGTGACAGTCTGGGCAGCGGGTCAGGCTGCCGGTTCGAGGTACCCCTCGAATAGGTCGACTACGACGCTGCCGGCGTCGGTGTCTTCTCCGAAGAGGTCCTCGGCCGCGAACTTGACGTGGTAGGTCGGCTCCTCGCCGGCATCGGTGCGGCCGTGGCCGATGGCGTCGGGGAACGGCCAGTCGTCGCTGGTGCGGTGGGTGACGGTCCCGACCCTGCCACGACAGTAGGCGGGCATTCGGATGTGCCCGGGAACGTACTCGTCGCGTACCCGGACACGTTGCCCGACACTGAAGGTGATGGTGTCGGTGCGGGCTGGACGTCCCTCCGACTCGGTCGGCCGGGACAAGGGGAACGGGCCCCCGGCGAGGACTTCGAGTTCGTCGTGGGTGAGGATGCCCTTTTCGACCATGAGGGTGGCAACGCCGATGACGTACCTCTCGTAATAGGGCGTCATCATGTAGTGGCGCGGTTCCATCCGTTCGACGACGTGGCGGACCTCGTCGACACTGAATGCCCCCAGGTCCGCCGCTCCGAGGAACAGCAAGCTGTAGGGGAGGTGTTCCCACTCGGTGTGGAAGGTGGGGCCGATATCGGCGTCGACGGTGTGGGGGACCTTGCCGAATCCCTGAACACCGGCGAGATCGTGTACTCCATCCATGGGTCTATCTCCTTCGATTCGGTGGTTCAGTTGGCCGGGGCCTGCGGGACTGCGACCCCGATCAGGCAGTCCTTGGTCACGACCTGCTGCAGTTGCTCCTGGCTCCAGCCTTCGGTGCCGGCCGGCCGTTGGGGCAGCACGATGTAGCGGGTCTCGGCGGTGGTGTCGTACACCCGGATCTCGACATCCTCCGGGATATCGGTGCCCATTTCTGCCAGCACTTTTCGAGGTTCACGGACGACGCGGGCACGGTACTCGAAGCTCTTGTACCAGGTCGGCGGCAACCCGAGGATGGGCCACGCGGTGCACGAGCACAGGGAGCATACGATCACGTTCTTGAGGGTGGGGGTGTCTTCGAGCGCCACGATGTACTCACCCTGCGGTCCCAGATAGCCGTACTGGTCCACGGCCGCGGTGCCGTCGGTGAGTAGCAGTTCGCGGAATTCCGGATCGGTCCACGCTCGCGCGACGAGTTCAGCGCCGCGTTTCGGGCTGAAGTCCTCCTCGAAGGTCTTCTTCCACCCTTCGGTGTAACCCTCTGGGACCAGGCCCTTTCCGTCGAGCGCACGGAACAGTGCCCACGCGCGATCCGACGCCGGTGCTTGAGCTGGTGCCGCGTTGTCTGGTGAGTGTTCGATCGTTGCCGACATTGTTTCCACTTTCTGTAGGGGCTGATACTTGTGAAGTGGTGGTCTGGGTAGGCGGGTGGGACGCGCCTTGGCTCAGGCGAGACTCAGAGGTGCCGAGGTCGCCGGTTGGTCGGTCGCTGTGGGGAAGGCGCCGCGGATCTGTTCGAAGGCGTGGCCGGCGCGTAAGACCGTGGCGTCGTCGAAGCGTTTTCCGATGATCATCATTCCGACGGGAAGTCCGTTCACCAGACCTGCCGGCACCGATAGGGCGGGGTGGCCGGTGACATCGAATGGGGCAGTGTTCGCGATCATTCCGAGGGCTTTGGTGACGTAGGTGATTCGGTCCACATCCTGCGCCGGTAGTTCGGAGGCGACGTACGGCAGGGTGGGCATGACCAGGACGTCGTAGTCTTCCAGCGCCGCATCGTAGGCGGCGCGAGCGCGTGGCACCAGGTTGCGGGCCTTGCCGTAGCTCGATCCGCCCAACGCGGTGACACCGTGATGGCCGCACAAGGCGACGAGTTTGACGGTTTCGGACAGGGCATCAGCGTGCTGGATGCGGCGCTGCGCGAAGTACGCCATCAGTTCAGGGTCGTAGAGGCCGTCTGCGTTGAGACCGTAGCCGTTGCCGTCGAGCATCTGATAGGCGCCGCCGTCGGTGGCGATCACATTCCACACATGGAACGCGTGCAGGTGCCACGGAATACTCACCTCGTCGACCACACCACCAGCGTCGGTGAACCGTTGTGCGGCCGCGCGGACCGCATCATCGACCTCCGGCTGTGAGACCGCGTGCCCGAACCCCTGACTCACGACGCCGATCCGCAGGCCGTCGATCCCGGAGTCGAGGGTTGACACATAGTCATCCACCACGAGGTTGTCTGGTTGACGGGGATCGTGGTCGTCGCGGCCAGCGATCACCGACAGAAGCAGGGCGGCGTCTTCGACCGTGCGGGTGATGGGCCCGAGATGATCGACCGTGCGCTCGATCGGGAAGGCACCGGTGTAGGGGACCAGCCCGAACGTGGGCTTGTGGCCGACCACGCCACAGAATGCGGCCGGAATGCGGATCGACCCACCCTGGTCGCCGCCGATCGCGAAATCGACCTCGCCGCCTGCGACGAGAGCGGCGCTGCCGCCGGAGGATCCACCCGCCTCGCGGTCGGGGTCCCACGGGTTGCGCACTGGACCGCTGGCCGGGGTGAAGCTCGAACCGGAAAAGCACAGATCCTCACACACCGCCTTGCCCGCTACCGTGGCACCGGCATCGAGCAGTCGGGTGACCACGGTTGCATCACGAGTGGGAACGAACCCCTCCAGCGATCGCGATCCGTTCATCATGGGCACGCCCGCGACGGTCACGTTGTCTTTGATCGCCACACGGCGGCCGGTCAGCGGCCCACCCGTTGCGGTCGAGATGTTCGTGGTTACGTACCACGCGCCCAAGGGATTGTCGCTCACATCAGGTGTCGCATGATCGCGGGAGGGGGCTGAGAAGCTCTCGTCCGCGTACAGGTCGTCGACCACGTCGTAGGAACCGAGCGCGCTATCGACCAGGCCTGCGAACTCCTGCCGAGCCGCAGCGTCGAGATGTAGGCCGTAATGATCTGCGGCAGAGCCGATTGCATCGTCGTCCGGTCGGATGACTGTCATCAGGTGGTGCTCCTCACGTGATCTGTTTCACTTCGGTGCTTGACGGGCTGGGCGTCGCGCAGCATGCCGGTCTGGGGGTTGCAGTTGATGTATTCGTACAGTTGGTCGCGCGCGTCGAACACCGAGACCTCGTGATAGAGGCGGAGTTTTGACAGGCCGGCGGCGACGCGGAAGAAGGTGGTGAAGATTCGCAGGTGGGTCGGATGCGATTCTGCCCAGCGTTCGAGTTTGTCGAGAGACCCCCAGTGGCCGATGTTGTAGCTCAGATCGAGATGGTTCCCTTCCAGATCGATGTTGCGCACGAACCTGTTGCTGTAGCAGCCCACCGACTCGCCGTTGTCGCGAAGAAAGTCCATGCCCTCCTGCAAAGTTGGGAGGATTTCGTCGAGATACAGGTCGCGTTCTTCGGATTCGGCATCTTTCCAGTCCTGGCCGGACCGAATCAGCGCGATGTTGTCGTGGCCCTGTACCAACACACGGCCACCCGCAGCAGGATCACCGCTGATCACCCGCAGGTCGCCCGAGGGCTGCATCCAGTCATTCTGGGAGATCGGGAAACGTTCGCGCATCGAACCCCAGTACCCGTGTTCGTTGATCTCGCCGCTGATCCCGTCCATGACAGCGCCGACACCAGGGAGGTGGTCCTGAAAGGCGTAGAGCGTTTCGAATTGCTCGGCCCGCGGGGCTACGATCTCGCGGAAGTAGCCAAGCCCCTCGGACAGTCGTTCGTCCGATGCCCACCAATCGGCCACAGCAGGGCGTTTGAGCCAGCGACTGTGGACAGCAATGTCTTTCCAGTATCCCACGATGATGAGATTCTCGTAGCCCTGACTGTCCGCGTGATGGGTCAGGTCGTGGTGCAGCGGGCCGTCGTCCAGATCGAAGCTGGCAACGATGTGACACATGGCCGCAAGCGCGGCGGGGCGTTGCTCGTCGCCGCGGAACTGCACGCCGAGATACGCCATCACTACCTGCTGTAAGCGGTCGTCAGCACGTCCTACCCACATGGGGAAAGGGGGTTGGTAGTCGTCCGGCACACGCCGGGTCAAACTCCGCGGACATGTGAGATGGTCGCCGATTGCAGATTCCATGAGGACTCCTCATTCATCGAGTTTGGGTTTGCCGAGAACGTTCGGCTACTCGGTTCGAGTCGAAGCTACCGTCTTGTGCCGGTGTGGATTTGACTGCGAGCGACAGGTAGTTCGACGATTAGCGACACTCGGCGCTGGAACCCTTGGTCACTGCCGGAGAGTGCACGACGCCGAGAACGAATTGCGACAGAACAAGACCCGATAGGCGCGAGGGGGACGAAGTTCAGCGCCGTTGTCCCGCCTGACGGGATGTCCAGTGATGTGCTGGGGCCGTCGGAACGAGATGCGCATTGCGCGGGCCCAAGATTGGGTGTTCGAACGATTCGCACCCGATTGGACGGACAATGCAGTCCGCCCTCGCGGTCCAGTGCTGCCGACCATGGTGATCAATTCGATGCCTTCGTACCGGGCGGGGCGGTCAGTCTGGATTCTCCGCAGGACGTAGCTGTGCCGCCGAGATCATCGGCGTACATGCGCTCGTCGTGTGTCCCCGCCAAGTATGCGTGCAGTGCCATTGACCGTCGATCGGCTCGTGCCGTCGCGATTCTGTTGACACCGTCCTTCAAGTCGGCGGGCCAACGGTAGGGCCGGATCAGCATTCGGAGAAGTGCGATGACAGCGTCGAGCAGTAGGAGCGGCATGCTATGTCTCTTCGTTTGGGCCACGGCCGGATATGCCAGGCTCCACTGAGTAACGAACGGCGACGACTTCCATAGTTTGTCCTTCTGTCTACATCGGCTATCCGCCGGCGGCCGGGACGAGGAAACATCAATCGGTCAAGAGGTCTCAACAGTCCGGGGATTCCGGCGTACTCGAACGGTAGGAGCTTCCGGGGCGCCATGTTTGACACTTAGCGACAGCCCCCTTTGCACTCCGCGACATCGTCATCGTGGGGGCGGAGCCACTGAGCGCCAGAATTCACAGTCTCGACCGCTGTCCGTCGAGTCCGGTCCGCGTGATTTACGCCCTGATACGTTTGCCAGCTTTTGTCACGGGTGAAATCGTGTTTCTTCCGCGTAAAGAGGTCGGTGCGCGTTGACATGCGGTTTCCGCGCTCCTAGCGTGAGGTTCACGCGAGCAGAGGGAGCCGTTCATGTCGTCGTTGCCACCGCCTGACGGCGACCTCGTGCATAGCTCCTGCCCGGATTGCCAGCCTGTGAAAACGCCAGAGCCGGAACCTTCACTGTCGCGTGTCGGGCCGTCACCTCAGCAGCGCCGCGAGGTGGTTCGGACCACCACGCTCGGCACCTGGATCGACACCATCCGCGACACCTTCGTCGCGCTGGACATCGACCCCGCCGAGCCTGCCCGCTTTACCGGCGCGGTCCACACCCGCCATTTCGCGCACCTGATGGCTGCCGACGTCACCGCGACATCTCAATCCTTCCGCAGAACGGCGAGGCTCACCAACCGTCACCCACTCGATTTGATGCAGATCGGCATGGTGGTCGCGGGCGAGGGACAGCTCATCCAGGACGGACGTACATGCATTCTCGGCCCAGGTGATTTCGCCCTCTACGAGACCTCACGACCGTTCACCTGGAACCTGCATCCGGAATGGCACCTCCGCGTGTTCACCTGGCCGCGGGCCTCCGTGTCGCTCACCGAGAGCCAATCGCAGCAGTTGACAGCGCGGACTGTCAGGTCCACTTCCCCTGTGGGACAGTTGCTGTCACCAATGCTGTCCGGCCTCCTCGCCGCCGACGGCGATGTGTCCTCCGGGGGCGCGATCGGGCTCGCCGGCGGCCTGGCGGACCTGGCAATCACCGCAGCGCAGGAGGAGTGTCAGCCCGAGGATCCAGATGCCGCCATGCGGGAGTTGTACGCGAACATGGTGCGGTACATCGGACAGCACCTCGACGACCCGGGCCTGTCCCCGTCCGGCATCGCTCACGCGTTCTTCGTCTCCACCAGAACCGTCCACAGATTGTTCGCGCGCTTCGACGCAACCGCCGCTGCCACGATTCGCGCACACCGACTCGAGGCCTGCCGCCAAGCGATGGTGGCACCACGCAACACCCCCCGATCGCTGACCGATATCGCGTCCCAGTTCGGGTTCATAGATCTGTCAGTCTTCAGCAGGGCATTCACGGCGACCTACGGCATCAGTCCGAGTCGCTACCGCGAACAGCACCGATGATCGAGGCCTGAAGCGGCACCGAGCCTGGTCTCGACATAGGCGCACCCCGCCTATCGGAATCAGGACCGTGTTTGACTGCATGTCTATGCACTGCCGGGGTAGGTCATCGTGCGCCTGCCCGGTGGGGATTCATGTAGTTCTGACTGAGGATCGCAATTCCCGACAGATGGTTTGTTTGTCGGATTCCCACAAGAGCTGGAGTCGGCGGGTCGAGCCGGTTCCGCCCGTCGTCCGCTGCTCCTATCCTTAGTGGGTATCCATGTCCCGGTACGCGGCGGACCGGCGGGGTGTCTGTGCGCGCAGACGGGTTTGGTGTTCACCGAGAGCCGTACGTCCTCTCATCGCTGCGAACCCGTGGGCGCGGGTTGCGGTAGCTGTAACGGGAGGTACGAGCGGGTCTCGTCGTAACGATACGAAGGAGGCTGAGATGAATCAGCCAACCATGGACCCGACCTTCTATCGCAGCGCAGCCGAGGCGGCCGCCGCCCCACCGGAGCAGCTGGCCTACGTGGTCGCGTTCGATCGCGCAGCGGAGAAGCCCGATGCGCTGAGCGTGGTCGACGTGGATCCGGGCTCGGGCACATACGGCCGGGTGGTGGGCTGGACCGAGGTACCCCACCGGGGCAACGAGCTGCACCACTTCGGCTGGAACGCCTGTAGCAGCGCGCTGAAACACGAGGGTCACCACATGGAGGGGTTGGCCCGCCGGTACCTGATCGTGCCGGGTCTGCGCTCGTCCCAGCTGTACGTGTTCGACACCCAACCCGACCCACGTCAGCCCACCCTGTCCAAGATCGTGGACAGCGCCGAGCTCGCAGCCAAGGCCGGCTACTCCCGACCACACACATTGCACTGCGGGCCGGACGGCGTGTTCATGACCTGCCTCGGCGGCGGAAATGGATCGGACGGGCCGGGCGGGATCGCACTGCTCGATCACGACACGTTCGAAGTGCTCCGGCAATGGGAGACCGACCGGGGGCCTCAATACTTCGCCTACGACGCCTGGTGGCATCTCAACCAGAACACACTGATCAGCAGCGAGTGGGGCACGCCATCGATGATCGAGGACGGGCTGGTACCGGAGCTGTTGCTGGAGAACAAGTACGGCCACGCGATCCACTTCTGGGACCTCGCCACCGGCAAGCACCAGCAACGAGTCGATCTCGGCGCGCAGCACCAGATGCCGCTCGAGCTGCGCCCCTCGCACGACCCGGAGGCCACGTGGGGATTCCTCGGCGTGGTGATCTCGACTGAGGACCTGTCGGCCTCGGTGTGGCGCTGGCACCGCGACGGGGACAGCTGGGCGGTGGACAAGGTGATCACTATCCCGGCCGAGCCGGCCGATCCCGACCTGTTGCCGCCTGCGCTGAAACCGTTCGGCGCGGTGCCACCGCTGGTCAGCGACATCGACCTGTCGGTCGACGACAAATGCCTCTACGTCTCGTGCTGGGGTACCGGGGAACTCAAACAGTTCGACGTGCACGACCCAGCCAGCCCCGTAGAGACCGGGTCCATCCGGCTCGGCGGGATCGTGGGCCACAGCCCCCATCCGGCAGCACCGAACCAGCCGCTGTCCGGTGGCCCACAGATGGTCGAGATCAGCCGTGATGGCCGGCGGGTCTACGTCACGAACTCCCTTTACGGCGCCTGGGACGACCAGTTCTACCCGGACGGGGTTGGTGCCTGGATGGCCGAAATGCACGTCGATCCTAGCGGCGGAATGACCATCGACGAGCGCTTCTTCCCTCATGGCGAGGACTTTCGGGGTCTGCGGGTACACCAGGTTCGCCTCCAGGGTGGCGACGCCTCCTCCGATTCATACTGCTACCGGTAGCAGTCGGCGTTGGCATCGCCGACGCCTGATGCGGGGCAGCCGGATTACCCGGCTGCCAGGGATGGCGCGGAAACGCAGGCGGCGGGCCGGGACGGCTTCGTTGATCGGAAGGGCGATCGGCAGGAGGGATAGCCGATGGCCGGCGGGCGCGCACTGTGCGTCGGTGTCCCCGCGATCGGCATGGCCGCGGGCGGCGCGTGTCGGGGGATGTCGGTGCCCCGGCGGTCGGCTCGTCAGCCGACCACCGCCACTCGCCCGAGGTCAGCCTCTTGGCGAGTGCGCGCAGCAGGTCCGCGCCGGGGACGGTGAGGGCGCTGGCCGCCGCGTGCCGAGTTGATCTGTGGACTTGCAGTCCCCACACGCCGGAAGACCCGGTAGACGCATCGAGGACCCCAAGAACCTCCCCCTCGTAGCTGTGAAGAATCAACCGTTGAGAGGGGGTAGCCGAGTAAACTTTCTGGAGACTGATCGCTGTCGCCACCTGGCGAAATCCCTACCGCCGTTCGGGAGGGCACATCATGGTCGCGATGGACTCATTTCGGGTTTCGTCCGCCCAGGAGGCGCTCTGGCTGGCGCAGAAGTTGGCGCCTGGCCTGTCGAACAATATTGCAGCCTATCTCGATATTTCCGGCGACATCGACCCTCCGGTGATGGAAGCCGCGTTGCAGCGAGTGGCCGAAGAGGCTCGCTCGGTACTGGTGAATTTCGTCGAGGACGAGGATGGCCCCCGCCAGGTCGTGCGGGCATCGAACTCGTGGAAGCCATTCTTCATCGATGTCAGCGCTGAGGCAGACCCCCAATCGGCGGCGAAAGCGTCGATGGCAGAGGTTGGCGCTGTGCCCTTCGATCTGGAACGGGATGCGCTGTATCGAGCAGGCTTGATCAAGGTGCACGACACGCGCTTCTTCCTCTGTGCTGTGTGCCACCACATCGTGATGGACGGGTTCGGCGTCGCCATTCTTGCGAGTCGAATCGGTGAGATCTACACAGCGTTGAAGACTGGGATCCCGATTCCCGACTCGGGGTTCGGCGGACCGGAATTGATCGTCGACGAGGCTGCACGCTACCGAGGGTCCGATCGATTCACCCGCGACAAGGAGTTCTGGCGTAACTACACCGCTGCCTTGCCCGAAGCACTTCGACTGCCGAGGCATCCGAGTTCGCCGGTTCCCGTGACCTTGCATCACAGCCTGGCGGTGTCGGACGACGAGACCGCTCGATGGCGGACGGCGGCAGAGTCGATCGGGATACCGATGCCGGGTTTCCTGGCAGCATCGGTAGCAGGACTGTTGCATCGACTGTCGGGCATGTCGGAGTTCATGATGCGATTGGCCGTCGCCAACCGGGTCGGGGCCGCCCGCCGAACACCGGGATTGGTGTCGAATGCGGTGCCCTTCCGGGTAGAGATCCCACCGCGATCGCTATTCGCCGCAGTCGCACACGACGTGGGTACCGAGATTCGTTCCATCTTGCGTCATTCCCGTTACCAGGGCTCTGACGTCAGAAGGGACAGAGGATTGTCCGGATCCGTGGAGAACCGGTTCGGTCCGATTCTGAATATCATTCCGTTCTTCGATTCGATCGATTTTGCAGGCAATCCAGCATCCATGCGCGGCGTGTCGTTCGGCCCTGTGGACGACCTTTCAATTTCGATCTATTACGGCGGTCGGAACAGTGCCGGCATGCACATCGATATCGACGCGAACGGCGCCCTGTACAGCAGTGAAGATGTGAGGCTCTATGCAGATCTGCTGATGGCTTTCGTCCGTGCGGTCGTCGCCGATCCGGCGGGCCGGATAGAGGAACATGACATCCTCCGACCCACCGAACGCGAACTGGTGCTACGGACCTGGAACGACACGATAGTACCGGTACCCAAGGTTACGATTCCCGGCCTGGTCGAACAGCAGGCCGCCGCGACACCCGACGCGGTGGCGCTCACTCTCGGCGATCGGCACTGGACATATCGAGACGTCAATGGTCGAGCGAATCGGTTGGCGCGGTACCTCATCGCGCGCGGTGCAGGCCCGGAATCCATCGTGGCCGTCGCGATGCAGCGTTCCTCCGGGCCGCGTCCCGGGGTGGGTTCCGTTGCCGGTGCAATATGCCGATTACACGTTGTGGCAGCGTGAGATCCTGGGTGAGGAGTCCGATCCGGAGAGTGTGCTGGCAGCGCAGGTTGCCTATTGGCATACCGAGTTGGCGGGATTGCCGGAGTGCATCGAGCTACCCGCGGACCGGCGCCGACCGGCAGCACCGAGTTACCGCGGCGGCACGGTCGAGTTCACAGTCGAACCGGAATTGGACTCGGAGGTAACCCAACTGGCCCGACGTAGCGGGGCAACACCATCGATGGTCCTCCGGGCCGTGCTGGCGGTGCTGCTCCGCAGACTCGGCGCGGGGGAGGACGTTGCGGTCGGAGGGCCGATTGCGGGTCGCACCGACGAAGCCCTGGCCCTTTTGGTGGGGTTTTTCGTCAACACTTGGGTATTGCGCGTCGATGTGTCGGGGAATCCGCGGTTCGATCGGGTCCTCGACGAGGTCCGCAGGAAGGCATTGGCGGCGTACGAGAATCAGGAGGCCCCGTTCGAGCGGTTGGTGGATTTGCTGAATCCGACCCGGTCGCCTGCATATCATCCGTTGTTCCAGGTGTTGTTCGCGTTGGAGAACAATGCTTTTCCCGACATCGAGTTTCCCGGGTTGGCGTGGGACGTGCTGCCGGCACCCACCGGAACGTCCCGCTTCGATCTGTCGTTCACACTGACCTCTGACGGGAAGCCGGGGCTGGCCGGAGTCATCGAGTACGCGAGCGATCTGTTCGATCGGGAAACCGTCGAGGGAATCGCGGCGCGGTATGTGCACTTGTTGGAGTTGATCGTTGCGGATCCGCAGGGGAGGATCGAAGGGTTTGAGATCCTCGAGCCCGCGGAACGCACACTCGTACTGGACAGTTGGAACGACACGAGCATTCCGATAGCAAACTCGACGATCCCGGGCTTGTTCGAAGACCAGGTAGCCGCTACTCCGGATGCGGTGGCGGTCACGTTCGGTGACCGGAATTTGACCTACCGGGAGCTGAGCAGTCGAGCAAACCAGCTCGCACACCGCCTGATCCGATCCGGTGTCGGACCCGAAGTGCTGGTAGCGGTCGCACTGGAGCGATCGCCCGAGTTGATCGTTGCATTGTTGGCGGTCCTCGAGGCCGGAGGCGGATTTCTCCCTATCGACCCGAACTATCCGAGTGCACGAACCGGGACCATCCTCACCGACGCCGCACCGCTTTTGATTCTCAGCGACGTCACGACCGCAAGTATGTTGCCCGACGTCGGCATTCCCCGAGTGCTTCTCGACGCCATCTCATACGAGTCATACGGGGGTGGACATTCGGAGGTGAAAAACCCCGACGACAACGACCGCTCAACCCCACTGCGACCGGACAACACCGCGTACGTGATGTATACCTCCGGATCGACGGGTGTTCCGAAGGGTGTCGCGGTGAGTCATCGGGGTGTGGTGTCGTTGCTCGTGGGGACCGATCGGTGGGCTGGTTTCGGGGCCGTGGATGTGTGGGCGTGGTGTCATTCGGTGGGGTTCGATTTTTCGGTCTGGGAGTTGTGGGGTGCGTTGGTGCACGGGGCCCGGGTGGTGGTGGTGCCGTGGGAGGTGGTGGGTTCACCGGTCGGGTTGTGGGAGCTCGTGGTTCGTGAGGGTGTGACGGTGCTGGGGCAGACGCCGTCGGCGTTTGACGGGTTCGCGGAGATCGAGCGCGAGGATCCGGCGGTGGGGTTGGGTTCTGTGTTGCGGTTGGTGGTGTTCGGTGGAGAGGTATTGGACCCGGCAGGGTTGCGGGGGTGGTTGCCAGGTGAGCGCTCGAATGGCCCGCTTGTGGTAAATGGGTATGGGCCCACGGAGACGACGGTGTTCGCGGCAACGTATGTGCTCCGGAGACTGGGTGAACCTACGGCTGGGGCGGGTGTGCCGATCGGGGCCCTGAGCCTCCCCCGTTTCTCCGGACACTTCCGAACCAGGTTTTATGTGGAGACCGAGGAAGGACATCATGGGAACGAGGAAGTATCCGCCCGAGC
>NZ_JBHXWI010000112.1:0-16052 GCF_042671975.1 Rhodococcus sp. NPDC127593 | reverse complement strand
CGACTCGCCGCCAACCCTGTTCACGCGGTCGACCTGATCCTGGGAACCTGAAAACGCAGCTCACAGCTCCAGAAATCAACAACTACGGCACCCTGCCAGTTCGCCGATGATTCGCTGCCGGGATCGGCGGCGCCGAAGCGGATGGTGTCGGCCACAGCGTGAACCTGGCCGGTGATGAGGCCGACCGCGGGTTCACACTCTCGCGCCGTGTTCTCCAGCGGGTGTCCTTCGTCAGACAACAGCAGCGGTGGCGAAATCAATATCAGTGTCGAAATAGTTCGGGCGGACCCATGACCACCGCTCATGATTGTCGGTCAACCTCTCAGCTGCGTCGTGCGCATCTTTGCGAGCGAGAAGGGCATGTACCAGTGCATCCTGCTGCTCCGGTGTCCGAGCCGGGTTGTCGATATCCGCCTGCAGCTCGTCATCGGTGTCTTGTTGGACGTGTCGCCAGAACTCACGGTCGGTCATCGACCTCATCGGGCTCCGAGATTCGATGCCCGGTCTGGATGGGTCGACCACATCGTTGGCGAGGAGCTCCTCGAGGTCGGCGAAATTTCCGGCTTGTGATGCGGAAAGGAACGCCCGCACTAGGCGTCGATGCGCTACCAAATTCATCGCAGCCCGGTGCCCACGGAGCTCACGTCGCGCCGCGATACGATTGCGGGCACGTCTGACGAGTTGCCTCGCGTTGGCCACACCGAGTTGAAGAACTTCTGAGATTCTCCGGTATGGGTACTCGAAGGCCTCTCGGAGAACATAAGCGGCCCGTTCCGAGGGTGTTAGGTCCTCCAGTATCAGCAGCGCCGATTGGACCTCCTCACGGAGTTCAGCTCCTGTCGCCGGGTCGACGTGGGGGTCCGCCGGCTCTGGGAGCCTATGGAGGTCGTATATCTCGTGCCGTTTCCTGGCGGATTGGGCGAGCGTGATGGCGAGCCTGGTCGTCGTTGTCGCCAGGAACGCCGACGGATTGATGACCACAGTGCGGTCGGTGCCTTGCCACCGAAGCCAGACGTCCTGAACGATGTCTTCGGCGTCGCTCGCGTTTCCGAGGATTCGATATGCGATCCCAAAGAGTCGAGGTCGAACGCTGAGGAAGGCCGAAGCAGCCTGATCAAGGTCGCTGGTCGCCGGCCCGCCGTCGTCTGTGTGCGTGTCCAACAGCTTCGCGTCCATGGTCTCGACTCCCTCTGCTCCTGTGTGCTGCCATCTGGCAATGTCTCTGCAACTACAGTCCCGCTTCGGACCTCCCCATCGCGCCCTTGAAGTCCGTGGTCGGCACCCTGGTGCGCGGAAACCAGTCGGACCCTCGGTGACGCGAACTGAGATGCGGCCACATCGTTGTCGCCTTCATGGCTCACAGGGCAGGAGGATGCGGCGCTATTGATGGGTGCTGAGCGGGTGGGCGGTCCGTGGTTGAGCGGGAGCCTCGATCTGCCCGACTGACTTTCTCATGTACGCGGGCTCAACGGATCCACGACGAGGGTTGTGTGCTCACCCCCGCTGGACACTTGAGTGCGCCGCGTTCCCCTTCGCGGTCCTCGCCATAACGCTCCTCGCGTGCCCGTTCTGCCCGCGCCTGACTGCCGGCGGTGCTTTCCATTTCGGTATCACCGTGCTCGTCGCCGCTCAGCTCTTCGGTTTCTTCGTGTTCGCCTACGGCCGTTACCCGTTCTGGAGCGGACCCGGCGCACCGCGGTCGTCGCCGGGGCTTGAGACTGTCAGGAGCTACAACGAACAACGACAACGATCCCGACCCCTCGTAGGTCGAGGTCGAGGTCGAGGTCGATGACGAAGCACGGCGCGGGCGGCGCGTTTGCCTTGATGATGTGATCGGCGGGAATCGCTCACTCGCTTCACACCGGGGGACGCCGGTTGCAGTGCACCGTTTCGAGCAGCCGGCAGGACGGGTGCTCCTCTCTGCGGAGCGCGATGACGTCATTAGTCGAATTAATGCCTTGTGGCAGAATAGTTTTGGCGTAGTATACCTGAGTCCGGGTGTTGTCGGCCGGAGCTAATGCCACATCCGTCCTCATCTCGCCTGCGGAGGAAACCCCCTATTGAAGCCCGTCTCGACTGGTACGCGTCGAGCGGCGCCGACCTTCCGCGATCGTCAGCATGTGTGAACGCTCGGTGCCCGGCACGACGAGTTACCACTCGGGAGGCGTGTACGTTCCCTGAGTAGATAGGCGCTCGGTGCCTCTGGACCGAGGATGTCTGCTTCGTGTACGTTCCTGGCGGAGCCGAATTTCTTTTGTGCAGTACGGGTGAGAGCGTCGTCGGTTTCCATATGCGAGATCCAATGAAACGCATTCACGATTTTCGCCAGATAGCCGGGCATCCATGGCTATGTCTGTCGCTGTGTAGCCTTCCCCGTCGTTGAACTGGTCACCACGAGAACGATGAGCACAACGCCGAGCAGAGTGCGGGGTCTCCGTGCTCCTGACTCCACCGGATCTGTCGGTCGCTAACCTAATCTCAATCGGTCCGGTCGTTATCCTTTACCTCATTATTTTCCAGCGCATTTCGTCAGTGTCATAATCCGCGAGGCTGTCACGGATAAGCCACGTTCAGATCGTGCATGTGTTCCCTGGCCACCAATGTGAGCGCTTCCGCACCCCGTAGTCGTAGTGGTGCGCGTACTCTGGCCAGTTTCTCGTCGTGTGGATTCATTCTTCTGTGTCGCCGTATCGCCGACCTGGGCCTGCAGCATAGTGTTCGATCAGGGGTCGCTTACTACTCGCTGAGGAGCTGCGCGAGTTCTGTCGGCGAGCTCTCGCTGTAGGGCGGGAAGACTACGTCGATCGACTCCTCGGCGGGCGAGAACAGCACCGACTTGTTGTGGGTGAGGTTGTCGAAGCCTGCCTTGCCTAGGTATTGGCCGATGCCCGAGCCGCCGACGCCTCCGAAGGGGAGGGTGGGGAACATCAGATGCAACATCGTCTGATTGACCGCGCCGCCTCCGAAGGGCAGAGAGGTCAGTAGCGACGATATCCGCTCCTCGTCTTGGCTGAAAATGTAGGCGGTGAGGCCCGACGGCCGCTCCTTGATCGACTTCACGACCTCGTCGAGGTCGCTGTAGCGCAGGACGGGGAGGATCGGACCGAAGATCTCCGCCTCCATCACCTTGTCGTTCTCCTGGACCGGATAGAGGATGGTGGGCGCGACATAGCGACCCTCGACGTCGACGTCGCCGCCGATGGCGACCTTCGCCGGGTCGATGAGGCCGGCAAGCCGCACGACGTCTTTCTGGGCGGCAATGAGCGACAGGTCGGGGTTCGCCTTCGGATCCGTGCCGTAGAACTCTCGGACGGTCTTCGTCGTCTCGGCCACGAATTCGTCGGCGACGGATTCGTGCACATAGACATAACCGGGGGAAACGCACCATTGCCCACCGAACGCCATAGCTCCCCAGACGAGCTTGCGTGCGGCATCGGCCAGGTTCGCGGTCTCGTCCACGATCGAGGGGTTGCGCCCGCCGAGTTCGAGGAGTACAGGCGTCAGGTGCTCCGCGGCTGCGCGCATCACGATCTTGCCGACCGGCGCACTGCCGGTGAAGAAGATGAAGTCGAACGGCAGCTCCAGTAGCGCCGAAACGACGGTGCGGTCGCCGCGTACGAGTGCGACGTCTTCCGGCTCGAAGTAGTGCGGGAAGAGCTCGCTGAGCGTGTCAGCCGTGTGGCTGCTGACCTCGGAAGGCTTCACGATCGCAGGGTTTCCGCCGGCCACGATTGATACCAGAGGTGCGACGACCAGAGCGAGAGGTGCGTTGAAGGGGGCGATGAGCAGGGTGACGCCGTAGGGGTCATGGAAGACTTTGCCCTTGTACCCCTGTTTGGCGAAGGTTGCCGGCAACGGTGCGTCGGTGGGCTCCATCCACTGGGCGAGATTTGCTTTCGCGTCAGCGATCGCGCCGAGCGCGGCACCGAACTCGAATGCGATCTCGAAGGTGGCGGTCTTGAAGTCAGCCGCCAGGGCAGCACTGAACGCATCCTGGTTCTCGGTGATCAGGCGTTCGAGACTGGTCAGCTGCTTGAGCCGCCAGTCCAGCGACTTGGTGGCATCAGAGGCGAAGCGGTCCTTCTGAGTGCGGAACAGCGAGGTGAAGTCCAGGGTGTCGGACGTGCTCGGCGCCGCGATGGTGATCGTCATTGTTCATTCCTTTCAATGCAAGACGCGGCGTGGTTTATAGCCGCTAAGGAGTCGACATGAATCCGTATGGGGTCGTGTCGACATGAATCCGTAGGGGGTGGTTCCATATGGATGGAGATTGCGCAGGGTCTCGTGTCGGCATCCTGGGTTGGTGACAGGGTTGTGCGAACGCGACGTGGTCGAGACCCTCGGGGCGGTTATCGAAGAAGCTGGGAACCTGCGACGTGCGATCGCCGCCGATATCGGGGCGGGCAGCGGTCATCCGCACTTCTGGGTTCGAGGTGGGCTCCGTCTCGCCTCCCGGATCGGAGTCTGTTTTTGCGTGTCGAACAGGTTCGTGTCCATCCTCTCGACTCCTCTGTGCTCCTGTGTTGCGTGCGCCATCTGGCAATGTCACTGCAACTACAGTCGCGCTTCGGGCCTGCCCGTCGCGCCCTTGAAGTCCGTGGTCGGCACCCTGGTGCATGGTTGTGGCCACTTACGGATGGAGATCGTCGAGACTTGAGGGGCCGTCGCCGTCGCCGCGGCCGACGGATCATTCGGCCGTGCCAGTTGGAATCAAGATCGCATCTTCGGCTCGGCCGGAGGCGCAGGTTCTCATGGCCGGGAGTGTGCGCGACTGTCGGCGAGATCCATAGTTGCTGTGCGTGCCCACTCGGGTCGTAGACGAGTGCGCAAAGTTCCGATGCCTACAGTTCGACCTTCGCTTGGGAGCGAGCCGCTCCTCCCCGTCACACCACGATCGATCCCGCCTTCACCTGGCATTTGACCCTTCCCCCACACGGCCATTTCGACGCGCTGCCCACCAGCCGAATGATCGGTCGTATCGATCTGTCGGAAAAGCATGAGGTCGACAGTATCCACTGAGGGCGAGCATGCGCCCTGCGCGGCGGCGGAATCAAAAACGTCACTTCGCTCTCATCTTCACGCTCGCAGAAATGGAAACAACTACGCCCACAACAAGGATGGGTTGTCGGCAATTTGTGGCGCGGCCTCGGCGACAGGCGTCATCTCTCGAACCGTGAGGACCATTCGTGTCTCAAACGTGCGTGGCCACCGCCTCGTCGGTGGCCAGCTGGGATCCCGCGCCGACGCCCTAAGAGGACGCTTCCGGGGTGTGTCACCGTCAGAGATCGGGTGGGGCAGCCCCGACTGCCCGCCCTGCATCGTCGGATAGCGTCCCGCGGAGCTGCTTGCGGGAACGGATGCCGAGCTTGGCGAACACTTTGCGTAGGTGCCATTCGACCGTGTGCGGGCTGATGAACAGCTGCGCTCCGATTTCCGGATTCGTTAGTCCGTCACCAGCGAGACGGGCGATCTGCGCTTCCTGGGCAGTGAGAGCATCACCTACTTCAAACGTTCGACTACGTACCGTCTCCCCGGTGGCCAGAAGTTCGCGTCGGGCGCGTTCGGCGAACGCTTCGGCCCCCATGCGGCTGAGCATTTCGTAGGAGATGTGCAATTGCTCGCGCGCGTCGAGGCGCCGATTCTCGCGACGAAGCCATTCTCCGTACAGCAGGTGGGCGCGGGCGAGATGAACGACGATCCGGGTTCGCGCCAGCCGTTCGACCGCCTCCCGGTACAGCGAGTCCGCAGCCTTGCCGCTGCTCAGGAGCGCCCTCGATCTTGCCAGGATGCCAAGGGCCCAGTCGCTGCCGGAGGGGAGTGTTCGTTCCTCGAGTCGCCGCAGGGCGTCCACGGCCTTCTCATGGGCGCCGCTTCTGACGGCCGCCTCTACGAGCTCGACAAGGGACCACCCGAAGAAGCCAAGATCCTCATATTCGCATGCTCGTCGGGCACCGTCGAGGGCGTCCGGGTAGCGGCCGCGACCGTTGTAGAGGACCGCGGTGACGTACCCGGCCATTCCGATGATCCTGCCCTCACCCCTAGCGGTGGCGTTCTCGATGCCGGCCTCGATCATCTTCACAGCCTGAGTGTCGTCGCCGCGCCAGGCGGCCAACACCAGCGACGTGTACTTCACGCGCGCGTAGCTGTTCGCCTCCGTGAGCGAATCGGCCTCCTCTATCAGGGCGGACGCAGAGGCGAACTCACCGGCGTGCAGATGCACGCTTGCGCGGTAGATGAGCGCGACTGGAAGGACTCCGAGTGCGCCTGTATCGCGAGCAAGCTGGACAGCGCGAGTGGCCAATTCATGCCATGCCTCGTCATCCCACAGCTCGTGTGCGACCGACTGCGCCATGGGGCATGCCAGCCAGAGCCATCGTCTGGTGTCGTCGTCGGTGGGGAGGACCTCCTGCCGAAAGGCCTCCAGCCCACGCCGCAGGATGGGCGCTCCGGCCAGGTAGCCCTCGGTGAACCGCGTGGCCAGCCCATTCAGGAGAAGGTCGAGCGGCCTCGCCGGCAGCGGTCCCGGTGGCGCGGCAAGCACTGCCTGGGCTGCCTCTCGAACTCCGCGCTCACCTCCGAGCCGGCTGGCGAAGATCGCCGCCCCGAGCGCTTCGAGGTACGTCTCACGTGCCAATTCGTCACCGAGACCCTCGAGTTGCTTGGCTGCATCGAGAAGTAGTGCGGTCGCATCACTCCCGCGTCTGCGGGTGAACGCCATCCGGGCTCGTAAACGCGCCAGCCGGGCGCGCTGAAGATCGTTCAACGGGCTTAATTCTGCTGTTGCGAGAAGATCGTATGCTGCATCGGGCGCTGCCGCCTCGAACTTGGCTTGTGCGGCGGCGAAGGCTCGCCTTCCCCGTCGGGCCGGATCAGGTGTCAACGCGGTCGCTCGCTCCAAGAATGCCGCCGCCGCTGCGACGCCGCCGCGGCCTTGAGCCCGGTCGGCGGATCGCTCGAGCTCGCTGGCAACCGCCTCATCGGGGCCGACCGCCGCGTGCGCGCGATGCCACGCACGGCGGTCAGGATCCGATTCAGGATCGGTCGCATCGGCCAGGGCACGATGCACCGCCTGGCGCTCACCCAAGTCTGCCGCGCGGTATGCAGCTGAGCGGACCAGAGGATGGTGGAAACGCACTCGCACGCCGAGTTCGATCAGTCCCGCAGCCTCGGCGGGCGTTGCTGCCTCGGCTCCGATCCCGAGCCGTGCGGCTGCGCGTCTCAACAGAGGCACATCGCCTACTGGCTCCGCCGCGGCGGTGAGGAGCAGTTGTTGCGTTTGGGCCGGAAGCGACTGGACGCGCCGTAGGAAGCTTTGCTCAATTTGGCTCGACAGGGGCTGTGCGTCGGGACTGCTGAACCCGCCCGCCAGCTCCGCAGCGGTCAGCCCTCGAGGTAACTCCAGCAGGGCGAGTGGGTTGCCGTGCGTTTCAGCGATGATCCGGTCTCTGACGCGCTCGTCCAGTCGCCCGGATATCGCCGAGTCAAGTAACGCACGAGCATCGTCGTCGCGTAAGCCCTGGACCGTGAGCTGCTGCAGCCCCATGAACGCCCGGTCATCGCGAGTACCTCGCACGGCAAACACGAGTGCGACGCGCTCTGCGAGGAGGCGGCGGGCAACGAAGACGAATGTTTGCGCGGATACGCGATCAAGCCATTGTGCATCGTCGACGAGGCACACGATCGGTTGCTTCTCGGCAGCCTCGGCCAGCAAGTTGAGCACCGCAAGTCCAACCAGGAAGCGATCCGGCGGGTCCCCGCTGCTGAGGCCGAGCGCTACAGCCAGCGCACCGCGCTGTGGGGTAGGGAGATGATCTAGATGGTCCAATAGCGGCGCGCAGAGCTGCTGCAACCCAGCGAACGCGAGTTCCATCTCGGACTCAACGCCTGCTGCTCGAGCGACGCGACATCCTTCCGCGCGCTCTGCCAGGTATTCCAACATCGCGGTCTTGCCGACACCGGTCTCGCCGCGCAAGACCAGCACCTGACTCTCGCCGGTCTGCACACCCGCTACCAGGCGATCCAGCGCCGCGCATTCGCTACGTCGACCACGCAGGTGCAGCCCCGGTTCATTGTTCGACATCTGCACTGCCACCTCGTCGCGTATTTTACGCGTGACCGCGGGTGGTCGGGGGGTTGGAAATTTCGAGTGCAGGATCGGGACGGTACAGGTTCCGTGGGCACGAGCGGAGCAGGATCCGGCAGATGCTGACGTTCCGGTACGGGGTCGTGGCTGCGCAGTAGCGGCCGCATCCGGGGGTCGATGCCTCCGATTCCGCTCCCACCGGAGGAAGTCAGTCAAATCAGGGGCAATTGCGGACTCGGGACTCGAAACGGATCGTCCTGTCACAAGCGGCGAGGCTGTTCGGTCATAACTGATATCACCGGATCAGACCCGGTGATAGGAAAAGAAAGGTTTACCATGGCGATTGTCGTCATTGTCGGCCGGGTACCGCTCAATCGGCACGGCCACGCAGCCGTCACATCGTACCTCGCCGCAGGGTGCCAACACGATCTGGGCGCACCAGGATCGGCGAGGGTGGGCGCAGTAGCTAACCGGCCGCGGCCCTTGCGTCGCTTTTGCGATACCCCAGTGTTCTTGCGGCGGTTTTTGTTGCCCGAGCTGGGGCAGTCTCTCCGGCACATAGCTTGAGACCTGAGGGTATCGATCGTTTGCTCTTTTCCGAGCCGGATCCGCGACGAACTGGTCACCTCGAAGCGTGAGCGCATGACCTCCCTGAATCAATTTCACTGATCTCGCAAAACAACGGTGAACCGAATCCTGCGTGTCAACAATAATTCTCGGCACTCAAGGCCGGGGCCAACACAGAAATGAGTTCGACATGAAGAACCTTGTTCGTAGCGCACTAATCGCGGTCGCGGCTACCACGGCCATCGGAGGGGTCGGCGCCGGCACGGCGGCGGCAGATCCCGTGGATGCCGTCGGCGGTCAGTCGCTAGTCCACCAGTCGTCGGTCCACAACTCGTTCCCTCATCATCCCCACCACCCCGTCGCTCCTCACCGCCTTGGCCCCAACCCATTCGGCCACAACCCATTCGGTCACGACCGGGGAGGCCCAACAGAACGTCACAGGTTCAACCCATTCCCCAGGGGTCTATGTCCCGACGTCTCTCCTCAAAGTTACTGCCTCCCTGGTCAACTGTAAGGCCGGCTACCAATAACACCAGCACACTGCTTCATATATCAAAGGCGAACACCATGACCACGATTCACCTTCACCAGACCACCACCGCCACGCCCGCACAAATCCTCGCAGCCTTCACCGACTTCGGACCAGGCCGCTCGACCATCTTCGCAAACAGCACCGACGAATACCTCCGCGTCCACAGCCAAGGACCTGATCACGTCGACGTCACCGAAGGCGCCCACGGAATCTGGGAACGCCTACATTACAACTGGTCCGACCCTCACCGAATCCTGATGATTACCACCGATTCCAACCTATGGGGCCGGAACTCAGGCCACACCTACACCCTCACCCGCAAACCCGGTGGGATGACCGACGTGGACGCCGTCGTAGTCCGCGAGGGCAGGAACATCAGAGGGCGCCTCCTCTCGATCGTGCTCGGTGCCGGCGGCAGGCGTGTCCTGGAAAGACAATTCGGGCAGACCATCAAGGCCGTGGAGGCCCACTACCAGGACGCGAGCGCGGCCGACCTCTCGTAGTCGGGCGCAAGACGAAAGGACATGTCATGACTACTTCACGCCATCGGTTCGAGGAGGTGCGGGAGTTCAAAGCCCCGCCCGGTCTGCCAAAGAACCTGCAGAAGGTCCTGGTTGATCTCATCGAACTCCAGCTACAAAGCAAACAAGCCCACTGGAATCTGGTCGGCACCAACTTCCGCGACCTGCATCTGCAACTCGACGAAATTGTCGATATTGCCCGCGAAGCCAGCGACACGATCGCTGAACGGATGCGCGCCCTCGACGCGGTACCGGACGGACGATCCGACACCGTCGCGGCGACCACGACTTTGCCTACCATCCCGCCCGCCGAGCTGAGCACCACCAATGCTGTCGACCACGTAGGCACCCGTGTAGATGCCGTAGTCGACACCATCCGCGCGGTTCACGACGAGGTCGACGCGGCTGACCCCACCAGCGCCGATCTTCTGCATCGCATCATCAACGATCTGGAAAAGGCTGCCTGGATGCTCAAGTCCGAAAACCGCACACCATGGCGGCGAACGTGGATTGACACGGAACTCTGAGGACGACCGGCGGGATCAACATGATCACCAGTTCCGCCAACCCGAGTTCCGTGTACCACCAACGATGTCCCGGTTGCGCGCGGGGCGCTGACCTTGGGTCTCGGGTCCTGGTCTCCCGGGCGCGGGACCCGGGGACCGGAGGGTCACTATGGATGGGCGAGGATTTGTCGACTCCGACTCGCGTAGGTGTATCCACATCGAGGACCGAACCACGGACATCGACTCGACCCGATCGTGCGGGCCGTCCGTCCCATACGAACTGGCTCAATTATGTACAGGCCGGATTCGGCTTGGGAGCGGTTTCAACGGCGAGCGAGGCGCGGCCGGTTTTCGTGGAATGCCGGTCCGCGACGAATAGAAGAGCCTGCGGACGCAACGAAAATCCAGACGTCTCAGGCGCCGACTCGGATGTATCCCGGTGCAGAGAACGAGAGAAGCGAGTCATCCATGAACGAGAAGACTTGGTTGGTGAACATCGTCATCGACGAGCACCAATCCGAAGATGCCGGTATCCAGATGCGAGCGCGGGCCCTTCTACGTGCCAGTGACCGGACCACATTCGTAGGGGTGGGACTCGCGAGACGAAATCCGCTACATACCGATGTTCCGAAAGTCAGCGAAGACATGGCCACTGCCCGCGCGCTGGCCGACCTGTCGCATCAACTGTACGAAGCAGCCGCGGAACAGGAAGGAGTCACGCGAAGCGTGCTCCACTCCGCGCGCGTCGCAGATCTTCACCGTCCACGTTCTTCCGGCTGAGGTGACTCGCAGTGCGCTACAAATTCACAACTGCGGGGTCTGGAGTGTAGCTGCGTCAATTCGACGTTGGCTTGAAGTTGTTTCGCGATGATGGCAGCCAATTCCGACTTGCCCGGTGCCCTCTCCCCGGAATCCCGGCTTCGGCGCGGCCACTTCGAGATACGCGTGGACGATAGAATCCGGCTCCTGGCCCCGCACGGATTGGACTGGTCCGGCTCTGTGCCTCCGCGCACGGTTGCGTTAGATCGAAAGTCCAGCACTGAAATTCCGGGGAGAGGTCGCGCCATCGAGGTCGAGAAGTTTCGGTCGAACAAGCCAGGTGATGATGTGAGTGTCACTGCGGCCCATGAGAGTGACAATGTGATGCTTCCTATAGCCCGGGACAAGATGGGAAATCTGCCCCTGGAACTGACCAGTTTCGTGGGTCGCCGCCGCGAGTTGACGGAGGCGAAGCGGCTGCTGTCGCTCGCTCGTCTGGTGACACTGACGGGGGTTGGTGGTGTCGGCAAGACACGACTGGCTCTGCGTGTGGCCGCGAACGTGCGCCGCGCTTTCGACGACGGGGTGTGGCTGATCGAGCTGGGGGAGCTTAGTGATCCGGACCTGTTGGCGGACACCGTCGTCGAGACGTTGGGACTGTGGGAACAGTCCGCCAACCCGTCGCTGGAGTTGTTGACCGAGCATCTCGCGGATCGGCGGGTGCTGCTCGTGCTGGACAATTGCGAGCACCTGGTGGAGGCAGCCGCGGCGCTCGCCGAGACGTTGCTGCGGCAGTGCCCTGGCCTACGTGTCCTGGCAACGAGCCGCGAACCGCTGGGCATCGGCGGAGAAGCTGTGATGCGGGTGCCGCCCCTGACAGTCCCTGATCCGGACCGGCCGCCATCGTTGCAGGGCTTGGCCGAGTACGACGCTGTCACGCTGTTCGCGCAGCGGGCCGAGGCCACTGCACCAGGATTCGTGCTCTCCGAGGCCAACCGCGTCACGATTACCCGGATCTGCCAGCGCCTGGACGGGCTGCCACTGGCCATCGAGTTGGCAGCGGCCCGCCTGCGGGTCCTGACCCCGCAACAGATACTGGATCGACTGACCGATCGCTATCGACTGCTCACCGCGGGCAGCCGCGGTGCGCCGGTCCGCCAACAGACCCTGAAGCTGTCCATCGACTGGAGTTACGACCTGTGTGGACCGGTGGAACAGCAGCTGTGGGCACGGCTGTCGGTGTTCGCCGGTGGCTTCGAGCTCGATGCCGCGGAGAGTCTCGGCACCGGGCTCCTCGCGCGGGACGAGGTGTTGGACGTAGTGGCTCGTCTGGTCGACCAGTCGATCCTGATCAGGGAAGAGGCCGGCGCCGTAGCGCGGTACCGGCTACTCGAGAGCCTGCGCGAGTACGGATATCAGAAGCTGCGCGAGATGGGGGAGGAGGCGGCCTTGCGTCGGCGGCACCGCGATTGGTGCCTGCAGTTAGTTAAGCAGGCAGAGGAAGAGTGGATCGGCCCACACCAGCTCGCGTGGATCACCCGGCTGGAGCGAGAACAGCCGAATATGCGTGACGCTCTGCAGTTCTGCGTGACCGGACCTGGTGAAGACGAGGCTGAGGCCGGCCTGCAGATCGCCGCCGCTCTACACACGCTCTGGCTCACTCACGGTCTGCTCAGTGAGGGCCGATGCTGGCTCGATCGGGTGCTGGCCCATCACAGCGGCCAACCCACCACAGCGCGGATCAAGGCGTTGTCCGCCAACGCTGCGCTGGCCGCAATTCAAGGCGACCTCCGGAAGGGCGCGATGCTCGTCGAGGAGGCAGAGACCCTCGCCGCGCACCTGGGAGACACGGGGGTGCAGGCCATCGTCACGCACGCCGACGGACTCCAGGCGCTCTTCGGCGGCGATCTGCCACGCGCCGTCGCCTGTTTCGAAGCCGCTCTCGAGGGGTTTCGCGCCGAGGGCGACCTGATGCGGCTGATCGAGACTTTGGTCGGGTTGGAGCTAGCCAGCGGACTGCTCGGCGATGTGCCCCGGGCGATCGCATGTAAGGAGGAGGTGCTCGCGATCACGGAACTTCACGGCGAGTCAGTGCAACGGGCGTGCGCCCTGTGGGCGTTTGCGCTTGCGGTGTGGCAGACCGACCACAGCCAGGCCTCCAGGTTGCTCGAGCACAGCGTGCGGCTTGCACGGGTGGTGGATGACCGACTCAACGCGGCGCTATCTCTGGAGGCGCTGGCATGGATCGCCGCGGCCGACCACCTCGACCGGCGGGCCGCGGCCCTGCTGGGCGCCGCCTCAGCGCTGTCACAGACCGTGGTCGGCACCACGGTCGCCGTCCCGACCCTGCTCACCTACCACGACGAATGCGTGCGGCAAGCCCGCCGTGCGCTGGGGGTGCAAGTGTTTGAGGAGGAGGTGCGCCGCGGCGAAGCCATGACAGTCGACAACGCGCTTGCCTACGCACTCGACGAGCGCCGGACGGCATCGCGGCCTCGCGCCAACACCACGACCGGGTTGACCAAACGCGAGCAGCAGGTCGCCGGGTTGGTCGCCGAGGGCCTGACGAACAAGGCGATCGCCGCTCAGTTGGTCATCTCGCAGCGCACCGCGCAGGGGCATGTGGAGCACGTCCTCGCCAAGCTCGGATTCACATCGCGTGCACAGATCGCCGCCTGGGTTGTCGAGCGTGGGGAGACCGAGCGGACGGGTTCAGCGAGTCCTACGGTCTGATGATCGGTCAAGCGATCCTGGGGTTCTCCAGTACGAGGGCGACTCCCTGACCCGACCCGACGCACACCCCGAGCGCGCCGTAGCGGGCTTCGCGCAGCCGGAGTTCGGTCGCGAGGGTGAGCACGTATCTGGTGCCGGACGATCCGAATGGGTGACCGATCGCGACGGCGCCGCCGTTCGGATTCAGGCGTTCATCGGGAATTTCGAATCCGTCGAGTTGATGCGGTAGCTCGCGGAGCACGCCGAGGGCTTGCGCGGAGTATGCCTCGTGGATTTCCCACACACCGATGTCGCCGGGATTCAGGCCGGCCCGTGCGAGGGCCTTCGGGATCGCGAAGGCGGGCGCGATCCCCATGATCTGCGGATCGAGAGCGTACGTCGCCGACGCCACCACGCGAGCCAGCGGTTCGACGCCGAGGTTTTCTGCGGCGGCCCTGCTGGCGAGGATGACCGCGCTCGCCCCGTCGTTGAGCGGGGACGAGTTACCGGCCGTCATCTGGGTAGTATTCGGTTGCGGCGCGAGCGCTGCAAGCTTCTCGGCGGTGGTGTCCCCTCGAATGCTCTCGTCGTGCTCGAACCGGCGGGCCGGCGCTTTGCGGCTGGCAGGTATCTCGACCGGTTCGATCTCCATGGCGAGGCGGCCCGAATCTCGGGCGGCGGCAGCGTGCTGGTGTGAGCGTAGTGCGAAGGCATCGATTTCTTCACGCGTCAGGTTGTAGCGGTCCGCGACATTTTGCGCTGTCTGCATCATCTCGATATAGGCGTTGCGCGCCAGGAGTGTGGGGTTGGGAGGGCCGCCCGCGCCGGCCCACATCGTGTCGAGCATGAAGACCGGCCCGCGTGGCATGAACGGCGCGTCCCCTTTCATCAGAGCCCATCCCGAGCGGGACATGGATTCGACGCCGCCGGCGAGTCCGATTTTCATCTCGTCGCTGCTGATGGCGTGGGCGATCGAGATCGCCGCCGACAACGAGGACGCACAAAAACGGTTGACCGTGATCGCCGGGACGGACTCCGGGAAACCCGCAGCGAGGGCGGACCAGCGTGCGATGTCGCCCATCCCCTCGTGGGCGGGGTTCACGCAGCCGGCGACGATGTCCTCGATCTTGTCGAGCGGCACACTGGTGCGCTCGCACGCCGCGGCCATCGTTCGGCCGAGCAGATCATCGGTGCGAAGGTGCGAGAGCGAGCCACCGTACCGCCCGACCGGCGTCCGAACACCACCTAGAAGAAACGCATCAGTCATACCGACTCCTAACCCGTGGAAGGGCGCGCGTTACCTGATAGATGGAGCGGTGAGCCGCCCGGTACAACTATATCGAGCGCGCTGGCCCATCGCGGACTCTAGCGGCGGAAGGTTGTCCCTGAACAATTATTAGCTAGTGCGAGCATTGCTGCCGCAAATAGCACGATCATGATGGTGAGCCCACCACCGAAGGCGCTATGTCATGATTCACCAAACGCATTGCTCAGCAACGTAATTACGCTGACAGTGAAAGGCGGCGAACAATACGAAACCCTTCAACTGCAAGATGATCTGCGTGGTTGGCGTGAGGTTGTCCCGGGTCTCGTAGAACTTGAGGTGGCGGTCCCCCGCTCGAGACCCGCCGTGTGGTAGGTGTCGGGCGTTCCTCCAAGAACTCCGACAGCAAGGGACCGCCGTGAAGAAGACTACCCAGAGCCGACCCGTGGACGAGAAGGTGCCGGCGATGCCGGAGCAGGTCACTGTGGCGATGGCCGAGATCGCCGAGAACATGCACGAGGGTCTGCTGGCGTTGGCGGTCGGCGCCGGCCTGCAGGTCATGCAGGCAATGATGGACGCCGACGTGATGGCGCTGGCCGGGTCGAAAGGCAACCACGATGCGGCACGCACCGCGGTACGTCACGGCCGCGAACACGGGTCGGTGACCCTGGGTGGTCGACGGGTACCGGTGACCCGGCCACGCGTTCGGTCGGCCGACGGCTCGGGTGAGCTGCCGATCGCCTCGTATGAGCTGTTCACCTCGACGGAGATCCTCGGGAAGATGGCGATGGAGAAGATGCTCGCCGGGCTCTCCACCCGCCGCTACCCGGTCGGGCTCGAGCCGGTCGGCGAGCAGGTCACCGAGCAGTCGAGGTCGACGAGCAAGTCGGCCGTCTCCCGCAAGTTCGTAGCGATGACCGAGACCGCCCTGGGCGAGCTGCTTTCGCAAGATCTGTCCGGGCTGGACCTGGTGGCCTTGATGATCGACGGCGTCCACTTCGCCGAATCCTGCTGCATCGTGGCCCTCGGGATCGACCTCGACGGGCACAAGCACCCGCTCGCGCTGGTCGAAGGTGCCACCGAGAACGCCACCGTCGTCACCGACCTG
>NZ_JBHXWI010000111.1:0-17668 GCF_042671975.1 Rhodococcus sp. NPDC127593 | reverse complement strand
ATCTGTCGCACCCGTCGTGCACAATGATCAGGAGAACGCAGCCTGAAGCTCACCGGGCCGCCACCGAAGTTCCACGGAGCTCGGGACATCCTCCGGGCAAACGCCATATCAGGACATATCTCCACCACCGATGACTCAGAGTAGTGCCTGAAATCCTCATACCGACGGACGGTGCGCCGACGTCTCCAGACAGTAAGCGCCACCGGAAACGGGTGGTGTAAGCGGATTCGACCGCAGGCGCGCTGCGCCCCCAGCACCGACAATGCCCAGCGCGAACGCGCTGTACTGGTCCGCAACGTCGGCAGCCGACAGTGGGCCGTCGCTGCGGAACCACCGGGCGACCGACACGCACATCTCACGAATCGCGAACGACGCCACTTTCGGGGAATCGACCGTGAAAACACCCGCCCTCTGTCCATCGATGATCAGCTGACGGAACCCGTTCTCGTGTTGGCGACGAGTCTGCTGCGCCACAGTCAAATCAGGCTCCTCCAGATGGATTGCCTCTTGATTGACGACCAATGCCTCACGGCGATGGGTTGCGTGCCGGTACGCATATACGGCGGTCGCCGCCCGCAGCCGCTCGGCCGGGTCGCTCGACTCCGCCAGTGCGCACTCGAAATCTCGGACCACATAATGGAGTGTCTCGAGAACGATCTCCCGCAACAGGGAAGCCTTCGACTCCATGTGATTGTAGAGGCTCGGTGTCCGAATCCCCAGCTCCTGAGCAATTTCCTTCAACGACGTTCCGTGGTAACCACGTTCGGCAAACAATGTGAGCGCCGCCTCGCGAAGATCGGACTTCGTTACCGACGGGGGAGCGGGCCGTCCTTCAGCATGCCGTTTCATGGCTGCACCTCTCTCTGACCCCGGTTCTACTCGTCCGGCCGACGCACACACGATCTGACGGTTGCTCGCTGACGCACGACCTCGGCGTGCACACCATCGAAGCTGCAGCGGGAGTGCATCCGACGACGAGTCAGCTCAGAGGGCGTTGGCGTTGTCGTGAAGTTTCATCCGCGTCAGGCGATTCACTTCATCTACCTCGCCGGCGGCGTCGACCGCGATGAGTTGGTCCGAGTAGTAGGCGAGCAGCGGCGCGGTTTCCTCGGCGTAGACCTTCAGCCGATTGCGGATGACCAACTCGGAATCGTCGGCACGACCTCGAGCGAGCATGCGCTCGATGACCACATCCTCGTCAATGACGAAGGATAGGACGGAGTTCAGTTTCACACCGCGATCGTCGAGCGTGTGGGCCAATGCCTCCGCCTGCGCTATCGAACGCGGAAACCCGTCCAACAAGAATCCAGTCTGGGTGTCCGGCTGGGCGAGGCGGTCACGGACCATGTCGATTGTCAGTGTGCTCGGCACGAGTTCACCCGCATCCAAGAAACGACTCGCCGCCTTGCCGAGCGGGGTGTTATGGGCGATGTGGGTCCGGAACAGATCGCCGGTCGAGATGTGCGGAACACCGATGCTCTCCGACAACAACTGTGCTTGCGTGCCTTTTCCGGCGCCCGGCGGACCTAGGAGGACAAGTCGCATAAGCAGACCCTTCGTGATTGGGGGTGGCGGCGCGCGGTTGAGGAGCACCACCTCAATGGGTGCACCGCACCCGGCAGCCTCGACGGTGCATACTAACGATAGTTAGTACGTCGCATATTGTCTAGGCCCAAGCAAATAGCGTCGGGGTGTTGACGTCCGAAAGGGCCGACACCATCGGGTTGCGCCAATGGGCGATTCGGCGTGTCCAACCGCTTTCCGGCGGGGTCGTCGTGCGGGCGGCGGCGCCCACAGTTCGGACTGGGTACTCGGTGTGGTGGTCGACGATTACTCCGCCGAAGCGGGCGTTGGTGCCGGTCACGACTGGGCTCCGGTGCGACGGTGGGCTGTCGCAGCCGACGACGGGCGGTTGGTGTTCGCCGACGATGGTGACGTCGAAGCCGCTCGACCAGAGGGGAGCTGAGACTGACGTCCCGTCCGGTATCGCACTCGGCTGTCGCTCTGACACGATGACTACCTGTCTGCTGCCTCTCGTGAACTCCTACATCAGGGGCTCGTTGGTGGTCAGGATCGTCTGGAGGGACAGATCGGACCAGGTGCGGATGTTCAGGGATCGCAACTGAGTGACGGCCTGCGCCTCCACGTCTTCTGGAGCCGAGTCGGCCGGCAGCTCCAGTGACAATCGTTCGTCACCCACCGTGAACACAGCAAGCCAGCGATACGAGCCCATACTCCTCCACCCGTCCGGTGGGTTCCGGCCCCGTCGGGTGACAGCGGTCGAGAGATCGGCTGTGCGGCTGCTCCTGACCATCGTCCATGAGAACAAGTTTGGAGCCGTGAGACGGCCAAGCCGATCGTGTGGGCCTGACCAGATGGGCGAGGGGCTGGGGACGTTGAAATGTCAGTTCGGGTGAGCTTCCTGATTACCGGGAGAAGCCTGCCGCTACTGTGTGCGTTCGACGATTGCCCGGCGAAGAAGGAGAGACAACATGGCGGTTTTACCGAGGCGTTCTGAAGGATCGGCGAAGAAGACAACCAAGGAGATTCGCGAGTGGGCTATCGGGGAGGGCTTGGAGGTGTCCTCCCGCGGCCGGATTTCGGCCGAGGTCGAGCACGCCTTCCATGACGCTCAGGCGAAGAAGGCTCAGACAAGAACGGCTTCGGCGGAGAAGGGTGTCGTGAAGAAGGCAATCGCGGAGTCGGCTCCGGTGAAGCGGGCGGCGGTGAGCAAGGCTTCGGTGAAGAAGACGGCCGTGAAGACGATGGTCGCGGAGCAGGCTCCGGACAAGAAGGCGTCCAAGGAGATTCGTGAGTGGGCGATCGGGGAGGGCTTGGAGGTGTCCTCCCGCGGCCGGATTTCGGCCGAGGTCGAGCACGCCTTCCATGACGCTCAGGCGAAGAAGGTTCAGGCCAAATCCGCGCCGGTGAAGAAGACGGCCGCGAAGAAATCAGCTGCGAAGAACACGGCGTCGGCTGCGAATAAGACGGGTGCGAAGAAGACCGCTGCGAAGAACGCGGCCGCCGCGGCGACTCCGGTCAAAAGGGTAGCGGCGAGTAAGGCTCCGGCGGAGAAGAGGGGCGGGAAGAAGATAGTCGCGAAGAAGGCGGCTGCGGAGAAGACGGCCGTGAAGATTACGGCCGTGAAGAAGGCGGCTGCGGAGAAGACGGCCGCGAAGGCGATGGTCGCGGCGAAGGCTCCGGTGAAGAGTGCGTCGGTGAGTAAGGCTCCGGCGAAAAGGACGTCCAGGGAGATTCGTGAATGGGCGATCGGGGCGGGTCACGTCGTGTCCTCCCGCGGCCGGATCTCGGCTGAGATCGAGCACGCCTTCCATGACGCTCAGGCAGCGAAGGTTCAGACAAAGACGGCGCCGGCGAAGAAGGCGGCCGCGAAACGGACGGCCACGCCGACCGCTCCGGTGAAGAGGTCGGTGGCGAGTAAGGCTCCGGCGACGAAGTCAGCCGTGAGGAAGATGGTCGCGGCGAAGGTGCCGGTGGCGAGGGCAGTGGTGAGTAAGGCTCCGGCGAAGAGGACGTCCAGGGAGATTCGCGAGTGGGCGATCGGGGCGGGTCACGTCGTGTCCTCCCGCGGCCGGATTCCGGCTGAGCTCGAGCGAGCCTTCCACGATGCTCAGGCAGATATGCCGGTCGCGTGAGTTGCGACATTGCCCCGGTGGATTCGGCGGCCGTCGTGCCGCGAAGGCTATGAGCCTGTGGGAATCATGATCTTCGGCGCCATGCGGTGGGCGGTTGTCGGGCGCCAGCGGTGCCAGCTATCGGGTGCGAGGTATCCCGGCAGCACCTGACTTGACGATTCCCGCGCGGGAGTGGATTGGTTGCAGCAGTTCGGATCCGGGGCAGGCTCGAGCGTGGCGATTCGGGTGCGGCGGGGAACTTTGATGCCGCGGTGGGTGCGAGTGGGCGCCGGCACATCGGGGGCAATCGCGCAGACACTGGACGATCGCGGTCAGGTCAGAACGTCTCGCTCACCCGCACCACCACCTGCCGCGGATGTGCGGGTGCGTGGGGGCTGTCGCCGGTGGGTGTACCAGTACCGCGGAATGCGGATGCTCGTCACCGACGACGGAAAGGCCGGCGCCGCAACGCAAACGGGCACGGTGGCACAGGAGCGCGCTGAGATGCTTGCCGCCCTCTTCATGGGGTATCGGATTCCTCGCCGGTGTCCACCTACTCGTCGACCGGATTCTACGGGCGACCCTCCCGGGGTGGGGATGCCACAATGATGGCTATGCCCGAAGCACCAAAGAAGGATCATGGCGGGATCGCACCGGGGCTACGGGCCCGGGTCCGGGTGGGTGGCGGCCACTCGGGCTGGGTTCTCGGCGTGGTGGTCGATGACTACGCCGCCGAAGTGGGCACGGGTGCCGGTCACGACTGGGCTCTTGTGCGCCGGTGGACTGTCGTGGTCGACGATGGCACTTTGGTGTTCGCCGACGATGGTGACATCGAACCCGCGCCACCCGGCAAGAGTTGAGGCGTCGTTCTGTCCGGTGCTGCATTCGCAATCGCACTGCTACGCATACCGGCCGCGGGTGAGCAGAGGAGGCGTACCGCGACTGCGTGTAAGTGGGGGCTGCGGGCATCTCGGATGCGGTCTGGTCGTGCCGGCACCCGCTCCGCGGATGCTCGAGTACTGGGGGCGTATGCGTTGGGCAGCCACCTGGAACCGAGGATAAGGACGCACCCGCCTGGATGATACGCGCCAGCCGATAACAGTTGGTATGTTGCGCTAACCTCGAAAATATTTCATCGCAACGATCTGCCCTACCTCCCCCTCGACGAAGACTCGCCGCGGCGCGGCCGCAACGCATACGGGTTGAGCAAACTCGTCACCGAGCACATCGCCGAGGAGTATGCGAAGAACGACGACACTCTTCGGGTGACATCGCTGCGCTTGTCGTACGTCCAGAACGTCGAGGAGTATGCCGAATACGAGTCCTTTGCGGACGATGTCGAGGCGCGAGTGTGGGATCTGTGGGCGTACATCGACGCCCGAGACGTCGGGCGTGCGGTCCTGGCATCACTCACCTACCAGGCCCGCGGATTCGAACCGTTCCTGATTGCTGCCAACGACTCAGTCATGCCGATTCCGACAGCAGAACTGCTCGCTCGTCGATTCCCCGAGGTGCCGATCAAAGGCGACCTGCAACCGGAAACCTCGCTGATGTCGAACCGCCGCGCCGAAGAAAAGCTAGGTTTCTCCCCACCACTCATGGCGAGATCACGTCGGCTGATCGACCGACCGACCACCGAACTTCACTTCAGATCAACCTAGCGACCAAGGTTCGCTAGGTGTAATTCCTGGGACGCCGTGAACGGCAACGCGGTCGATGGGTGTCTGTCCGCCGATCCCGGTGTGGGGTCGGTGATGATTGTGATGATGCAACCAAGCATGGTAGGTCGCCCGGTCTTCCCGCGCCGAAACCCTGCAGATCGCAACCGCCTGCGAGAGGTACCTCGTGCTCCGAAGTTGGCAGGTTTGATGCAGGGACTGGGCTCCCTGCATCAAACCTGCTCTGATTCAGCGGGTCTCAGAGGGTCGCATCTTCCACCGCCGCTTCATCCTTGGCCGAGTCGGGTGATGACTGGCGGTGTTCGACATGGGGGAGTTCATGGAGGAAGAGCGAGGCGATAGCGGACAGTGCCCCGGCGAACAAGAGGAACAAAGCGATTGGTACCCAACTTCCGGTGCTATCGAGTAGGTAGGTAGCGATCAGCGGTGCGGTGGCTCCGCCGAGGATCGTCCCGAAGGTGTATCCGAGGGCTAGGCCGGTGTATCGAACCTGCGGCGGGAAGACATGCGCGAAAAATGCTCCCATAGTTCCGAAGTATGCGCACACCGCGAACCCGAGGATCAGATAGCCCGCGAGAATCGCCCATTCGTTGCCCGTGTCGAAACAGGCGAACCAGAGGAAGGGAAGTACAGCCATTCCTGTGATGGCGGCGAGGTAGATGCTCTTTCGGTTGACGCGATCAGACAGCCAACCGAACACGGGTACGAGGACGACGCTCATAGCCGACGTTGCCAGAATGAATCCGAGAATGGTTTTATGGCCGAGGCCGATCGTCGTCTTGCCATAGGTCAGAGAAAAGACGTTCAGCACGTAGAACGTCGCTCCGGCGGATAGGTAGGACAAGGCCATCAGGATGACCTGCCGGTAGTTGCTGCTGAAGAGTTGACCGAGTGGCGTCTTTTGGACCTTCCCGGTGCGCTTGACCTTCTCGAACTCCGGACTCTCCTCGACTTTCAGTCGGATGTAGAGCCCGAGGCTGACGAGAATGCCGCTCAGCAGGAAAGGGATTCGCCATCCCCAAGTCTCAAAGCTTCCGTCCGGAAGCAGCGTGACGCCGAGGAATGCAAGGTTTGCGAGAATCAATCCCCACCATGCACCGCTGTTGACGACCGCGCCGTATAGTCCCCGCCGGCGCGCGGTGGCGTGTTCCACGCTCATCAGTACGGCACCGCTGTACTCGCCGCCGAGTGAGAGCCCCTGGATGAGGCGCAGTGTGATGAGAAGGATCGGCGCGACCGGCCCTAGCATCGCGTAGGTGGGCAGAATTCCGATGAGAAAGGTCGCGATCCCCATCATCGACAGTGTGACGACGAGCATGGACTTTCGTCCGATCCTGTCGCCGAAATGACCGAAGATGGCGCCGCCGACAGGGCGTGCAATAAATGCAATCGCGAACGTCGACAATGAGAATAGCGTCCCGATCAGTGGATCGAACGCCGGGAAGAACAGCTTGTTGAATACCAGTGCGGCCGCTGTTCCGTAGATGAAGAACTCGTACCACTCGACGGTGGTCCCGGACAGGGAGGACAGCAGGGCGCGCCGAGCAGAGGGCCCGGCAGAGGTTTCTTGCATGAGCAATTCCAATCATTACTACGACGGTGGGACCGTCGATCCGTTGGTGGTGAGACGTAGCGAACTTTTGATGACCACAACGGGGGGCCAGCCGCGCGCATCCGTCGGGGAGACGTCCCGGCGGGTCTCACGGTCTGCAGACTGGCCACCCTAGGTGCCAGTTCACTTGTGACTCGGTATCTGAGGAATGATGGGTCTTCCGCGAAGGAGACGATGTCATCGCAGTCCGGCGTTCGGTCGTGGTTCCGAGGGCTGGCGCCGGGTGGCTATCCGAGAATGGCGGCGCAGTTGTTCGTGCATCCGAGAGCGTTCGTAACCCCCGGATTCGGGGCGGGTGATGCGCAGTCGGCGGGATCGGCGTGTGTAGGTTCGAGCAGGTCTTGTGGTCCCGCGTTTCAGGACGTGTTCCAGCGGGAGTTCAGCGTTGTGACCCGTGCGCCAACGGCATTGGGCTCGGTGCTGGCAACGTTCAAATTTCGAGCAAGCACGGTTTATCACCTGCGGCCCGGGCGCATCCGGATGAGCAACCAGGTGAGCAGGACCGCCGCAGACAGCGCCGTGGCCGGCATGACGGCCCGCTTCGCGAGCACCGGCAGCATGGCCCCGCCCAGGTCCAGCGGTGCCGGTTCGATCGAGTTCGTGCTGGAGGTGGTGGAGGACGCCGAAGAGCCGCTGGCGCCGGGTGCGGATGTGACGGTGTCCTGGTGCGGGCTGCTGAGGTGGCTCGCCAGGTTCTTGGCGAATTGCTGGATCAGCCGGTCCGCGACCTCGGTCATGATGCCGCGACCGAACTGCGCCGGACGCCCGGTCAGATCTAGGTCGGTGAGCATCTTGACCCGGGTCTGGCCGTCGTCTGCGGTCAGCTGTGCGGTGACCTTGGCTGCCGCGGTGCCGGCGCCGCGCGTCTCGTTGGCGCTCAGGTCCAGGACGACGTGGTGTCGGGAGTCGTCGTAGTTCACGGTGCCCTTGCCGCGGTAGCCCATCTGCACCGCACCGACCTTGATCTTGACCCGGCCGGTGAAGGCGTTGTCGTCGATCGAGTCCAGGACCGTGCCGGGCATGCAGGGAGCGATTCCGGAGATGTCCTGGAAGAGCTTCCAGGTGTCGTCGAGGGTGACGGGAACGGTGAAGTTGTTCTCGAGTTGCATGGTGTTGCTCCGAACGTTGTCAGGTGGTTGTCGGGCGGGTCGCCTCGCGTAGGAGGTCGCGTACTCGACTGGGGGTGAGTGGGCCGCGCCGGACGATGACGCCGAGCGGTGTGAGAGCGTCCTCCACGGCGTTGGAGATGGCCGCTTGCGGCGCGATCGCGCCGCCCTCTCCGAGTCCCTTGACTCCCAGCTCGTTCATGGTGCTGGGGGTGACGATCTCGGCCATGTCCAGGTCGGGAATCTCCGAGGAGGTAGGGAAGAGGTAATCCATGTATGTGGTGGTCACCGGTTGGCCGTCGAGACCGTAGATCATCTCCTCGTACAGTGCGCCGGCAATGCCCTGGGCGATGCCGCCGGTGACCTGTCCGTGTGCGATCACTGGGTTGACGATCCGTCCGGCATCGTGCACTACCACGTACCGTTCGATGCCGACCTGGCCGGTGCTGGTGTCCACATCGACGACGACCGTGCTGCAGCCGCTGGAGAAGGTGAAGCCCGGCGGCCGGAAGTAGGCGGTCTCGCTGAGCTCGAAACCAGCGGCGATCAGCTCACCCAGGGTGACCTCGGCGCCGCGGCCAGTGTGCCGCACCACGCCCTCCTCGAGTGTCATCTCGGCGGCCGGCAGCGAGAGCAGCTCCGCCGCTGCGTCGACGATCCGCTGCCGCAGCTGCTTACCGGCCATGTTCGCCGCGTTGCCGGCGGTGACCAGCGCGCGGGAGGCGATGGTGCCGACGCCGTGCGGGATGGCGTCGGTGTTTCCGCCGATCACCTCTATCGACTCCATCGGCACGCCGATCGCATCCGCGGCGATCTGCGCGAAGACGGTGCGGTGCCCCTGCCCTTGGGAGGGGGTTCCCAGCGCCAGTCGCACCCGCCCGTCGGGGCGAACGGAGGCCCGCGCCGTCTCGAACGGTCCCAGTCCGGTGGCCTCGAGATAGACCGCGAAACCGACGCCGAGGCGGTGATCGCCGCCCGCGCGCTCGAGCTCGGCCTGCCGCGCGCGCACCCCGGGCAGGTCGACCATGTCGACGGCTGTGCGCAACAGTGCGGGGAAGTCGCCGGAGTCATACTCCTGTGGCAACCCGGCCCGATCGCGGAGCCCGGTGCGGTACGGCATCTCCTCGGGTCTGATCAGGTTGCGGGCGCGGAGTTCGGCCGGATCCATGTCCAGCTTGCGGGCCAGTCGGTCGAGGGCGCGCTCCATCGCGAAGACGGCCTCCGGGCGCCCCGCCCCGCGGTAGGGGGAGGTGGGGGCGGTGTTGGTCAGCGCTGCCCGGACGTGGATGTCGACGTTGGGCACCCGGTACGGCCCGAGCAGGTGGACCACCGAGTTGTACGGGACGACGAGTCCGGTCATGGTGGTGGCGCCGAAGTTGACCACGAAGTCGTCCCGCAGTCCGAGCAGTCTGCCGTCGGCGTCGGCGGCGAGCGAGATCCGGTGCACCTGCTCGCGCGCGTGGGATGCGGCGACGAGGTTCTCGTTGCGGTCCTCCCGCCACAGCACCGGTGCACCCAATGTCTGTGCGGCGTAGGGGATCAGGACCTCTTCGACGTAGATGATGCCCTTCTGCCCGAAGCCGCCGCCCACGTCGACTGCGAGCACGTGCACCTCGTCGGTGGGCAGACCCAGCGAGTCCGCGATGTGGTCGCGCAGCCGGTGCGGGGTCTGGGTGTTCGACCAGATCGTCATCCGCCCGTCGTACGCACCGGGCGCGGCCTGGATGGCGCGGGTCTCCATCGGCGAGGGGACGTAGCGATGAGAGAAGAACTCCTCCTCGATCACCGCCGCCGCGTCGGCGAAAGCCGCGTCCGGGTCACCGACCTGGGTTTTCACCTCGAGTGCCAGGTTGTCGCCCCAGCTTTCTTCGATGAGCGGGGCCCCGGGCTCGAGGGCCTGGTCGGGGTCCACGAGCACGGGCAGCGGCTCGTAGTCGACCTCGATCAGCTCCAGTGCGTCCTCGGCGATGTAGCGATTGTCCGCCACCACGAGTGCCATCGGCTGGCCGACGAAGTTCACTGTGCCCTCGGCGAGCACCGGGTAGGGCAGCTTGCGCACCAGCGGATTGAGCGACTCGACGAGTCCCTGCGGGACACGCAACTCGGCCTCGTTGATTACCGGCTTCAGCGAGGCGGTGTCGGCCGCGGTGAACACGGCATGCACACCGGGCAGCGCGCGGGCGGCGGCGACGTCGATCCGGGTGATGCGCGCGTGCGCCTGCGGGCTGCGCAGAAACGCTGCCTCCAACGCTCCGGGCACCCGTATGTCGTCGACAAACCGGCCCTCGCCGCGCAGCAGGCGATCGTCCTCGACCCGCGGGACGGAGCGGCCGAACCAGCCGGCGCCGGTCTCCTGCGAAGTCCTCACTGCGCCTCCCGGGTGCCGAAACGTTCGTCCAGTGCCTGCTCCGCCGCTGCGCGGATATTGCGGTAGCCGGTGCACCGGCACAGGTGACCGCTGAGTTCATCGGCGACCACGTCCTGGTCCGGTCGTTGTGTGCGCTCGATCATCGCGGTGCAGGTCATCACGAAGCCTGGGGTGCAGAAGCCGCACTGCATTCCGTGCTGCTCGTGGAAGGCCCGCTGCACCGGGCTGAGCGGGTCACCGTACTCGGCGAGGCTCTCCACGGTGCGCACTGAGCAGCCCGCCGCCTGCACCGCGAGAATGATGCACGAGCGCACCGATACGTCGTCGATCAGCACTGTGCAGGCACCACAGACACCGTGTTCGCAGCCGAGGTGGGTGCCGGTGAGGCCGAGCCGTCCCCGCAGGAAGTCGGCGAGTAGCAACCGCGACTCGACCTGAGCGGTCACCGGTCGGCCGTTGACGGTCAGGTCGATTTCGTGCCAGGTGGTGGGCTCGGCCAGTGGTGGCTGTTCCACCCGCCGGTTCGTGTCGGTGCTCATGCGCAGTTCTCCCATGCTTGGTTCAGGGCCCGGCGAAGCAGGACCTCGGCTCCTTCGCGCCGCCATTGAGCGCTGGCGTGCACGTCGCCGGGCGGGTCCACGGCGCCGCGCACGGCTAGGACGGCGGCCTCAACCGCGACTGGGTCGAAGGCCAAGCCGACCAAGGCTTGCTCGGCCTCGGGGGTGCGCACCGGGGTGCTGCCGACCCCGCAGAAGACGATCCGGGCCTCACCGACCGCATCGCCGGACCGGCGGACCAGTACCGCGACGCCGACGCCGGCGAAGTCACCGCGGCGCTGGACCAGTTCGAGGAAGGACCAGCCGGTGCCCGGGGCGGAAGCCGGAAAGACCACCTCGGTGAGCAGCTCATCGGGTTCGACGTCGGCGGCGAAGGTGCTGAGGAAAAAATCCTCGGCCGGCACCGTGCGGGTGCCGCCGGGACCGGTCACGGTGAACCGGGCGTCCAGCGCCACCGCCACCGCCGGAAGTTCCGCCGCCGGGTCGTGGTGCACCAGGCTGCCGCAGACGGTTCCGCGGTTGCGGATCTGGGGATGCCCGATCTGCTCGATGGCGGCCGCCAGCAACGGCCAGCCCCCGCGGACAGCTGGGTCGGCGGCCGCCGCCGCCTGCCGTACCGCGGCGCCGATGTGCAGGACACCGTCGGCGTCCACCGACATGCGACCGAGCTCGGCCACGCGGGTGATATCGACCACCAGCTCGGGGCGCGCGAGGCGCATATTGAGCATCGGGATCAGAGACTGGCCGCCGGCCAGGACCTTCACATCGCGCTCGGTGTCCGACAGCAGCCGCAGCGCCTCGCGCAGCGAGGTGGGAGCGGCATAGTCGAAGGGGCCCGGTTTCATGCAACCCGCTCCTGTCGTAGAGGTTCATTGACTGCCCAAGTGTCTTAGGGCTTAAATATAAGGTGCCTTACTATATGACACGCCTCACAGTGACTGTCAACCCCGTATCGATCCACCAACCCCAGGAGCCCGGCTTGAAGGACATCGTCGACCAGCTCATCGACTGGCACGCCCAGGCGATGCCATGTGCACTTTCGGTGGTGACACGCACCTGGAAGTCCGCCCCCCGACCGGCCGGAACGGCGATGGCTGTCTCCGCGGACGGCGAGGTGGCCGGCAGCCTCTCCGGCGGCTGTGTGGAAGGGGCGGTGTACGAACTGGCCCGGGAAGCGTTGCTCAGCGGTACGGCGTGTATCGAGACCTTCGGGGTCAGCGACGACGACGCGTTCGCCGCGGGGCTGACCTGCGGCGGCACCCTCGACGTCCTCGTCCGCCCGCTGCGAGAGCATGATTACCTGCCGCTGCAGGAGCTGACGCAGCTGCGGGCGGCCCAGCGACCAGCGGCCCTGATCGCCCCGCTGAACGACCCCGACGAGACCACGAACTGGCAGTGGCGACTCGCAACCCCAGACAGCCTGCCTGCGAACGCGTTCGGTGAAGCGGTCCGCAGTGCGCTGATGGACGGCGCCGCCCGCACCGTCCGGAACGACGGTGCGCGCGAATTCGACCAGACCGCCGGACAACCCGTCGGCGAGGTGCTGATCATTCCGTTTCCCACCCGACCCCGCATGATCGTGTTCGGCGCCACCGACTTTGCCGCAGCGGTGACCCGGGCCGGTGCCTTCCTCGGCTACCGGGTGACGGTGTGCGACGCCCGCCCCGTCTTCGTCACGCGTCAGCGTTTCCCGGACGCCGACGAGATCGTCGTCGACTGGCCGCACCGCTACCTGGAGTCGACCCGAGACAGAATCGACGACCGCACCGCGATCTGTGTACTGACGCACGATCCCAAGTTCGATGTGCCCGCGGTGAAGGCAGCGCTACGGGGACCAGCGGGCTATGTCGGGGTGATGGGTAGCCGCTCAGCCCATCAAGATCGGCTGGAGCGGTTACGGAGAGCAGGGCTGACGGACAGCGAATTGGCTCGGCTGTCCTCGCCGATCGGCCTCGATCTGGGGGCGCGCAGCCCGGAGGAGACCGCGATCTCGATCGCTGCCGAGATCGTCGCCGCCCGCTGGGGCGGAAGCGGCACGCCTCTGGCCCGGACCGCCGTTCCCATCCACCGCGCTACAGGCGCTCCAGCAGTTTCCTGAGCTGGGCAAGCTCTTCCGCGTTCAGTGCCGAGAACGCCGTCTCCAGCGCTTGTCGGACCGGCCTCTCGCACCGTCGCATGAGATCCTGCCCGGTGGCGCTCAGCCGGTGCCGGTAGGCCCGCCCCCCATGGGCGCTCCGCTCCACCAGGCCGCTGTCCACCAGCCGGCGCAACAATGCCCCCAGCGCCTGGTCGGTCTGGGCGGTATGCACCGCGAGGTCGTGCGAGGAGGCCTCCGGGTGTTCCGTGATAGTCGACAGCACGACATACTGCGCCATTGAGGTACCGAGCGGGCCGAGTGCGAGATCGATCTCCCGGTGCTTGCGCTGGTGTGTCTGGCGCAGCAGTACCCCGACTCGCCAGGCGTCGCTCGCCCCCACATCATTGCCGCTCATGTCGAGGAGCGTATCCAGCCCCCGGTCAGATCTCACGGTAGGTTCACCCGTTACGGCCAAGTGGGGCGTGGCCCTCCACGGCAAACGGGAGCTAATATCGAACACATGTTCGATAGCTGGTCGGCGAGGTTCGACCCCCCTCCCTATCGCGTCGTAGACCCACCGACGTCTGTCATCGTGCACATCGCCACCGCCATCGGCTCCACCGACGGACGCCCCGCCAACGACCTCCCACTCCGAGTACGCGGCGAAGGACTGATCCTCGACGTCCAGGTGCCAGGGAAGTTATGGGCCTGGGCAAGGACCACAACCGGCGGCTGGCTCTGCAAGATCACCTTCGCGATCCCGACCGGCAACGGCCACGGGTACCTGGACGTCGACCAATGGTGCCCCGCCGCAGCCGTCCGGCCCTGCGAGTGAGTTCCGAAGTGGCTCAGCAAAAGGAGCCGTACCTGCTCTGACTTAACGACGGCGAGACAGTAATCCGCACTGCGCGGGCGCGCGCCGCGCGGGGTGTTCACCCATGGCGAGTAATGATGCGATCCGTGGTAGCTCCACGAACTGACGAACGGTAATCACGCGTAAGAGGGGCTTCCAGTCACACCAGATTCCGCTTGTTGCGGACACGTTCGACAGCGAAAGGCGGGCGTCGGTAACAGCGCGGACGGGCTGGTGTCTCTCGCTGAAGATCACAGCAGATCGTCAACCTGCTCGAGCGCGGTGGTGACCCTTGAACGCGCGGCCTCGGCGAGCCCCCGTACCGGCTGCGGGAGATTGGGCGATTCGACGAGGCCGAGGTGTTCGGCGATGGCGGATACCACGCGCAGGCTTCCATGGGTACGGAACAAGTCCCAGATGGGTTCGAGCCGCTTCGACAGCGCGGTGGCAGTATTCCCGTCGTCGTTTTGAGATGCGCGGGTTAGAGCCAGGCACGGCTTGGGAAGCACCCCGGCAAGCACGCTGTACCAAACGTCGCATCCGGCGTTGAGGCCGGTCGCGGCGACGGCGTCTCCGCTGACACCGATCGTGACCGTCGACGGTATGTGAGATCGGAGGGACTGCACGCGAGAGGCTGCCTCGACAAGGTCAACGGGGACACCGGGAATCTTGATCGATCCGATCTTCGGAAGTACGGCGATGCGGCCGTGTAGTTCATCGGTGAAGGTGAAGTGGGTGGTACCTGGATTGTCGTAGATGCACAGCGGCACGGACAGTTCACATGTCACCGCTTCGTAGAGGCCGAACACTTCCTCTGCGGTCAATTGTTGGTAGGACATTGGTGCCAGCAGCACCGCGGCGGCGCCGGCATCTTGTGCGTCTTCGGCGAGGGCGCGGACGTGTGCGGTGCGCAGCGACCCGATACCGATCATGACTGGTGTGGTGCCTGCTGCGGCCACGGCGAGCTGTGCGACTCGCTTGCGCTCTTCTCTGGTCAGGTAGGCGTAGCTACCGGTGGACCCGAGGGCGCTGATGGAATCGACCCCCGCGTCAGCCAGCCGCGAGATAATTCCGGAGAACGCGGGCTTGTCGATTTCTGTCTCGTTCATGGGCGTAAGGGGGAAGGCGGACAGTCCGGTGAACATCGGTCGAACCTCACTTCGCTCTGGTGTAGGAGAAAGTATGCAAGGGGTTGGCAGGGATTCCGATCGCCTCAAGCGCGACGGATCGGTGTCGTAGAGGTCATCGATCGAGAACGGGGGCATCCATCCGGGCAATCCCGAGGTATGTGACAACATCCTGCCGGCGACTGGCTGCTCAGCAACCGCGCTGGGCACCGGGCCGAGAGGCCGGATACCAGGCGCAGAACTACGGCCACGTCATCGGTGAGCTCGTCCGGCGCACGACGGGGCTGTCGTTGGGCAGCTTCATGCGGACAGAACTCGTCGATCCGGCGTGCGCCGATTTCCGCCTGGGCGCGCCTGACATCGACCCCCAGCGTATCGCGGAACTTGTTGGGCCGGAGACGGTCCGAATGTCGTTCCCGCCAGACCTGGATCGGAAAGTCATGGTCGACGCGTTTACCGCCCCCCGAGTCGACACCGCGGAGGCGATGACGACATGGTGGCGCGCAGCGGAGCTCGGCGCAGCGAACGGGCACGGCCACGCACGTTCGGTCGCCACATTGCTGAGCGTCTGACCGTAGACGGTGCCATCGGCGACCGACGTCTGCTGTTCGAGGCGACGGTGGACGCCGTCTCTTATCCACACTCATCGGGACTCGACCGGGTGCTCGGGCTGCTCCTTCAATGGGGTTTGGGACTCGCCACAGCAGCCGCTGCGAACCCCGCCCAGGTTCCGGTCGGACGACGCCTTTTCTGGGGAGGCTGGGGCGGCTCGATGGTGGTCATCGCCCCAGAGAACCGAACGACGTTTGCATATGTCGAGAACAGCGATAACGGGTATTCCGTCACCTCGGATCGGACATCTGGTGCAGTATCAGGCCGTTACTGGTAGCCCTGCATATTCGACTCGTGCATATTCGTCGAGGCAAGTGGGATGGGAAGAAGCACAGCAACAACATCGGTCGAGGGTCATTCAACCGATGATGATGGTGCGCCCATCGAGTCGTCGAGCACGGGTCGGCTCCATGTCTGTTGCGGACCTTTGCCTTTCGCGACGAGGCCCAGCTCGCGCAGCTTGGCGATCGTCATCATGGTGTTGAACATGGGGTTCGGGTTCGCACCCGATACGCCAAGCGCCTGGGAGCGCGCAACGAAGGCGTCGACGAACGCCGGAAGGTCGTCGATGCCACCGCTGAGCAGTGCCTGTGCGGCGCCGTCTAGCGCCGAAGCCTGATCGAGCAGCGTCGACAGACGCCCGACCGCGGTCGGGCGATCGAACACCTCGAACGCATGGCCTTCGGTGACGATGTCGACAGCATCGGTCTCGACCAGCGTCAGCGCCTGGGCGAGCGCGGCGAAGATATTCATCTGGTTGGCGTCGTGCATCGCGCCGCACGGGCCGTTCGGTTCGTCGGACAGGTGCAGCAACCGCGCCTCGCGAAGGTGGACGACGACCTGGCCGGCGCAGTGGCCGTGGGTGCGGATGACCTGAACGGCACCTTCACCGAACGACCAACCCGACATGTGTTGAGAGCCGATGAAAAGGTGCTCGAGCGGGAGTTCCTCGTAGGTCCGGGTGATGTCGGTGATGGGAACGTAGGGCTGGTACATGGCGAGAAGCCGGCGAGCTGCCGCAGACGGATCTTCGAAGCCCGGTACCAAGCCGGACACGCGATCAAGGCTCGTTGTCCAGTAGGGAAGCCCGTGATCGTGGTACTGGCTCGCGTCGTGCGCGCTGACGAAATGGTGCACGTCGGAGCGGTCGAGCCCCTTGCCGAGGTCTGTGATGATGTCGTTGTTCCCGACATGGTCGGGGTGACCGTGGGTGGTGAGCAGCAGGATCTTCGACCACGGAGCGAGGTCGTCGGCAGCGGATCGGATAGCGTCGCGGATAACGGATGTGACCCCGCTGTCGACGAGCACCAAGAGATCTCCGGCTCGGTGAACGATCACGTTGCCCACATCTGGCTGGCGAGCGGCCATATCGAGCTCTTGACCCACAATCATGCGTGTCCGAACGTCGATCTCGATCTGTTCGCCGAGTGCCACACCTTCGTTCTAACACGCCACTCGACTCGTGTGCGGCGGTTCACGACATTTCCGCCTGGCCCTTCCAGGCCGGCCTTTGGGTTTTACGGGACAGGATCTTGACTGATGACCACTGCTTGCAGGCCAGCTTGACGTGCATCCGATAAAATGCGGAGCAGTCTACTGGTAACCCTGCATATCAAGACTGGTCGATTGCCTCGCGCCTCGACGATGGTGCCCGGCGAGCACCATCACCATCAAGATTCCTGTCGGTGCCTGGTCTGACCGGACTTCCGCAGCTGATGGGCACACGATTTCACGAAAAGTCATGCTGAACTGCGGTAATGCCGAATATGCGCGTTGAAGGCGTGTTACTACAAGGCATCGCTCGCCGGGTGGCGGCGGCTCGGCTCAGGCGTCGGTGGGGGCGAAGTCGAAGAACCGGGGCGGTTCGGGCAGCTCGAGCGCGGCAAGGACCTTTCGTTGGCCGGCGGTGACAGCCGAGCGTTGGGCGACGTGGCCGTGGTCGGTGGCCAGGGTGATCAGGTGCAGGCGGTCGAGTTCATGGCGAAGGATGCGCCAGGTGTCACCGGTGGCGGTCTCGGCAACCCGGATCAGCAGCAGCGCGA
>NZ_JBHXWI010000110.1:0-18983 GCF_042671975.1 Rhodococcus sp. NPDC127593 | reverse complement strand
GTGACGCTCCGCACGGCGGACCCGGCGACGGCCCCCCGCATCCTGCACAACTACCTGTCGACTCCCGAGGACCGGCAGACGATCATCGACGGCATCCGCATCGCCCTCAACCTGGCTGATCAGCCCGCACTCAAGTCCGTCATCACCGGCGAATTCGTCACGCCCGACGGAACGAGCGACGCCGACCTGCTCGCGTTCGCGCAGCAAGTCGGCCAGACCCTCTATCACCCGACCTCGACCTGCGCCATCGGCGCCGTCGTCGACCCGCAGCTGAAGGTGCTGGGCTTCGACAACCTGCGAGTCGCCGACGCGTCGGTCATGCCGAGCATCACCCGCGGCAACACCAACGCACCGTCGATCCTGATCGGCGAACGCGTCGCCGACTTCGTGAAGCAGAAATCCTGATCAGGAACCAGGAAGTCGTTGTTATGCATGACCCACAGCACGTCGAGGGCCTTCGCGTTGCCGATGTCTCTCTCATGCCGCGCGTGCGGTGTGGCAACACCAGCGCGCCGACCATCATGATCGGCGAGAAGGCCGCCGATCTCATCAAAGGAGCATCATGACCGCCACGATCAACACCTCGAGCGGAGCGACGTTCGAATCGCTCAACCCGGCAAACGGTGATGTCGTCGGCCTCCATCCCGTCACCTCTGCCGAAGAGGTCGACGCTGTAGTCGCGCGTGCCCGTGAGGCCGCCTCCTGGTGGGGGGCAATGACATTCAACGAGCGCGCCAAATATCTCCAGACCTGGAAGAGCGTCATCACAAGGCGCATTGACCAGCTCATGGAGATCTCGCACCTCGAAACCGGCAAACCACTTGGCGATGCCCAGCTCGAGATCATCCTGGCGATCGACCACATCGCTTGGGCGGCCAAGCACGCCAAGAAGGTCCTCAGTCCCAAGAAGGTCAGTTCCGGCTTCTTGATGATCAATCAGGCGTCCACGGTCGAATACCAGCCGCTCGGCGTCATCGGGGTCATCGGACCGTGGAACTACCCGGTCTTGACGCCCATGGGCTCGATCGCGTATGCCCTGGCGGCGGGTAACGCCGTCGTCTTCAAGCCAAGCGAGTACACGCCGGCCGTCGGCCAGTGGCTTGCCGACACGTTCAAAGAGGTCGTAGCCGGACGCGATGTCTTCCAGGTCGTGACGGGCCTCGGCGAGACCGGTGCCGCCCTGTGTAAGGCCGATGTCGACAAGCTCGCCTTCACCGGCTCGGGCGCCACGGGCAAGAAGGTCATGGCCGCCTGCGCCGAGAACCTCACCCCCGTCATCATCGAGGCCGGCGGCAAGGACGCCTTCATCATCGACCAGGACGCTGACCTCAAGGCCGCGGCAGATGCGGCCCTGTGGGGTTCGATGTCGAATGCGGGCCAGACCTGTATCGGCGTCGAGCGCATCTACGTCCACGAGAAGGTCTTCGACTCCTTCGTGTCCGAGCTCCTGGATCAGGCCAAGGGCCTGAGGGCCGGTGACGACGACGGATCCAAGCTCGGCCCCATCACGATGCCCAAGCAGATCGGCGTCATCAGGAGCCACATCGACGATGCGATCGCCAAGGGCGCGACGGTGCGCCTGGGCGGCTCCCAGGCCGTTGGCGAGAGGTTCGTCCAGCCGACGATCCTGACCCACGTACCGGAGAACTCGACCGCGATCACCGAGGAGACCTTCGGGCCGACCCTGACGATCAACCCGGTCAAGAGCATGGACGAGGCGATCGAGCTGGCCAATGCCACCAATTATGGCCTCGCCGGCACGGTCTTCGCCAAGAAGAACGGCGTCAAGATCGCCCGCCGGATCCGCTCGGGCATGACGTCGGTCAATGCCGTCATGGCCTTCATCGGCGTGGCGTCGCTGCCCTTCGGCGGTGTGGGGCAGTCGGGCTTCGGTCGCATCCATGGTCCCGACGGCCTCAAGGAGTTCACCTTTGCCAAGGCGATCACCCGGCAGAAGTTCCGCCCGGCGATGGCGCTGACGTCGTTCACCCGCGATAAGAAGACCGACGCCAAGGCCGCCAAGCTCATCACACTCCTGCACGGCGGCAAGAAGACTCTCGGCGAGCATATCCCGAGCTGATTGTCATTCGACTCGCCCTACTTGAAGGTGCGGCTGTCGCGATCTCTGGGAGCAGTGATGGACAGGAACGAAGCAGGCTTTCCTTCCATGGCGTTCGCTCAGCTGCTTCGGAGCAACATGCCGCAACCCTCCGATGTCGTGGCTCTGCGACGCCCATCGGTTCAGAACTCAATCCCCCAAAAGAACGGAAGTTTAGTCAAGATGAGAGAAGCAGCCATCGTCTCGACCGCTCGCACGCCCATCGGCAAGGCGTTTCGCGGTGCGTTCAACGACACCCATGGGGCGACCATGGGAGGCCATGTTCTGCGCCACGCGATCGACCGCGCAGGGATCGATCCTGGTGAGATCGAGGACATCGTGTTCGGCACTGCCATGCCTCACGGCGTCACCGGTCCTGGCCTCGCTCGATACATCGGTGCCCGCGCCGACGTGCCGGTCACTGCTCCGGGTCTGACGGTCCAACGGTTCTGCGCCTCGGGACTGGAGGCGATCGCTGTGGCGTCGCACAAGGTCCGCAACGAGCACCTTGATGTGGTCGCCGCAGGAGGCGTTGAGTCAATCAGTCTCGTTCAGACGCCCGACTACCCGTTCTGGGTCGAAGAGCCGTACGTCGCCGAACGTCGGCCTAACCTGTACATGCACATGCTCGAGACAGCGGAGGTTGTCCACCAGCGTTACGGCGGATCGCGTGCGGCACAGGACGAGTACGCGCTGCAGAGTCAGCAGCGGACCGCCGAGGCGCAGGCAGCGGGCCGGTTCGACGATGAGATCGTCCCGCTGACCACGACGAAGAAGATCGTCGATCGGAAGACCGGCGAGGTCAGCTTCGCGGAGGTGACGCTGAACCAGGACGAGGGGAACCGGCCTGGGACGACGATCGAGGACCTCAGCAAGTTGACGCCGGTCAAAGGTGATGATGCCTGCGTGACCGCCGGCAACGCCAGCCAGTTCTCGGATGGCGCGTCGGCGTGCATCGTGATGAACGCTCAGTTGGCTGAGGACCGCGGGATCGAGCCGCTCGGTTACTTCCGGGGTTATGTAGCGGTGGGGTTGGAGCCTGACGAGATGGGCATTGGGCCGATCTTCGCCGTTCCGAAGCTCTTGGAGCAAACGGGAGTGAAGATGGACGACATCGGCTTGTGGGAGCTGAACGAGGCCTTCGCAGTCCAGGTTCTGCACTGTCGCGACACCTTGGGGATTCCCAACGACAAGCTCAACGTGAACGGGGGGGCGATTTCGATCGGTCATCCCTATGGCATGAGCGGAGCTCGAATGGCAGGCCACGCCCTGATCGAGGGCAGGCGGCGCGGCGTGAAGTACGTCGTGGTCACAATGTGCGCAGCGACCGGAATGGGCGCCGCAGGCCTGTTCGAAGTCGCCTGAGGTTAGCGGAGACCATGACCGATCTCTTGACGACATACGGACTCATCGAAGCGTCCGCAGTGCGCGACCCCGACGCCGACGCCTTGGTCTTTCTAGAAGACGGGACCGTCGACGGAGGCGAGCGACGATGGACGTTTGGCGAGCTCTACGCGGACATCACACGCGCGGCGAACATGTTCCACAGTCTCGGTGTCGGCCGATCCGACACCGTCTCACTGTTGCTGCCCAATCTTCCCGAGACCCAAGTGGCGCTCTGGGGGGCCGAGGCTGTCGGCATCGCCAATCCCATCAACTCCTATCTCAACGTCGAACAGATCATTGAGATACTCAAAGCGGCGCAGACCAAGGTTCTGGTTGCCCAAGGCCCCTCCGATCCTGAGGTGTGGGAAAAGGTCCAGCAGGCCCGCCGCGCGGTCTCATCGATCACCACAACGATCGTCATCGACGACGACGCAGATTCGGACGCGGTCTCGTGGTCGCTGTTGATGAGCGAGGCCAACGCCGGACGGCTGGAATGCACCAGACCGAGCAGCAGCGATATAGCTGCCTACTTCCACACCGGCGGCACGACAGGGACCCCCAAGTTGGCGTTGCACACCCACGCCAACCAGGTCATCAATGCCGGCGATATCGCGGCGAGATGCGGAGTTCCTGGAAGCAACGCGCTGATCCTGGGAACGCCGCTGTACCACGTCGCTGGGGTCATCGTGTGCTCGCTGGGGCCTCTTGGAGCGGGCAAGGCAATCGTCATGGCCGGTCGGCTCGGCTTCCGAAATCCTCGCGTGCTGGCGGGGATCTGGGACATTGTCGAGAAGTACCGGGCGGACATGATCATGTGCGTGCCAACGGTGCTCTCCGGACTGATCGAACTGCCGGTGTCGGCCGACACCGCGAGAGGCCTTCGCGCGCTGGTCGGTGCGGCTCCGGTCTCGGCAGCGTTGTCTCAACGCTGGCGCGACAAGACAGGCGCGCTTCCTGTAGTCGGATACGGTCTGACCGAAGGGACGTGCCTCAGCACCCTGACCCCATTCGACTCGTCAATCAAGCCGGGCACCGTGGGGCCGGCCCTTCCCGGGTGCGAGATTCGAGTGGTCGACAAGGACGCTGACGATCCGCTCGCAGCGCGGGTATGCGTCCCAGGAGAGTCGGGCCTGGTTCTCCTTCGCGGCCCGAACATCTTCCCTGGATACAAGGACGCCGCCCGCAACGATGGGGTGCTGCTCGAGGGCGGCTGGTTGAACACCGGTGATCTGGGTGCGGTCGACGAAGAGGGCTGGCTCTCGATCACGGGCCGTGCCAAGGATCTGATCAAGCGCAGTGGGCACGGAATCGATCCGGCCGGTGTCGAGGAGGTGCTGGCCTCTCACGAAGCTGTGCAATTCGTCGCCGTGGTGGGACGGCCCGATCCGTACGCAGGCGAAGTCCCGATCGCGTACGTGCAGCTCCGTGCCGGGGTCGAGGGATTCGATACGGCTACGGCGCTGTCGTGGTGCAAGGAACGGGTTGGCGATCCTGCCGCAGCCCCCATCGAGATCGTCGTCGTCGACCAGATGCCGACGACGACGGTGGGCAAGACGTCGAAAGTAGAGCTACGTCGGCTTGCCGGGCGGCGAGCCATCGAGAACGAGGTGAGAACAGCACTGCGCGGCCCCTTCGTCGAGTACCGCCTCAGCCTCGTCGAGGAGGGCGACGCCTACGTCGGTGCGCTGACTGTCACTGGTGCCTCGCAGCGCGCACTCGATTTCCTCAGAGTGCGTATCGAGGCGCTCTCATGCCTCAAGTCGATCGCTATCGACGCCAACCCAACAACCTCGACAGCGAGCCTTTGACCACGCGCATCCGCGCAGCCGGTTGTCAAATGACGTCGAAATTGAAGGAGAACCAGAGATGACTACCAACACCAACAGCGCGCCTCCCTCCCAAGGGGAGGATCTCGGCGGCGTGACTGTGGAGAAGCGCGGCGGGATCTTCCTGATCGGGTTGGATCGCCCTACGAAGCGTAATGCGCTCTCTCCGAAGATATTTCGTGACATCGCCGAGGCGTACCGGAAGTACGAGGCCGACGATACCCTGCGCTGCGCGGTGCTCTACGGGCATGGCGCCGCCTTCTCCGCAGGCGCCGATCTGACGCTGTTGAAGGATGCGAGCGATCGTGGCGAACTGGAGTACACCGACGAGGAGTACGATCCGTTCCAGCTGAGCGGGAAGACCTTGTCCAAGCCTGTCGTCTCCGCGGTTCATGGCATGTGCTTCGCGGGCGGCATGGAACTGGCGCTCGCGGGCGACATCATCCTGGCCGCCGAAGGCACTGTGCTGGGTCAACCCGAAACCACTCGAGGGTTGTTCGCCTTCGGAGGCGGCGTCGTGCGCTGGCCTCAGCGCGTCGGTTGGGGGAACGCCCAGCGATATCTTCTCACCGGGGAGTTGCTGTCAGCGAGCGAGGCGCTGCGCATCGGCCTGATTCAGGAGGTCGTCCCTCCCGAAAAGCTCACCGAGCGAGCAGTAGAGATCGCGACGATGATTGCGGCGGCTGCACCGCAAGGCGTCCGGGCCACGCTCGCTGTCGGCCGGAAGGCGTTCTACGATAATCCCCGAGATGCTATTGAGGATCTCCTCGAGCGGCGACCCGTCATCCTGCAGACTGAGGATGCCGCGGAGGGCGTCGTATCCTTCATCGAGCGTCGCGCTGGCAACTACACCGGATCTTGAGCCCAGCGGGTATCGATCGAGGAGTGCGATGGCCACTCGCAACGTTCGTGGCGTCGCTGTCGGCGAGATCGTCGCCGGTCTCGACATCATCAAGGAGGACGACCGATGAAGACTCAACTGACATGTCCCTGTGGCGAAGACTTCGCAGCTGCCGATGAGGACGCCCTCGTGGCCCAGGTTCGGGCGCACCTGGCCGAGGCGCATCCGGGCCTGGACTACGACCGGGAGGCAATCCTCTTCATCGCGACCTAGGTGTTCTGTCCGGACAGGTTGGGCACGCAGTCGGTTGGTGACTTGCCTTTGAGTTCGGTGTGGCCGCGGTGACGATTGTAGTGATGTAGCCAGGCGGGGCAGACGGTATGGAGGCCTGGGCCGGCGAAACTCTTCGAAAGTCGTCTTTCGCCCAACTACAACGAGATCCTGGAGTGGACCCGTTCGCTGCCAGGGACTGTGAACGTCGTCTATGAGGCGGGCCCGACAGGTTTCGGTCGGGCCCGTTTCTTGTTGGCCGCCGGCGTGGGGTGCACGGCGGCAGTACCGTCGAAGATTCAGCGTCCCTCCGGCGATCGCATCAAGACCGATGCAGGCGATGCCCGCCACCTGGCGAGGTTGCTTCATCTGAGTTCAATTGTGGCAGTTTCCATTCCGAGCGTCGAACGGGAATCAGCTCGTGATCTGGTGCGCGCGAGGGAAGACTGCCGAGGGGATTAGGTCTCCGCGCAACACCGCCTCACTCACGTCCTGCTGCGGCAAGGGATCGTCTACAGCGGCGGCTGCGCGTTCGGTCTCGGAGTGGTACTCCTGGGCGTAGGCCCAGTCCTCGAGCATCGTCCGGTTGAACCGCTAGTGCGGCGTGGGGTAAGTACTTTGACGGTCTTGTTTGAGACAATGAGGTATGCGAGCTGCTCCTTTGGTGTTGCGTGACGGAGATCGGGATGTGCTGACCGCGTTGGCGCGGTCGAAGTCGGTGCGTGCGGATTTGGCGCAGCGGGCGCGGATGATGGTGTTGGCGGGCCCACTGGAGAATGGTGACGCCGTGACCGTGAAGGACTGGAGGCGCGGGCGAGGTGTTTGAGGAAGACGAGGAACTCCTGATGACGATGCCTCGGTTTGCACAGCCCGGTGACCTTCCACCCAATGCGCATACAGCCCGCGGGCAGCTTCCTCGCTGTAACGGTCTCGTACACGAGAGACCTCCGGCGCTGGGAATCGACGATCGTTGAGAAGCTTCGCTTCCCAGTAATAGAATTGCTCTAAACCAATGCCCGTTGACGTGGCGCTACAGCATCCCCGCTGTGCACAAACGTTGCGAGCTATCCGTGAGGCATAAGGTCGAATCGTGTTCGCATTTTCGGTCGGCAGCCTGATCACCACCTCGGGAACCGGAACGCATGGCGCTTCGAAGTATGCAATCGAATCCCCCTGCGACGCGCTCAGGATGGAATTGAGCCCATGGAGAATCCCTGTCTTGATGATCGCACCCGGCCCGATCCGCACGAGATTAATCTGGCGTAGCAAACGACTCCGGGAAAAATTCCATCGCTTGACTATCGACCGTTTGACCTTGATCATCGATAAGGGCCACTCGGAGTCGGCGATGCGTTACGCGATCGAGGGGAAGTCGTGCGAGCGGCGTCGACGATGCCAGGTGTTCCGCGCCCCATTGATGAAGCGCCGCAAGGACGATCCTGAGCTCGTTTCCTGCCGGCGTCAGCGAATACGCGTGACGGACTCTCTGACCCGGAATGCGATAGGGAAGCTTCTCCATCACCCCGCAGTCGACTAGGTGAGCTAACCGATCAGCGAGCACGGCCGTGCCGATGCCGAGGTTTTGCTCGAACTCGGCGTATGTACGCCTACCCAGGAGTGCTTCGCGCAGCAGCAGAAAAGTCCAGGTGTCACTGAGCACTCCGAGACTCCGGATGATCGCGCAGGTACTGGAGAACGCGCCATCGACAGCTTTGGAACGAGAAGGCATTCAGCGATTATATCCCTGACTTCCCAAAGCGAAGTCCGCCATGTAGCTTTCGAAATAACAAGTCAGCAGTGTTGATCTCTTGGAGTGTGAACATGCGCTACACCACTTTTGGCCGCCGCACCGGACTGAGGGTGTCTCAGTACGCCTTGGGCACCGGTAACTTCGGGACCGGATGGGGTGCCGGCGCAGAACGTGAAGAGGCGAAGCAGATCTTCGACCGCTTCGTTGAGGCGGGTGGAAACTTCATCGACACGGCTGATGCCTATCAGTTCGGTCAATCTGAAGAGCTACTCGGTGAGTTCGTTCACGCTGATCGAGATGATCTGGTTCTTGCAACAAAATTCACAGTCGGCGCCAAGCCCGGCGGCACCCTCTCGCGCACTGGAAACAGCCGTAAGAACCTCCGCACCTCAGTAGAGGACAGCTTGCGGCGCCTCGATACCGACTACATCGATGTCCTCTGGGTGCACTACCCCGACGCACTGACCCCTATCGAGGAGATCATGCGGGGGCTGGACGACCTCGTCACTCAGGGAAAGATCCTACATGCGGCGTTCTCGAACTTTCCTGCGTGGCGCGTTGCCCACGCGGTGGCGCTGGCGGATGCAGCAGCGTGGACTCCGGTTGCAGGTATTCAGGTCGAATACAGCTTGGTCGAACGTTCCGCCGATCGAGAGTTGCTTCCGATGGCCCAGGCTCTCGGCTTGGGTGTCACACTGTGGTCACCACTCGGTGGCGGCCTGCTGACGGGTAAGTACCGTCACAGTGACGACGGAAGGCTTACCGATCTGAAAACCTTGGTGCACACGGAATCCAACGATCAGAAGCGAGCGGTGGTCGACACGGTGGTTGCTATTGCCGGTCAGATCGGGCGTACTCCCGCCCAGGTAGCTACGGCATGGGTCAACGAGCGCGCGCGGCGATCGGCAACCCCATCCACGCCCATCATCGGACCACGCAATGTCGCTCAGCTGGATGATTACCTCGACGCACTGAGCCTAGCGCTCACACCTGACCAGTACGACCTTCTGACCGAGGTCAGTGCGGTTGCTCTCGGTATCCCCCACGAGGCGAACGCCTCGTCCAAGAACCGGCTTCAAGGCGGACAGTCCGGGCAAATTGCCGATCCGGTGCCGCCGGTTGCCTGATTGGTGCTTTCGGATGGCCGGCCGTCGGCCTCAATGGAGCACGTGATCAATGCATACTTCCGCTTCTCAGCGGAATAAGAGAACGGGGCGCAGGGGGAATCTCGTTGACCGGACCGTGGCCGCCGTAAGCGAAATCCGCACCTTTCCGCCTCGGCGATGACGTGACACTGGCCGATGTTCGTCCGCGTCCGGTCCGGCGACGGGAAGCGAGGCGTGCCGCTGGATCAGCTTGGTGCGGGTCTATGACGCGGAGGAAGCCCAGGCAACGGGAAGGAGGGCACCGATCGCGACCGCAATGGCGTAGAGGGGTAAGTCAGCACCACCACCGCCTACATCGACGAGGCCGCCTCCGAGGGCGCCAATGTGTGGATCGCTGAGAGCGACCCGCCGGGGGATGGGACGCGGGTGTCTCGGTGTTCAACGCCCAGGTCCGCCTCGTCTTCACCTGTGAACGCTCCCTTCGAAGTTGGAAAGAGGCTATGCGTAGAGCCAATTTCTTCGTGGCGGCGACAGCGTTGGGTGTCGCATTGTGGTCGAGCGGCGCCCCGAGTGTTCTTTACCCTCTATACGTCGATGCGTGGGGCTTGTCGCCCGCCACCATCACCGCGGTGTTTGCAACCTATCCGCTCGCTCTGATCGCGGCATTACTGGTCTTCGGTAACTTGTCGGATGCGGTCGGTCGACGAGTAGTCATGATGTGGGGCATCGCGCTCATCGCCGGTTCCGCGACTCTATTCGCGCTGGCGCCGAATGTTGGCTTGTTGTTCGCTGGCCGTGTCCTTCAAGGCGCAGGTTCAGGTCTGGCGATCGGCGCCGCCGGTGCGGCCCTGGTAGAACACAATCCATCGACCCATCCGCGATACGCCAGTGCGTCCGCTGCCGTGGCGACATCCACGGGTCTGACCGCCGCGTTGGTCGCTGCCGGCGCTCTGGTGCAGTACGCCCCATTTCCGTTGGTCGTCAGTTACGTACTGTTGCTCGTCCTCTCGTTAGGGACCTTGGTTGCGCTGGCGATGCTGGGCGGCGATCGTCCGGTGTCAGCGCCGCGGTGGCGTCCTGCTCATGTACGTCTTGTCCCCGAACTTCGATTGCCGTTTGCAGCCGCGACATTGTCGGTGTCGCTGGCCTACTGTGTTGGCGCGATTTTTCTCTCGATAGGGGCACTGATGATCAGACAATTCTCTCCGCAGAGCAACGTGTTCACAACCGGTCTGATTCTGGGTTCGTCCTCAGCCGCGATCGGAATTACGGCGTTGATGTCGGCCCGGCTACGGACTCACATTGCCGTGTACACAGGAGCAGTCCTGACACTGATCAGTCTGGCAGTGATGGCTATCGTGTCCGTCGGCGGTTCACTGGCGGTGTTCCTCGTGTGGTGCGTCATTGGCGGCGCCGGTTATTCGTGTGCGTTCACCGGGGGGCTGGGTTTGATCAACGACCGCGCTCCAATCGAACACCGCGGCGCAACCATGTCGTTGCTCTATCTCGTCGTCTATGTCCTGCAGGCCGGTACTGCGCTAGGTATTGGCGCAGTCGCAGCTTCCTGGGGTTTGACTATCGCCGTCTTCATCGCAGCGGCCGCATTGACGGTCATGACTGGTACCGTCGTCGCGCTTACCTGGCAGACTCAGCGTCGCAGCGAAAGGATCGCACATTCTTACCACGCGGAACCCACGTGAGAACCATGATCTCGATCTTCTGAATCTAAAAAACGATACAGATCGATGGCGATCTGCGCCCCTAGCGGTCACAGCTCATCGAGGGAGTTCAGCTACTTGGAGTTCAGTCCTGCGGGTGGCACCTTGACTTCAGATGGTCGCGATATCTCGAGTACCGCACCGAATATCGCCGGTGTGGCTGGCTGCCGGAGTCGAACGTCATTGAGTTCTTCCCCCGCACGGTCTGTACCAGTTGCGGGATTCTGGTGTACGACAGCTCAGAAGCTCAGAGCCGCTACCGCATAGGACTCGTAGGGCGCCAACTCCAAGGCATCGTCAACTTGAGTGATAGCCGCAGCGGCTCAGGCGGTTGGGGCTCGTCACGGCGGAAATTATAGGCTGGGTGCGTTGTTCAGGCAGCGGTGGCAGTCGCGGTGATTTCGCTCCACACCGCGAAGCGGTCGGTCATCTCGCGACGCCAGTCGGATGCCGACAACATGTGCCGCCGCAGCTGGAAGTGCCCCGTGATGCCGGAGAACGCGGACAGGAACCGTTGCGCCTGTCCGGGTGAGGCGAACCGCTTCATCCGGCGCTCCCGTTGCCGAGTCGGCTGATGCGAGTTCTCGGCCCGATTGTTCAGATACTCGACCGGCGATGTTCGACCGAGGCCAGCATCTCGCGGTGCGCCACCTGGTAGCTGGCCAGCTTGTCGGTCACGAGCACCCGCGGCACGTACCGGAGACCCTTGAGCAGCTTACGGAAGAACTGCTTGGCAGCCTTGGCGTTTCGACGCGACTGGACGAGGATGTCGAGCACCACACCGTCCTGGTCGACCGCGCGCCACAAGTACAGCCGCTCGCCGTTGATCGGGATGAACACTTCATCGAGGTGCCACTTGTCGCCAGGGCGGGGCCTGCGGCGGCGCAGCTCATTGGCATAGGACTGGCCGAACTTCGCGCACCACTGCCGGATCGTCTCGTGCGAGACCACGACGCCGCGTTCGAACATCAGTTCCTGCACGTCACGCAAGCTCAACGCGAAGCGGTGATACAGCCACACTGCGGGGCTGATGATCTTCTTCGGGTAGCGAAAGCCCTTGTACGACGAATCTGCGCTGGTCACGGTCGCCCATCCTCCCAGCGGTCACCCGCACAGCCAAGTTGACGATGCCCAGGCGAGCATGAGACAGAGGGTGTGCAGGGTCGCCGTAGGTGACGGCTGGGTGGAAAGCTTCATTGTGCGGTCGCGGCCGGGCTGGTGCGTTGGTGTGCTGCGGTGCCGCGGAGGTGTTTTGGTACCGATTTGGTCTGCGGCTGTCCCGGGGTGGGGAACGAGGCGGCGAACCGCGCCGACAGTTCATTACTGATCTTGCCGTCGTGCACCAGCTGCCACAGTCGCTCGGTGAATCGGGTGTTGGTCATGCCGAACCGCAGGAAGGTTTCTTCGACCGGAGGACCCCCGTAGGGCGCCCACTTCAGGGCGAACTCGGCGAAATCCTGCGCCTCGGCGGAAAGTTCCTGCCATCCCTGCCGCCGAAGCCACGCGATACGTCGGCGCTGGTGATGGCGGCGAGGCCGACGGACCTGGTGGTCGCCCTCGACTTCACCGCAGGACGCAGTGTTGGCGTCGGTGTCGGGTGCGGGGTGCGGGGAGCGGCGGCGCGTGCTGCCGCGTACGGGGGTGCTCATCGTCGGGTGTCCTTTCGTTCCGATCCGGAATCACCGGGGACCAGCAGCGGATCGAATCCCCGCCGCACCGCGGTAACGGTGGCCGCAGAGGGGGCGGACTGGGCCACGATCTGTTCGGCGACCGCGCCGAGGGCGGCGTCGGTGTCCTGAGCGCGCCGCACGAGCAGGTCGAACGCCGGTCCCGCGGGGATCCCGTAGACGAGCATCAACGCGCCGACGGCCCGCTCGACCGCCGACAGCGGCGAATCGGGGACACAGTGCTCGAGGTGCTCGCCGGGGGCGTCGTCGAGGACGATCGCGGTCAGCATCCGGCGCAACGTCGAGGTATGCCGCGGTGAAAGGTGCGCGAGTGTCTCGGTGTAGAAGCTCGCGGTCAGCTGCACCGCCGTGCCGAGGACCCGCCGACCCCTGTTTTATGCTGCAGATCAGGTTGTTTCGCCGGTCGGTAGGGTGCATCGTCCACGTGACGAGGCCCTTGTGTTCGAGGTCCCGGACCAGAGCGACGATCTGGCTGGGATCGAGGTCGAGCGATTCGGCGATGACCCGCTGAGTCAGACCGGCCGGTTGTTTGCAGATCAGCAGCAAAAGGTACGCACGTGCGCGCAGACCGGTCGGAGCGAGGGCGTTCGTTCCCGGCACGATGCGGCCGCTCGCACACGAGAGCAGGAACCCGACGTCACTGTGCAGCCGTGTATTCATTGGTTCCTCCTCCCTCCGGGTCCGCTGCCAAGCGAGGTTGGCGGTGGTTTTCAGTTACCGATGACCGGCAGGATCAGCGAGATCCGCAGTTTCGAGTCGATGGTCTGGCTCAGGGCGAGGGTCTGGTCGAGCAGCGGCCCGAGGGCACGCGCCTTGGCGTCGGCCTCGACGAGGGTGGCAGCGACCGACTCGGCGGGGCCGGCTGCGGCGTTCGCCTGTTCGGTGGCGCCCTGGCCGGCGGCCACAATGCCCCGTAGCGGGGCGTCGGCAGCTTGCAGTGCGGTCGACAGGGCTCCCAGCTGGTCACCGAGGGACCCCAGGGTGGCGTCGGCGCGGGTCAACGAGTCGATTACCCCGACCACCTGCGGCATGCCCTGATGGATGGACTCGTTCGCCGGTGGCAGCTGCGCGGCTCCGTCCAACGCCTCGTCGGTGGTGTTGTCCACGATCCTTGCCTGGGCGACACCATCTTTGAAGATGTCATTGGAAATGCTCAGGTCGCGGGTGACAATCAGAATGCCCGCCAGCATGGCGATGGTGAAGCCCAGGGCGATCGCCCAGGAAAGCCGGAACATGAAGGTGTCCTCTCCCTCGCAATTTCGATCGGACGTCGAAAGAGTCAAGGTCACGGTGTCGGGGTGGGCGCCACGCCCAGCGGCGGAAGGTTCAAAGAGTTGACCGGCGGGCCTATTACGGCAAGAAGGGGCCCGAACGCCTGCACGTGCCGGGCTTCTTCCTCGATGTTGGCCAGGGTCGCCGCGATCGCCGACCCTCGGGGGCCGAGTTCACCGAGGGTGCCCTGCACCGTCCCCAGGTTCTGTTCGATGCCTTGGAGTTGGGTGGTCACCGACCCGACAGCGGTGGACAACCCGCCGACCGTCGGGGCGGCCTGGTCGGAGTGCGCGGTGACAGCGGCAATCAGGTCGGGCAAGGGCCCGGCGATGGTGCTGACGTCCCGGGTGGAGTCGTTGACGGTGATCGACTTTCCGGGCAGCTCTCCCGCCTTGGTGGTCAGCGTCTCCAGATCGTCGGCGAGCGGGGTGAGCGCCTGGATGTCGACGGACAGTTGCGCATGCTTGGGAACGAAGATGGACGTCAGCTCGTCCATCTGGCCGGCGGAGGTGATCAGTTCCTGGCTGAGCGCGGAGGGGCGGCCCAACGGATCCTTCAGATCGGCGAGTCCGGGAACGAATCCGTTGACGGCACACAGGACCAGCGCCGGTGCGGCGCCGACCGCGAGGACGACGGTGACCCATTGTTTCTTCGTGATCATCGCTGTCCTCCGGTTGGAGCGGGAATGAGGGCGTCCTGTGCAGGCACCAACGCGAGTTTGTTGTTGGTGCGGGTCAATTCGGCGTTGAGTTGGTTGACCAGGTCGAGTGCCTGGCTCAGTTCACCGTCGACCGAGGACACGGTGGTGTTGGCATTGGCCGAGATCTCGTGCAGCGACGCCGCCGACCCTTGCAGCGTGGTGGCTACCGTCTCGAGCTGCTGCGCGATCTGGGTGTCGCCCTGTCCGGCGGCGACCAGCGCCTGCGCGTCCGGCAGCAACGCGGCAAGGTGATCGACATCCGCGGCGGCGGCGGTGTTGAGTTGGGTGAGGATGCCGGTCAACTCGTCGAGCTGGGCTCGGGCGGTCGCCGGTGCGGTCATATCGGTGCGCTGGGAGAAGAATTCGTTGGTGATCCGGAAGTTGTCCACGGTGGTGCGGGCGCTGTCTTGCACCTGCAGGCCCTTGTGGATGGTCATCATCACCATGACGAACAGCACGACAGCCAGCACCGCGGCGACGCGGCCGAGCCACTCGGTGGCCACCGCGAACCCCGAGGAGGTGGCGATCATCGACGTCGGCACGTCAGTCCGCCGCCGCAGCGCCGCTTTCCGCCACCTCGGCGACGCGGCCGGCCCGTCGTGGCCACCGCGGGGGTGATCCGGGAAGTCTCCGGGCGAAGGGTCGTAGCCCTGATTCATCGAGTATGTCCAAACAGGAGTAGGAACGGGAAAGGGGCCGGACCGGGCGTTCGTGCTCAGCCCGGGAGCGGCAGCATCTGGTTGATGGTCTGCACCGACGCCACCGAACTGCGCAGGTCCGCGACCAAGGCCTGCACCACGGCCAGGAGTTGGGTGCCCTGATCCCCGAACGCCTGCGCCGAGGACACCAGCGGCAGGACGGTGTTCTGCACCTCACCGAGAATCCCTTGGATGTTGACCAGTTGCTCGTTGGTCATCTGGGCTCCGGCGGTATTGCTCGAGAGCATCTGCGCGGCAGGGCTGATCGCCTCGTCGAGTCTGGTCAACAGCGGACCCAACGCCGCCGTGGCGTCGAGGGCACTGTGCGCGGTGTGCGTCAGCTCGGTCAGCTGCCGCAGTTCCCCGGTGAGCTTGTCGTTGACGGCGACGATGTCCTCGGACGCGGCGATGCTGGTCACGTTCACCTGTTGCTGGTTGTCGAGGCGGTTGTTGAGGTTGAAGATTACGAACGCGAACAGGCTCAGCACGCCGACCGCCACGATCGACAGGACCATGCGGGCGGGACCGCCGCGTCGTCCGAAGAAAATCACTGCTTGTTTCCTACTTTCCGGACAGATCGTTGGCGGACTCTTCCGCCGACAGGCGAGCGCTGTGGACCTTGTCCGCGGTCGAGCGTGCGTCGGCGAGAATGGCGTCCATGGCGACGGTGTTACCGGCCAGCGCCCCGGTGGCACCGTCGACCGGCGATTGCAGCGAATTGACGTGCGCGGTCAGGGTATCCAGCGATGTCACAAGGTCGGTGACATTCGTGCCGGCAAGGTCGAGGGTGGCCTGGAGATCACCGGTGATCTGGCCGGTCAACGTCTTCAGTTCGGCGTCGACCGCGGCATCGGTGGCGTGCACGCTGGCCAGCGCGGCCTCCATCTTGTCCAGAGCCGTGAACGCCGACAGCGTCACCTGCTCGTGCTCGACCAGTTCGGTCAACGCCGGGTTGTAGTTGTTGGCCGAGACCACTGCCTGATCGAGCCGATAGGGCGTCGCGGTCAGGTTGTACACCCGGGGAGCGAGGTAGAACGCCCCGAGCGGAATCAAAGCGGCCACCACCACCGTGCGCGCAATGTTCGTTCTGCGCGATGCCCTGACCGGCTGCTCGGGCACCTCACCCTGAGCGTCCGGCACCGGCCATCCACGCGGATCGGTGGGGGCATCATCGAAGCTCGTTGCGGTGCTGTGACGGTTGCGTCCGGACAGTGCGGTCATCAGTCGACCACCGAGACAAGGGCAATGGTCCGCAGTGCCGTCACCGTGTGCGTCAGCAGGCCCTTGATGACGAGCTTGCGGGTGGCGATCTCCTTGAGCACCCGCCAGCCGCGATTGGTGAAAAAGCCCACCGGAATCAACCCACCCGCCTTCATCGGCAGCTGTGAGACGTCGAGGATCTGGTCGACGGTGGCATAGACGGTCACGCTCGGCCGGCCGACGACATCGTTGAACACCACCGCCTCGTCGGTTCCCAACACGATGGTGCACGCGGTCTCGGTGTCGGTACTGACGATGGTGATCGGCCGCGGAATCTTGCGCGCGAATTTCACACGTTCGGGAAAACTCTCGAAATTCTGACCGAGTAGCGTGCCGACGATGGTGGCGACGCCGTTTGCTTCCGGCCCGTCGTAGAGGGTGACGGGATACCCGGTAGGAGCGACAGTTGTCATGGCGGGGGCCTTTCAGGGGCAGAAGGGTGATGCTCTACTTCGGTGCGGGTCTCGCCTCGATCTGAAGGCGAGACCCGCACGACGCGATGCCGGAGAGGGTCACACGTTCCAGTCGGTATCGACCTGCCCCCACGACCGGAGGAAGCTGTTGAACGCGTTCGCGTTCTCGATCGCCACGGTGATCGGCCCCTTCACCAGCTTCAACTGCCCCGCCATCAGGAGTTTCTTGCCCTCCGACGCACCCTCGGCACATTCGCGCCAGGTCGGCAGAGCCGCATCGATGATCGCCCACAGATCGCTCTCGTCGAACTGGGCAGGGGTCCAGGAAACGATCTGTCCCGCTTCCCATTCCACATGGGTGACCAGGTCCCCGCGGCCGAGGGTGCCGAAGGCCATAAGGTGGGTGAACGACGCGGGATCCTTGAAACCCTGGTACATCACCTCGTTGGCGTTAGCCACTGCTTTCGCGGCGTCGCACCATTCCTGTGAGAAAAACGGGTAACTCATGCGATAACTCCTTTTGCTTCGGCGCGATGCCGAGACGGGTTGTCGTATCTGGTGGAGCTGAAAGATCAGAAACTTTCTGCTGAGTTGCCCCCGTGGTGGGCAACGTGGCACTGGGTGACTTCCGTCGGAGACGCTTCCTCGTGCACCAGAAAGAGCTCGACCTACTGTGGCGGACCAGTGTGACTGCTCTGTTCAGGCGCATCAGTTTGTGGCGGCGCCGATCAAGTCTGCTCTCCCGACCTGCACGTTCTGGGTGATTGCTCGCTTGCTGAACGTGAAGTCGCGTGGGCGATTTACACAGTCGGCGGCAATCAGGGCGCCTTGCTTCAGGTAGTAGCAGCTGAAGTCGCGGTCCGTGGTTGGGTCGCCGTTGAGAACGATGTCGTCATATCCGGTGTTGAGCCCAGCGATCTGCAGTTTCAGATCGAACTGGTCCGACCAGAACCACGGCAGCGCGGTGATCTCTTTCGACTTCCCGCACATCGTCGCGGCGGCAACCTTGGCCTGTTCGGCTGCGCTCGCGACCGACTCCAACCGGATGCGGCGGCCGTAGCGTGCCATGTCCTGGCTGGTGCAGTCGCCAGCGGCCACGATGTCGGGATCGCTCGTGCGCGCCTGCGGATCGATCAGGATGCCATCGTCCACGGTCAGGCCCGCCTCGGCCGCGAGCTCGATATTCGGCTCGACACCGATACCGACGATGACCACGTCGGCGGGAACTGATTCCCCGCTCGCCAGGATCACTTCCTGAACTCGGCCGTCACCCGCGAGGCTGTCCACCTGCGTGCCGGTGCGGATGTTCACCCCGGCCTCGCGATGGATCCGTTCGAAGAACGCCGAGACCTCGGGCGCGGTCACCCGCTGCAGGACACGGTCAGCCGCCTCCAACACCGTCACGTCCAGGCCCAGGGTGTTCATCGACGCGGCGGTCTCCAGCCCGATGTATCCACCGCCGATGATCACCACTCGACGCCCCGGGGTCGCGACCGCTCGGATCAGCTCGATGTCCGCAGCGGTACGCAGGTAGTAGACGTCACGCAGATCAGCACCCGGCAGAGGAAGGAGCCGGGGGCGCGCCCCCGTGCACAAGGCGAGCTTGTCGTAGGAGAGTGACTCCCCGGTACTCAGGTCGACCTGTGGGGCGGACCGGTCGATGGCCACCACCCTCCCCTTGGTCTGTCGGATCTCCTGCTTGGCGTAGAAGTCAGCGCTGCGGATCGCCAGCTCCTCGAAGGTGCTCTTGCCTGCCAGGTAGGCCTTGGACAGCGGGGGCCGCTGATAGGGCAGTCCTGGTTCGTCGCCGATCATCACGACCTCGCCGGTCCAGCCTTCTTGCCGCAAGCTTGCCGCGAGCTGCGCTCCCGCGTGGCTCGCGCCGACGATGATCGCGCGTCCGGCAGTCATGCACCTGCCTTCGGCGTCAGCACGACCATCATCTTGCTGATCCCGC
>NZ_JBHXWI010000109.1:0-19391 GCF_042671975.1 Rhodococcus sp. NPDC127593 | reverse complement strand
AACGCGCTGCCCATCGGAAATCTCCAAAGCGGGTACCGGGTTCCTCATGTACGGATTCTATCGAATCGATCAAGAATTATTTGCGAGACACACCAGTAGTTGTCCGCGCGACGCGAGCCGATGCGGCGTGACTGGGTGCGCGGCACCTAGTCGAGTTGCGTCCTGGCTACCCTCCGCGTGTCTCGCAAGAATTAGAGCACCAAGTTGCGAGGGAGGATTGTGATGGATGAATCCGGAACCACGATCGACCGGGCAGGTGTAATCGGGATGTGGGTGACAGCTGACGGCTTCATTCGGCAGGAGTTGCGTGCCGATGGGCGCTACGACGAGGCGCGTGGCGCACGGCAGTGTGCATATACCGGACGTTACACAGTGACAGGAAACCATCTCGACTACCTCGACGACCTTGGTTTTACCGCAACAGGAGACATTTTTGGCGGGGTGCTGTACCACGAGCATCTCGTCCTATACCGAGAGGACAAACAGTCATGAGCGAGCGCAAAGTAGTCCTGATCACAGGAGCAAGTAGCGGGATTGGAGAGGCGACAACGCGGAAGTTAGCTGCCGACGGCCACCAAGTCTTTCTCGGCGCACGGCGCACAGAACGACTCGAGCACTTGGTCCAGGAGATTGGAGATGCCAGCGGCAGTGCAGCATTCCGCAAGTTGGACGTCACTGAAGTAGCCGACGTCCAGGCCTTCGTCGAGGCTGCCCGTAAGCGTTTCGGTCGCGTCGATGTTGTGGTCAACAACGCAGGAGTTATGCCCCTGTCGCCGCTGGCCGCGCTGAAGATCGACGAGTGGAACCGGATGCTAGACGTGAACGTTCGTGGCGTTCTTAATGGCATCGCCGCAGCACTACCGGTCATGCAATCACAAGGTGGCGGACATTTCGTCAACATCGCATCTGTCGGGGCATACGAGGTTGTACCGACAGCGGCGGTCTACTGCGCGACGAAGTTTGCGGTGCGCGCGATCTCCGAAGGGCTGCGCCAAGAATCGTCAGGCGATGTCCGTGTTACCGTCGTATCGCCAGGTGTAACGGAATCTGAATTAGCGGACAGCATTTCGGACGACAATGCACGCGAAGACATGAAGGCATACCGCGCCGTCGCACTTCCGGCCGCGGCGATCGCCAACGCGATCGCGTTCGCCATCGATCAGCCGGCGGATGTGGACGTCAACGAGATCATCGTTCGCCCCGCCGCGAGCGCACAGTAGTTCGGTCGGACCGAGGTGGTCGTCTCCCGTACGAGACGGCCACCTTAAAGACGTTTCGGTAATTGAGTGAGTGGTGATCATAAGGAAAGTCCGGTGTGGTCGAGGAAGCTGTGGCACAGGTCGAAGTTCGAGCCGATCCGGGTGAGGCCAGTCTCGGTCGCGATGCGGACCTCGTCGAGGATGTCGGGGCAGAGGTTGGCGAGTTCGGTGGATTTCATGTTGCCCCATGCTTGTTCGATGGGATTGAGCTCGGGGGCATACGCAGGGAGGCGTTCGACGTGGAGCCAGTCGCGTTGGGTGGCCAGCCACGCGGTCATCGCCTTGGATCGGTGGGCCATGAGCCCGTCCCAGATCAGGATGACCTGCTCCCCGGCGAAGTGGGCGCGGAGTTCGGCGAGGAACTCGATGAGCTTGTCGGTGTTGTAGGAGCCGTCGGTCATGGAGAACACGAATGCGCTGCGGCTGCGATCGTGTCGGTAGGCCAGGACTCCGGCCATGGACATTCGTTTCCACGAGAATCGGTGATGCAACACAGGTGTCACACCTTTCGGCGCCCAGGTTGCTCGGACCACCGGGAGCAGCGACACACCGCTTTCGTCCTGGAAGCAGATCCACGCACCTCGGCGCCGCGCTATTTTTTTATCCGCGGCCACTCGTTCTCACGCCAGGCGACGATGGCGTCCTCGTCGCGTTCGACTGCCCGCCGTGCGGGACGTTGCCGGCTCCAGCCCAGTCGGGTCCGCAGGATCGTCCAGGTCTGGGTGGGTCCGTAGGTCACGCCGGTGAGCCGCTCGATCACGATCGCGACCCGGCCCAGGGTCCACACCCCGGTCGCGAAGCCATGAGCTTGGGGTCCTTTGAGCAGTTCCTCTCGGATCGCCTCGATCTGGGCGTCATCGAGCCGGGGTCGGCGTCCAGCGCGACCGGCACCTTCCAACGCCTCGTTGCCCCCTTCGGTCCACTGTCGATACCAGCGTGAGGCGGTCTGCTGGGAGACCTCCAACTCGACCGCGACATCGACCTGTCGTCGTCCCGCGGCGAACATCTCCGCCGCCCGCATCCGCCGGTCACGCAACGCCTCGAGATCCCGGCGACCGCCGCGCTGCTTGACTTTCCGGGCATCCGATCCCTCGCGCGAACCGGTTTCCTTACCTGCCATTCATCAATGATCCAGCAGCGCAGTGTGAATCCCGTGCAACGACACACCCTATTACCGAAACATCTTTAATCCACTCGCCAATTCCGGATGTCTTCATGCCGACGGCCACTGGCGCCCTCCAGACACGCGGCATCCTTTGACGGCCGCTGCGGCCCGGCTGGGCGGCGTAGTTGGACGTGTCGGTGGCATCGGTGCGCGCACGTCCACTTCTGATCTGCCGCCAGCACCCGCAGTACAAGGAACTAAGCACACCGCGGATGACGAACCCGAAATCGGTTGCCCCGGACATGATGGCGTATCCGCGGCCATTTTGACAGGGCCGTTCGCTATGACAGACAGAGCCGACGACGGTCGAACTCCCCGCTGTGAGTACAGCGGGGAGTTGACGCGTGTCGCCCGCGGCCGGTCCAGCCCGATCTGTCGTCTGCTGCGGCGGGCGGGCACACGCTGGGCGCCGCGCACCGTTCTGCGCGGGACCTGGCTTGCAGACTGACGGGTGTCCTCGCCTGGCACTCAGATCGGTATAGCCACCAGATCAGGACGGGGTGGCCGTGATGATCATTGCGGACAGTTCGTGAAGGACGAGGTCCTCTCGGGTCGCGGATGGCTCCGGAACGTCAGCTCACGGCGGCAGCCAACCCGCCTTCGTAGAAGCCGGTGATGAGCTGGCGAGCCTGTTCGGCAGGGATTCCGTCGGCGTCGAATTCGGCGTCCCAGGAAACAACAGTCTCCCCTGACTCGACGTCCCGGGTGACGGCGACGGTCGCCTGGTAGTTGCGTACGGGAATGGACCCACCGACCATTTTGTAACTGTACGACTGCTCGGTCTGGTTGATCAGTTCTTCGATCGCCTCCCCACCACCGCGCAGGGCCACTCGCCGGACAGAGTTCCGGCTGCCGTCGCGTGCAGTGCGTTCGGCATCGGGATGCCATCCGTCAATGGCGAAGAAGTCTCCGATCCTCCCCCACACCAGCTTCTGGTCCAGCGGCGTGCGAACTTCTGCATGAACTGTCAACATGCTCCTCGGATCCCTTCGGGTTTGCTACGGGTCGTGTGGTGCTCCGCGCCATCGACGCTGGTGTCGGTAACAGCTCCACTGTCGCCGAAGGCCCGCTCGTCTGTCGTGGGTGCATTGCACCCACCCACTACCAGGCGATCCAGAACTAACATTGAGAAATGCCTTCCAGCGAACTTGGAGATTTCCTTCGGTCACGTCGTGCTCAGGTTTCACCGAAGGACGCGGGGATTCACAGCTATGGCACTCGAAGAGTTTCAGGCCTTCGACGTGAGGAAGTCGCGATCCTTGCGGGACTGAGCTCCGACTACTACACCCGCTTAGAGCAAGGGCGAGAACGTAATCCGTCCGCTCAGGTGCTCGATGCTCTCACGCGCGCGTTGCGGCTCGATGCCGACCAGGAAATGCACCTGTACCGGTTGGCCCGCCTGGTGCCGAGCGCCCGCGGGTCCAGTGCACGAGAGTCGGTCAGTCCGACCCTTCTCCGGTTGATGGATATCTACGACTCGACTCCGGCGTTCGTCTTGAATCGGACACTCGACATTCTGGCGTGCAACCGGCTCGCCGAAGCGCTCTTCTCGCCGTTCACCGCTGCTGACAATCTGCTGCGGATGGTGTTTACCGATCCAGCGGGAGCGTCCTTCTATGCCGAGTGGCATCGCGCGGCACAGGCCACCGTCGCAACATTGCGTTTGGCCGTCGGCCACGACCCGAATAATGCTCGTCTCACCCAGTTGGTCAGTGAGCTGGCGGCGGCCAGCCCCGCGTTTCGCCAGTACTGGGAAGAGGGTCATGTGCGGGGCAAGACACTGGATGCGAAGGAACTCGTCCATCCCGATGTGGGCACATTGAGTTTGACCTTTCAAGCTTTCGATGTGCGTGACAAGCCGGGACAACAGTTGGTGATCTACCAGGCGGATCCGGGGTCCCCGAGTGATCAGGCACTGAAGTTGCTCGGTTCGCTCACCGCGACCAGGGACCGGGAGCGGCGGGACGCGGAAGCAAGTTCGACCGACTGACACTCGCGAAGCTCCCGACCACCAGTCACGCTCCCTTTCGCCCAGCGTGAAGCCAGGCCGCACACGGTTACCGAGACATTGACTAGTCGATCAGCGATGTCCACTTCGTCATCCGCTCACGGAGGTCGATCGCCTCACCGTTCTCGGAGAACGTTCCATCTCCGCGGTGATGGATCTCCCCCGTGCCTCGCTTCGAATCATCCACCCACACATGCTGGGCCTGGACAATCCAGAGTCCGTAGTCATCGACGAGGCGATCGTCGACGACGCGGCATTCGATATTCGCGAAGCACTCCGCGACGAGAGGCGCCGCAACGGATGCCGCTGCCAGCGGGGTGAGGCCGAAACGCTCCCACTTATCAACCTCCGCACCGGATACGTTCCCGATATCGACGACCTGCTCAGCGAGTTCGACGGCCGGGATTGCAATGACACACTCACGGGTGTCGCGCAGCGTGTCGAAGCTGTAGTCCCACGGTCCGAGCACGAATCCGATGAGACCGCCATGTTGCACGGGCATGTTGAAACCATTTGTCATCAGATTGTCATGCAGTCCGTCGGACGTCGAAATCATGATCACGGGACCTGGCTCAATCAACCTGTGCACCTTGAAAATTGGGTACGTCGAGAATGCATTCAGACCAGTCATGCGGTTCTTCCTTCCGATCAGGGTTGATTACCTATAGTTTTCAGGGTTCAGCTGATGGTCGCGTGGCCCTTTCGCACCCCCTTTGGACTTGACCGGTTGCCTTAGAATCAAGCCATGGCGAGCACTGAGTTGGGGGAATTTCTGCGGGCCCGACGCGCTGCCGCATCACCGGATTCTGTTCCGTTTGCGTCCGCGGGACCTCGGCGCGTTCCGGGGTTACGCCGGGACGAAGTGGCCATGCTGGCCGATGTCAGTCCTGACTACTACCGCCGGCTGGAGCAGGGCCGTGAACGCCACCCGTCCCAAGCGGTCCTCGAGGGGCTCAGTAAGGCCCTGGTTCTTACTTTCGAGGAACGTCGGCACCTTTACTCGCTGGCAGGTGTGGCGTGGCGACTCGACGGTGCCGAGCTTCGCCGGGAGGTCGATCCCGCGTTACTGCGTTTGATGGAGTCCTGGGAGCGCTCCGGCGCGTTCGTACTCGATCCGGTCTTGGATATCTCGGCGATGAACTCCCTGGCGGTGGCGTTGTTCGAACCGTTCGCTGATACGACCAATCTCGTGGAGATGGTTTTCTGCGATCCCGCTGCCCGTGAGTTCTTTGTCGATTGGGAGGAGTCGGCGAAATCAACGGTCGCCAGTCTACGAGCGACCGCCAAGTTCTCCTCGACTCCTCACCGGTTCACCGACCTCATCGCCCGGCTCGAGGCCGCGAGCCCCCGTTTCTGCGAGCTGTGGGCTCGACATGAGGTACAGCCGAAAACTCATGAAGTCAAACAGCTGCGCCATTCCACCGCCGGCGAGCTCACGATCGAATTTCACGCATTCGGTGTCCCAAGCGCGCCCGGCCATCAGCTTCTTGTGTACCAGGTCGAGCCTGGCTCGGTCGGCGAGATTCGACTGCTCGACCTGGCGACACACCGCATCGATGCCGGTGTACTTAGCGGACAGTCCGCTGGGCAGGCCCACCCACCAACCGCGTCAATGGATTAGATCCGATAGCAGGCCGAGCAGCGCCGAACCAAGCAGCGGCTTCATCGGGGTCGTGCACATCAGACTCAGGCCGTGAGGGCGGAGAACCGCCAGTCGAGGACTGGGATGTCGGTGGCGGACACCGTCACCAGGTTTGGGACGGCGGGCGACTTGGGCGATGCCGATGGTGTGCCCGCCGTACACGAATCGGCCAGCGGCGCCGACATGTTCGTCTTGGTGGGTGGCGGCGATGTTGCGCGCCGTTGCCAGGTAGCCCGTTCACCTGCCTTTTGTTCGTAAGACCCGGGCGCGATCAGCATTGACCGTCGCCGGGTAGTCATCTTATTTACCTCACTCTCCTTCGCCCTATTCATCCGGTTGTTTTCTTCGGTGCAGCGCGCGCTTGGAAGTGAGAGACAACATAGACCCATAAGTCAAATGCTTTACAAGGCAACAGGTTCATGCACTTCATCGCGAATCGCATCGCGACCAATCGATGAAAACATACGGATGAATATACATCGTTGTGTGGTTGCCTGGGTGTGGTGCACCTAGGCAGATCGCGGCCTGTTCGCCCACCCCGATCACACCGACGATGGAATCCGTACCCCGAGGAACACACCTCGAACACACCACCGTCAAGGAGACACACCCCATGAGCCAGGTCCTCACCGGAACCCCCCTCACCGGCCGCATCGCCGTCGTCACCGGCGCCTCCAGCGGAATCGGCGAAGCTACCGCCGAACGACTCGCCCAACTCGGCGCCAAGGTCGCCCTCCTCGCCCGCCGCACCGACCGCATCACCACCACCGCCGACCGCATCAACGCCGCCGGCGGCACCGCGATCGCCGTCACCACCGACGTCACCGACCGCACCGCCCTGCAAGCCGCCGCCGACCGCATCACCACCGAACTCGGCCCCGTCGACCTCGTCTTCGCCAACGCCGGCGTCCAGCTGATCTCCGAAATCGTCGACCTCAAGGTCGACGACTGGGACACCCAGATCGACCTCAACATCAAGGGCGTCATGAACACCATCCAGGCCTTCGTCGGCCCCCTCACCGCCGCCGCCGCCGACGGCAAGCCCGCCGACCTGATCACCACCTCCTCCATCGCCGCCACCCGCGTCCTCGAAAAGTTCCAGGTCTACTCCGGCACCAAGGCCTACATCAGCCAGCTCACCCGCCTGCTGCGCACCGAACTCGGCAGCAAAAACGTCCGCGTCGCCACCATCGAACCCGGCATGGTCGACACCGAACTACCCGACCACGTCACCGACCCCGACGCCAGCAAACTCATGGCCGACCTCATCGACCAGATCGACGTCCTCCAATCCGAAGACGTCGCCGAAACCGTCGCCTTCCTCACCGCCGTCCCCAAACACGTCAACCTCACCGAAATCACCATCCTCCCCACCGCCCAAGCCATCTAACCCACCCACACACCACCGTTCCCGCCCCCTGGTACCCGAGGGCGGGAACGGTCTCCATTAGTTCGAGCAACGGACGAGCACGACGTAGTTCTCCGACCTCCGTCGTGCAGTCTCATTTCCGGGGATGCCGGGCGTGATCAGACGCCCTCTGCCTAGCGCCGACCCGCATCCTTCCGTCAGCGGTGTCAGCACGGACCCACAACTCGCCTACCAGTCATGAGGTGACCATTGCAGTCGATTCAGCTACTCGTCGCAGTCCTCGGCACAGTCATCATCTTTACCGTATGGGGCGCCCGGATTCGGATGGTGCAACCAGCCGCCCTGCTCCTTGGTGGCTGCCTGCTGGGTTTGAACCCCACAGTCGCTGCTTTCGAGCTGCCACGCGAGTGGGTACTCGTCCTTTTCCTTCCGGCGATCTTGTATTGGGAGGCTCTGACGACCTCCACGCGAACCGCCAGTAAGGATGCCCGCTCTGTAGTCTTGCTGGCGGTCGTGCTCGTGGTTGCCACGACTGTCGCGGTGGCCGCCTGCCTGCATTGGATCCTGCACACTCCGTTGTCTGTTGCGTTCGTCATCGGGGCCGTCCTCGCCCCGACCGATGCCGCCGCCATTGCCGCCCTCGCGCACCTCCTTCCGCCACCATTCATGACGTTGCTTCGAGCTGAGAGCCTCATCAACGACGGGACTGCGCTGGCTCTTCTGGCCACCGCCGTCCCGGTCGCGATCGGCGCGCACCATTTCGATCTGCTGCACATCGGCTGGAAGTTCACCGCAAGCTATCTCGGTGGAGTGGTGTTCGGTGCCGCCGTCGCCGGGGCCGCGCTGATCGCTCACCAGTTTCTCCGCGACTGGATGCTCTCGAGTGTGCTCAGTGTCTTGACGCCGTTTGTGGCGTATCTGCTTGCCGATCAGATACATACCTCGGGTGTCATTGCCGTGGTGACGGCGGGTTTCCTGCTGGCCCGGCCTGGGCCGCATGTCATTCCGCCAGCCACTCGAATGCAAACCCAGCCGTTTTGGTCACTGACGACCTATGTGCTCAACTCGGCACTGTTCGTGTTGGTGGGGACGCAAATCCCCTCTGTTGTCGCTGATCTGGCGCCTCAATCGTTGACGTTGGGGTTGGCGGCGGTGGGCTTGGCCGGTCTCGGTGTGATCGGTTGTCGGCTGCTGTACTTCTACACGGTGCCTTCCGTGTTTCGGGCCATCGACCGCCGCGGTAGTCAGGTTTCACGCCGGATCAGTGCGCGGGAGCGTTTTCCGCTCGCATGGTCCGGTGTCCGTGGAGGGGTGTCGCTGGCCGCCGCGCTCGCAGGTCCAGACACGATGGCAGATGGGCGCCCCTTCGAGTACAAGAGTCTGATCGTGTTCATCACTGCTGGTGTGATTGTCGTGACCCTGTTCGGGCAGGGCATGTCCCTGCCGCGCGTGATCACATGGGCTCGCTATGACCCTATCGACGAATCTGCCGGACAGCGGGCTGCGGTATGTGACGGATCCGGCTCAGCACGACCGCGCCCTCCTTCCCGCCGATCGGCTCGGCGCCGAGTTGCGGGAGCATCTGCGTGCCTTGACGGTCCGGCAGGAGGATCCAGTGTCGCTGCAGATACAGATACAGATACAGATACAGATACAGACGATGCAGCAGGCGATTCTCACTGTCCAGTGCAGTCGGCTTCTGACCACGTTCGAACGACACGAGATCGACGACTCCGCGTTCTTGCGGGTCCAGTCGCTGCTGGATACCACCGAGGCGAAACTGAGCTCGACGGTGACGTCCTGTGTGAATAGGCCGATCGTGGAGCCGTAGCAACCATCTCTGTGACGGCTCCTGCTCGTCGAGATGTGCTGGAAGGCGAACGATGTCGAGACCAGTGGGACTTCGGACTTTGCACGAAGCCGATAACCCGGGCCAGTGGCGAGCATTCTGCCTGGGACGAACACCGGACCGCCATTGCCACGGAGAACAAGACCTTGATCCAGATCACGGTCGAATTCGGCAACCTATCGCGCCCGGAGGTTCCTCACGCCCTGGCCAGGCAACCCTGCCGCAGTCGCGGAAACCGGATGTGTCGGCTCGCCCCGCTCGGCCGCGGCGAGCCACAGGTTCAGTTCCTCGTTCTCAGGATCCTCGCCGCCGCAATTCCATGCGGTACGAGTACCGGCGCGGATTGAAGTGAGAGGACGTGAATTCCACGAATTTCCCGTCGGCGTCGTAGTAGAGGCGCTCGATAAGCAGTATGGCTTCTCCTGCCTGGCATCCGATCAGCTCGGCTTCGCGCTCCGGGGCGTTCATGGCGGTGATCTCTTGCCGTGCGCCCATGATCGGCTTGGTGAGAAATTTTTCGGCGGCCCCGATCACGGTTCCCTCGCCGACCGACGGGACCCCGTCCGCGGCCAGTTTCGCCCCGAGGTCGGGTTCGACGTAGTGGCGTGTCAGGACAAAGGGGATCCCCTCGAAGGAGCGACGAACGGTGGCCTTGCTGACCTCGATGTACGGCAATTCCAATCGGGACGCGATGGAGGGCTCAACGACGACCGTGAATGGTTCGATCACCTCGGTGTTCGTGTCGGGCCAGACGATGATTTCGTCGAGGGAGCCGATCGAGCGGACGTAGCGGCCCCGGGTGTCCTGTTGGCGGCCGCTCACATAGGTTCCGCTGCCTTGCACGCGGTAGATAAGCCCGTCGGAGAGCAGAATCTGCAGGGCTTCGCGCACCGTGTGGCGGCTGACGTTGTGGACCGACTGCAGCACGCTTTCGGTGGGCATCTTTCTTCCGACCGAGTAGACACCTGCCTCGATGTCGGTCCGCAACTTCTCGGCCAACACTTTGTATGCCGGGACACCACGCTCCGCGGGAGTTACCTTGTTCGTCACCACGGGGCCCTCCTTCTCCCTGCTGCGATCGGCAGGGTTCCATCCACCACACTAGCGCTCGTCCGGATGAATCTTCAACGGAGGTCACTCGTCATTGCTGATCTACTGCGACACTGGACTATTCGAGGCGACAGGCACCGTCTCGTCATTTGTAGTTCAAGAATTGATACCGATCAATCGAGTATGGAGGTGAGACCGTTTGCGATCGCACCTCCATACTCGTCCTTCCGCCGCCGGAGTTGGGCAACCGGCGGATGTCTGTCACCAGAGCACACCAGCGATACCGATGTCGGCCCTATCGCGGCGGTGCTGGTGCCCCCGCCGACCCATGTCGGTGGGGTGCGTCAGGCGGTGGTCGGTTCCACCTCCGTAAGCAGTTCGTCGTTATGCTCGCCGAGCTGCGGTGCCGAGTCGGTACGTGGCTCCTCGTAGGTGTCGGTCAGGAACGGTGTCCGGATCATCCGACGACGACCGGCATACGGATCGTCGATCTCGAGGAACATGCGACGCGCGTCGAGGTGTGGGCACTGGTAGAGCTCGTCGATGGTCTGGCTTTCTCCGGCGGGAAGCCCATGCGCGGCGAAATGCTCGACGATCTCACGGCGCGTGCGGGACCGTGTCCACCGTTCAGCTTCGGGGCGGATCACCGATGCGAAGTTCTCGGCCCGGTGAATGACCGAGTCCAGCAGCGGATGGTCGAGCAGGTCGGGCCGCTCGATTGCCACACACAGCCGCCGCCACATCTCATGGGTGGGCAGAATCAGTGCAACATAACCATCCTCGGCTTCGAGGGCCCCGAGTGGAGAATAGCGATCCACCCCGCGCACTCGATGCTCGCCCGTGAAATCCCACAGCATGAGTTCGCGTTCGAGCAAGGACGCCACCGAGTCGTACATGCTCTGATCGACGAACGCACCCGTACCGGTCTGCTGACGTCCCTGAAGGGCGGCGAGCACGCTGACGGTGGCATGAACCGCAGTGAAGACGTCTGCGAAACCGGTCACCGTCGGAAGCGGCGGGCCCCCCGGTTCTCCGGTCACCGCCATCAGCCCGCCGATCGCCTGGATTGCGGTGTCGAAGGCCGGCCGTTCGGCGAATTCACCCCGATGTGTCGACAACCGGCCGTATCCGCTGATGGCGCAGTAGATCAGGCGTGGATTGACCTCCCTGAGCGCGTCGTACCCCACGCCCATGCGGTCGACTGCCCCCGGGCGGAGGTTCTCCACGACGACGTCGGCGGTCGCCGCCAATGCCCGGTACCGCGCCCGGTCGCCTTCTTCACGCAAGTCCAGGGTGACGGACTTCTTGTTGCGGTTGTAACTCAGGAACCCGCCGCTCATGGACCCGGTCTCGGTCTGCTCGAGCGGATCGTAGATTCTGCGCGGATCGCCGCCGTCGGGCCGCTCGATCTTGATGACCTCCGCGCCCAGGTCGGCCAGCATCATCGCGCAGTAGGGGGCGGCGATGTACTGGCCCATCTCGAGCACCCGAATGCCGTCGAGGGGCCTCACGTCAGATTCCTTCGGTTCCGTGCGGGACGAGCATCGGCTTGATGTCCTCCTGCGCCCGCATCCGCGTCAGCGCCTCGGTCGCCTGGTCGAGCCGGTACCGGTTCGGGACCAGTGCGCCGAAGTCGTACTTGCCGTGCGTGTTCTTCATGAATTCGAGAGCCTTGCGGTACTCGGCGATGTGTCCGGACCAGGTCCCCATGATGGTCAGCTGCTGTCGGGTGATGAAGCCGGGACGGACCGGGACTTCCTTTCCGGGGCCGTCGATCTGGCCGGTGACCATGTAGCGGCCACCTTCCTTGATCATTCCCAGACCTTCAGTGAACGCGGTGCGTGCACCGGAGAACTCGAACACCACTTCGGCACCGTGGCCGCCGAGCAGGTCGCGCACCGCGGCGATCCGGTCTTCGGGTTCGGGATGTTCGGCGACGGAGACGAGGTCGGTGGCCCCGTACTGCTTGGCGATGGCCAGGCGGTTGTCAGGAGCTCCGATGGTGATGATTCGCCCGGCGCCGAGATGATCGGCGAGGGCGGTCGCGAACAGACCGAGCGGGCCGGCGCCCTGGATAACGACGGTTTCCCAAGGGTTCATCTTGCCGATGCGCTCGAACGAGTGCACGACTGTTCGCAATGCGCAGCTGGCCGCCGATGCCCAGGAGGTTTCCACCTCGTCCGGCACCCGCACTCGTCCCGAGTTGGGGAAGACGTAGGCGTACTCGGCGAAGCCGCCGACTAGATAGGGGGGACGCTCACAGTTGGTGAACATGTAGTACTGACGGTTGGTGCACAGGGTGGGCTGGTTGTCGAACCGGCAGTGGTCACACTGGTTGCACGAAGCGTGGGTGAAGCAGATGCGATCGCCGATCTCGAGCGGTGTACCGAAGGTGTCCCGCTCGGCCCCGTCGCCGAATGCGATCACCTTGCCGACCATTTCGTGTCCGGGGATGACGGGCAGATCCAGCGCTTGGCTGCCGCCGAGGGAGCCATCCCACAGGTGCAGGTCTGATCCGCACACCGTCGCGGCTTCGACCCGGACCAGGAGTGCGCCCGGTTCGAGGGTCTGAGGCACAGGAATTTCGCGGATCTCGAGCGGCTCGCTGTGCTTGGTCAGCACCGCCGCCCGGCTGGTCTTGGGGATGTCGAAGGTGGTAGTCATCAGTTTGTGCTCCTTGTGCGCTCAGCCGAGTTTGAAGGGGTCGCGGCTTTCGCCGGTGAGTTCGACCCAGATGGATTTGGTCTGCAGGTATGCGTCGAGGCCTTCGATGCCGTTTTCGCGGCCGATGCCGCTCTGCCCGAAGCCGCCGTAGGGGACGTTGTTGGCGAGCACACGGTAGGAGTTGATCCAGATCGTGCCGGCGTTGAGGCGGTGCGCCACTCGGTGTGCGCGTTGGACGTCTTTGGTCCACACCGCCGCGGCGAGTCCGTAGGTCGTGTCGTTGCCGATCTGGACCGCCTCTTCTTCCGAGGTGAAGGTGATGACCGACAGCACCGGTCCGAAGATTTCTTCCCGTGCCACGCGCATCGAATTGTCGACGCCGCTGAGGATGGTGGGCTGGAAGAAGTATCCGTCGGCGAGATCGGTGTCCGGTGGACGCTCTCCGCCGCACACCACCGTGGCGCCTTCGCTGACACCCAGGTCGACGTAAAAGCGAACCTTCTCGAGTTGCTCGGCGAAAGCGATGGGGCCCATCTCGGTTTCGATGTCGAGCGGATCACCCATCTTGATCTGGGGTGCGCGTTGAGCGAGCCGTTCGACGACGGCGTCGCGGATCGATTCGTGGACCAACAACCGACTTCCTGCGATGCAGGTCTGACCGGTGGCCGCGAAGATCCCTGCCATCACCCCGTTGACGGCCGCATCGATGTCGGCGTCCGGGAAGATGATGTTCGGGGACTTGCCGCCGAGCTCGAGGGTGACTTCCGCGATGTGGTCCGCGGCGCTCTTCATGACCGCGATTCCGGTGGCAGTCGATCCGGTAAAGGTGACTTTGTCCACCCCGGGTTCGGCGGTCAGCGCGGCTCCTGTGTCCCCGGCGCCGGTGACGACGTTGAACACTCCCGGCGGGAAACCGGCTTCATCAATGAGTTTGGCGAACTCGAGGGTCGAGGACGGCGTCTGCTCCGCCGGCTTGGCGACAAATGTGCAACCGGCGGCCAATGCGGGCGCGAGCTTGCTTGCCAAAAGGAACAGTGGGCTGTTCCAGGGCAGGATTGCGGCGACCACGCCGATCGGCTCGCGGCGTGTGTAGGTGAAGAAGTTCGTCTGGGGCGCCGAGATGGTGTCACCGAAAATCTTGTCGGCAGCGCCGGCGAAGAATTCGTAGGTCGCCGGTAGCCCGGCCATCTGACCGCGGGTCTCGCGGATGACCTTGCCGTTGTCGGTGGTCTCGATGCGCGCGAGCTCGTCTGCGTGGGGTTCGATCAGCGCGGCCAGCCTGCGGATCAGGACGCCTCGCTGCGCCGCGGACATCGATCCCCACGGCCCGGACAGGGCTCGGCGTGCGGCGTCGACCGCCTTCTTCACGTCGGCCGGTCCAGCGAGTGGCGCGGTGGCCCAGGCCTGCCCGTTGTACGGGTTGATGGTCTCGAAAACCTCTCCGGAGATCGCATCGACCCAATTGCCGTCGATGTACATCTTTCGGTGTTGGAGTTCGCTGTATCGCCTGTCGGCGATGGCGACGACGTTCTCGGTCATTGTGCTCTTTCTCGTTTCACGGCCGGACCGAGTGCCCGGCACTGTCACATGGGGGGGGCGGTGGCGGCTTCGATGTACCGCGCACGTTAAGCAGGTGAGGGAATGGAGTCTTCACGTTCCGACGGAGATTCCCGCCAATGTCGCCCGGATCAACGGGTCGACGGAAGTGGCCTGCGGCAATGTGGCCACGCTGTCAACCAAGGTCTCTAATTCCTCTGTTGACAGCGGGATCTCGGATGCGAGGCGTTCGGCATTGCGCATGACGCCGTCCATGTCCCACGACAGCATTGCGTCGGAGTCCTCGATGGCGTCGTGGACCGTGGTCCCGTCGACCAGGATCACGGTGGCGTGTGCGGTTTTCGCTGGGCGTCCCGGCCCGGCTACGAGGTCGATCTTGCCGATGAGGTCGAGTACCTGGGGATCGGTGAAGTGTTGCAGCAGGTCGTAGGTGATGTCGCCGTGGACGAGACCGGTCGCGAAGGCGAATCTGGCGCTCATCAGTGTCTGTGCGGTACTGGTGAAGGGCCCCCGCGAGGGCATGCCCGGATAGGTGGCTTCGCGTTCGTTCATCCGCAGCCGGATCGACGCGACCTCGTCGGCGTGGAGACCGGACTCGCGAAGCCGCACTGCGAGCATGGCCGGCGCCTGATTGAACGCACACACCGGGTACGGCTTGAAGGTCACTGCGAGTGTGTTCCAGGACCGCCCGAGCTCGCGGGCGAGCGTTTCCGCAGACTCCCGCGATCGCGAGAAGCAGTCGAGGAATCCCGCTTCGGCTTCGAACGCCGTCCGTGACCCCGTGACCCCGGTTTCGGCGAGTTGCGCCGCCATCAGCCCGCTCGTCGCCGCGATCCCCGACTGGAAGTGCCACTCGTCGGTTCCCGCACCGAACGATTCGGACGTGCCACCCGAGATCGATGCGGCGATCGCCAATGCGGCGGTCATGCGTTCGCCGTTCAGTCCGCGGATCCGTCCGACGGCAGCAGCGGCAGCCACCGGACCGAAGACCGCCGTCGCGCGAAAGGGCGGGGTGGTCAGGTCCGTGAGCGGCCCCGACAGTGCAATGCCCACCTCGTAGCCTGCGACAACCGACGCCAGCAGAGTGCGGCCGTCGACAGCGCTGGACTCTGCGGCCGCCAGGGCGGCGGGTATGACGCTCACACCTGGATGGAACGTGCCGTGTGTGTCTTCCTGCGCCCGGGCATGCAGATGCACTCCGTTGATGAAGGCCGCCGTCGAGGCCGGATGCCACTGCCCGGTCACCAGTGAGCGGGCGTATCCCTCCTTGATCGGCGGCGAGCTCACACCAGGGCTAGCCTGCTCAGCCTGTAGCCCGAAGCCGGCGGCCGAGCCGGCCATTCCCACCGCCAAGGCGTGGAGGAGGCACCCTGTGGCCCGCTCGATGACCGGTAGTGGAATCGCATCGACCTCCAGACCCGCGGCGAAGACGCCGAGTCGTTCGGCGATCGTGCTGCCAGCCATGCGCACATCCTTTCCATGATCGTGGACACGTCAGTTGCGGTTGCTGCGGGAGGGGCCCGCGGACGCGGATCCAACCACCGCCCTCGCAAGAATTTGTCCGTATGACTTGAAACACTATTGCGAACCCTCGCATCTGTCAATCGCGACGCGAATCGAACCCGACCCCTCCCCGTTGCGCCTATGACCTAGCTGCCACTTGCAGTAAATACCCAGGTCACAGTATTTCATTCGTCTGGTTTTCATGCCGGAACCAGCCCGCAACCTACGAGGGGTTGACGCAAGCACCAACCCTGACTAACTTCAAGTCATCCGTACAACTGTGGCCCACTTCACTGTGGTTACCAGGCGGAGGATCATGGGCGCGCCGAAACACCGATCAGATTCCCGCAGGACCAAATTCACGTCGTGGCGAAAGAAATCCACGACGCTTCCCGAGGAGACCTCGATGACGAACCCACCCCCCGTATCGCCGTTACCCCCCACGATTCCGGGAGATGCACCGACGACTGATGCGCTGACCACATCGGGGACCCTGGCACCCAAGGTGTCCCGACGCGTCGCCATTGCCGCGGGCATCGGCCACTTCCTCGAGTGGTTCGACTTCGCGGTGTACGGGTTTCTGGCCGCGACCATCGGAGCGCTCTTCTTTCCCTCCGGCGACGCCACGACGTCGCTGTTGGCCTCCCTCGCCGTTTTCGGCGTCGCGTTCCTCTTTCGTCCGCTCGGGGGGCTGCTGATCGGAGCTTTCGGCGATCGCGCCGGTCGCCGCGCGGCGCTCTCACTCTCAATCGTCGTCATGGGTATCTGCACCATCGGCATCGGTATCCTGCCGACCTACGCCACCATCGGCCTCGCTGCTCCCGCTCTTCTGGTGCTCCTTCGGTGCGCCCAGGGTTTCTCCGCGGGTGGCGAGTACGCCGGCGCAGCTGCCTTCCTCGTCGAATATGCACCGGCCCGCCGGCGCGGGCTGTGGAGCAGTGTGGTCTCCGCCGGCGCCGGCATCGGGGTCATGGCCGGGGGTGCGGTGACCTTGCTGCTGACCACCCTGTTGTCCGACGACCAGATGACCACGTGGGGTTGGCGTGTCCCTTTCCTCGTCGCGGGCCCGCTGGCGGTCCTCGGCCTTTACGTCCGCCTCCGCCTCGAGGACACTCCCGTGTTCAAGGAGCTCCAGCGCGCTCACGAGGTCGAGCACGCCCCGCTGCGGAACGCGGGCAAGCACAGCCGATCCGGAATCCTGCTGGTTTTCGTCTGCACCGCGGTGACCGGCCTCGGTTTCTACTACCTCGCAACCTTCGTGGTCACCTTCCTCACTGTCGAGGTCCACATGACCAAGACCTCCGCCCTCGAACTCGCGGTGCTCGGGTTGCTCATCTACTCACTCATGTGCCCCGTGGCCGGGATGATCGGCGACCGCATCGGCCGACGACGCACGATGCTGCTCGGCGCCGGCGGCATTGCGCTGACCGCGGTCCCCTGCTTCGCGCTGCTCTCGACCGGCACCTGGTACCTCGCCTTGATCGGCCTGGTGATTTTCGCGGCCTTCGAGGCACTGGCCAATGTAATGCTCGGAGTTGTCATGGTCGAGCTCTTCCCGGCCCGACTGCGGGTGACGGGTAGCTCGATCGGCTTCAACGTCGCGCAGGCTCTCATCGGCGGTCCCGGCCCGTTCATCGCTACCGCCATCGCGGCAGCAGCAGCGCTCGTCGTCGCCCCCGCCTTCTACCTCGTCGCGATCGCAGCGCTGTCGTTCATGCTCCTGCTGCGGTATCTGCCCGAGACCCGTGGGGTGTCGCTGTTCAGTGACGAAGCACCCTCCGCGAGGAACTGACAGACAGGCCTGATTGTGGAGACGCATTCGTATCTGAAGCGTCCCGCGTACCGGCTCGTCGCCGAACAACTTCGGCGGCGAGCCGAACGCGGTGAGTACGCCGTGGGAGACAAGCTGCCCACCGAAGACCAACTTCGGCAGAGTTTCGGTGTCAGCAGACACACGATCCGGCAAGCGATCGGTCACCTGGTCGAGGAAGGCATGGTGCACCGCATTCAGGGCAGTGGCACGTACTTGATTGGGCACGAGACGAACTCAGGTCGCTATCAGCGTGCGATCGGATCGCTCGACGAAATCATGAGCTGGCCCGGCACCACCACTCGGTTACTCGAACCTTTCCGGCGCGGGGTGAACGAGCCCGCGATCGCCCGTGACCTTGGCGTCGATAGCTCAGACGTCCGCTGCGCACTCGTCCAACGCTGCTACAACCATGCGCCTTTCGCCTTGACCCGGCATTACATGGCTTCCTCACTGGCGGACAACGTGATCGAGCAGGGAGTATGGGAGACCGACAGCACGATCATTCAATCGGCGGAGCGGATACTGCCCGAGGGCATCGTCTCGGCAACTCAGAGCATCCACGCCACCCAAGCCGAAGAGGCGGAGAGCGAATTGATCGGATGCTCGGAGGGGGACGCCGTCTTGCTCATCGAGCGGCTGTACCACGACGCCGGGGGGCGGCCGGTCGAGTTCACCGCCTCCCGTCTCAATCCCCGCCGCTACACCTACCGCATGGACCTACGCAGGCAACGGTGATCGGCAGGGCACTGTCCGGTACTGGGCCGGCCCCGTTCGAGGGCGTCTATCCCACAGCTCGCCCATCAGGAAACCCAAAGGAGGCGGTGTGGGCCTGAAGCCGAGCACCGATATCGGTTCGATCGGCATCCCTGTTCGATATGCGCCGCCCGGACGAGTCATCGTCATTCTCACCACTACAGCCATCGCCGCAGTAGGACAGATGTACTCGGTGCTGGCGTTGTTACCGCAGATGGCCGCCTCCTTCGATGTCGATTCTGCACGCGTGACAGCTACCTCGACTGTGTTCGGGGTCGCCTATGCTGTCGGCTTCCTCGCCGCGGGGCCGCTGGCGTCGCGGTTCGGGCCTCATACCGTGATGTCCGTGGGACTGTGCGCCGCGGCGGTCACCACGGTGCTGGCAGCTCTACCTTCCACACTCCTTCTGGAGTTGGTCGCTCGAGCGGGGCAGGGTTGCGCGGCCGCCGCCTTCGCCCCCGCCGCCTTCACATATATCGCCGAGAGCTTGGATCCGCGCCACCGCCTGGTTGCTTTGAGTTGGTTGACCAGCGGTTTCCTCGGCGCCGCGGCGGTCGTTCCTGTCGCCGCGCAGATGATCGCAGCTGCTGCGGGCTGGCGTGCCGTCTTTGTGGTCGGTGCGGCCGCGCTCATGCTCGCGGCCGCGGCCGTTGTCGTGTTGGTTTGAGATTCCCCCGCTTCTCCGGAGACTTTTCTATCTGGCTCCGGTGAGCTCGGGTTCGATGATATCTGTCTCCTGTCCGTCTGGTCGGTCGTAGT
>NZ_JBHXWI010000108.1:0-20620 GCF_042671975.1 Rhodococcus sp. NPDC127593 | reverse complement strand
GCTGCCCCCGGTGCTCCGCACCGGGAGACGGGGCGAGTCGCTACGCTCCCCGCCAGGGAGCCGCTGCGCGGCTCGCAGTGGGTCCATTCCCGTTGCCGTCGAGCGAGTCGCTTCGCTCCTCTGCGTTTCCGAAATTAGGTTCTCGCCTGCAGATTCAATCAGTGCTACGAGCGCCGTTCCCGACAGAGAAACGAAGCTGGGGACGCGCGCGGGTATGCGCGAACTCGTCGCCCGCTCCCCCGCCCAAACACCCTCACCGTCATTTCCACAGCCTACCACCCATCCACACAACCTATCCAACACACGAAAAACAAAAAACATCCAAATATATTGCGCAACATCACTTTACCAAACTCAGAAGCTGAGTGTAGTGCACTAATCATGAAATCGATGCCTTACCAACTAGTTACCCAAACATATTGGTAACCAACACCTTTCAAAAACCACCCGAAACGGGCGAAACCGACACCCGCGCCCACCCCGAGCGCCGACCCCACCCCACCAAATCGCCGGCACCCCCACATCACACCCACATCACAAAACAGAACACCAGGTCACAGCCACAACACACACCAGCGGCCCGCACCCCAGGGGGTAGAGTGCGGACCGCCGACAGTGAGCACAGGATCAGCTCGCGAGGACCTTCTCGAGGGTGCTCACCACGGCGGCGTCGAGCTTGTCGAAGCGACCCGAGATCGCGCCTTCCTGGTTCCGCTCGGCGCGCGGGGCACCCTTGACGGACTGCTTGTGGTGGGCCCAGGTGTTCACCGCTGGACCACACCGAACGCGGTTCCCTGCCAGGTGTTGGCCCGCACGTCGTGCCGGTACATCTCCACCAGCTCCTCACGCACACGGGTCGCGATCGTGCGCGAGCGGCCCTGCACCTCCGGCATCGGGTACCAGGCGTCCAGGAACGCGAACCACTGCCGATCCGTCACCGCCGTCGAGGACAGGCGCCGCAGCGTCTCGGTGAACTCGTCAGCGGTCTCCTCCACCAGGCTCAACGCCTGCCGGGCCTCCTCGATCCGCAAACCCGAGTACCGGCTGTGCCGGATCTTCACCTGCTGACCCCGCGCCTGCCCGAGCGCGATCGCCATCGTCTGAAGAACACGAGAGAGATTCCATTTGTGGCAGCCGTGCGAGAGGAACGTGAAATGGCCGTGAAGTAGTTCATGTGAATGACGTACGCCCACTGTCTGTTTGGATGGTGGGCGTATGTCATCGTACTTCAGCCCTTTCCTGCTGCGTAGATCGCCGCCGGGCACACAAGCGTCGGATTCGGTTCATCCCTCCGTCCAAGTCGATTGATGCGCGTCCCGCGGTGGTCGAATAAGGCAGCCGGACTGGCGATTGGGGGAAGAGTTGGTGTGCCACGAGGCGCTGTGTGACCGAGCGGAGGTGAAAGACCTGCACCACTGTGCTGTCGCAGCAGCATAACGACGCTGGGCCGCCTGAACCGGGAGACGACGGTGAGGGCGGCAAGCAGCCCCGATCCCGACCGCCTCATTGATGACTTGGCTGCCAAGCAGTGGCAGTCCGTGGAGCGACGCGGTGCCGAAACGCCAACGGTGCGTGGGCAACACCCTTCGCCGACCATTCGATTCATTCGCGAAGTCGTGAAGTCGTGAAGTCGTGAAGTCGTGAAGTCGTGAAGTCGTGAATGGATCAGTCGGTGTGTCGCCTAAACACTGTCGTGGCGAGGGCGTCACGCACCGACGCTTCCTTGACGGGGAGGGTCAGGGTGCCCGTATAGCTCTTGTGGTGCCCTTTGGCGGTCAACTGCCAGTCGACGTCTATCGACTCCACCGACTCGTTTACGACAATGACGAGGTCATCGTTGTCGTTTGTCCATGAGGAATCCGGTCGGAGATCCATGCCCGAGACAGTCAGAACCAGGCCATCGTCGTCGTTTCCCCAGACCAGCGGATATGACGGATGAGAGACTGGGGGCAGTGGCGGCAGCATCCAATTCTGGTTCGCTGCCCAATTCGTTATGGAATTCGCGTCGTAGTCGCGCCTCTCGTACAGAGTTGGAATCAACTGCTTCATGGAGAGGTCGTCCGGATGGGCCTTCGCGACCCCAACTGCAGTGGGAGGGAACATCAGGTGTAACTCGATGTCTTCGAGGTATGTACCGGCAGTGTTCTCGATGCGGAACTGCACGCCGGGCCACGCCGCCGCCGCGAGGTCGTCGAGGTTGTCCATCCACTCGTCGTACGCAGCGTCGCGGAGCCGGGCCAGCCTGTCGTCCAACCCCTCGTCAGTCCCAGCTCGCCCCTTCCTCAGCTCGGTCACATGCTGCTCAAATAAGAGATCGAACACCTGGTTCACTTCTTCATCGACATGTCGACGTAGTTCTCCCCCGACCGACTCGATACGAATATCCACCGCAGGCAACGTCCGGCCGGCGCGGCGCACGAGGGCTTTGACCTCGCCGCTTCTGGCTGCCCTGGTCGACCCCTTCTCCCGGTAGTAAACCCGGCCATCTTCGAGAAGGTTCGACCTATTTCCCTCGCCCTGGAAGTCACCGTGGCAGACCTGCAACGGATCACCCTCGAGCGGCGGGGCCACGGAGATCACGCATACCGCCTTACCCCTTCCGTCCACTCCGTCCACTCCGTCCACCGGCAACCAGTGCACGTCCCATCTCGGCGGTGAGTCCGGATCGAGGAACCGGCGCATCCTGTCCTCGAGGTGCTTGGTGTCGAACATATCGATCCCAGTCGCCTCGCCCTCGGCGACACCGAGCATTAGATAGGCGTACCCCTCGAACTTGCCTGCGGCGTCCGCCGGCAGCCTGTTCGCCGCTCCCAGAATGAACCGTGCGATCTTGGCCGCGCCGGGCTTGGTTGTCGGGTTCACATCACTCTTGATCTCGAGCGCGTGGCTCTCGATCGCGTCGCCCTGTTCGACAGCGGCCGCGACCACCGCTTCCATCGATCGCGTTCCGTCGAGCTTCCTCGTCGCATCTAACCCCATCGACGGTCCCGCGCTACCCTGCGGCGAAGGTGTCCAGGTCGAGGCTGACCTCGACACCGTTCTTCTCCACCACGATCCGGGGATGCTCCGCGCCGGTCGCCGCCAGATACTCCCGCAACGTCGACAGCAACAGATCGTTGCGGCGTTCGATCTTCGACACCGCAGCCTGCTCGACACCGAGCGCCTTCGCCACGTCTGTCTGAGTGAGATTGCCCGCCTTGCGGATATCGGACAGAGTTTCCGCGTAGACCCGGTTCATCTCCGCCGTCTCGTCCCTGATCCGGCCGACCTCATCTGCGATCGCGGGGTTCGCGGCCAACTGTGCGATCCGCTCGTTCCCGCGCCGGTATGCCCGCTTGTCACCCATGATGCTCACCTTCGGTCTCCTTGAGCCACCGCTCGATCGCCACATCGGCCCGTGGACCGACGCTGTTGTAGAACACATCACCCATCCGGGCCTTGTCGCCGGCGAACAACGCCACCACCACGACGTCGGTATCGGGAGGGAACCAGCAGATCACCCGGACCGCGACGTCCTCCCTGTACGGATGCGAGGTCCGCCAGACCGGATAGCGACCAGACTGACGCACCCGTTTCAGACTCGGGGTATTGGCCACCGGCCGCTCCTCGAGCGCCGCTAGATCCGCCAATGCAGCCGCGATGTGCGCCAATACCTGCACGGCGTGAGCGTCACCACCCGCCACCTTCTCCTCGAGACGATCAAGGTAGGCAAAGAACTCCTCCGGCATGTCGACGATCACACAAATCAGTATTCCCTTCAAGGACTATTCCGTCAAGAGACTATTTTGGCAGGGACTTCGATGCGAGGCCGCGCGACCCGCCCTACTAGACAGCAGACCGTGACGCTTTCACGTCCCCGGCACACCCGGTATCAGGGACTGTCTGCCGAAGGGTCCTCAGGACGTCCAGCCGTCAGTTCGCTTAGTCCGCGCCTTATCGCCGGCGGAGTGGACCGCTCCCGCTGTGCTTCGTCTCAGTCGACTCCCATCGCATCGGCCAGATGGTGCAGATCACCGAGGAAGTCCCGAACACCGTCATGGCCTCCCTCAATCGGTATTGCAGATGTGGGCAAAGCTGATCAGCCCCAAACCCGTCAAGTGGTCGTCCTCGCCGCCGGAGCCACCCGCACCCACCACCAGGACTCCGTCGGCACCCAACACCTGCTCGTCGGGATCCTCAACGCCGGAGGTTCCGGAGCTGCGGCACCGACCCATGTGGGGTCTCACCGCGCCGGCCCTCAACAGCAAGCTCGAGGGTGTCAGCGCACCGAACGGCTAAGCCCCGATCGCCGGGCACATTCCGAACACCAGCGACAACGAAAGGTCCTCTAGGTCAACCCGCGCCAGACCGCCCTGCTCGGCCACGAGGAGATCGGCACCGACCACCTACTCCTCTTCGCCCTGCTCGATGCCCCCGCCTCCACCGGCACTCAAATCCTCAACGACCTTTGCATCCCTCAGTATCAGCGAGATGCGTGAGCACCTCCGACGCGAACTGACCCCAGCAGCCCACCCCAGGCCTCGGCTGGTCCACCGCCTCGGTGAGGCGGTCGAAATCAGCGGTGCTCGGCACCCGACGCGACCGCACCGACCACGGATAGGCCCCAGCACCGCCAACGCCATCGAAGGTAGCCTGCCGCACCGACCCCGGGGGATGGTAAACACGACCTCCGCGTGGCCGAGTTCCGAACGCGCGGCCCCGCCGCTGTACTCCGCGATCGGGCCGAGCAGTGCGTCGACGTTCTCCTCGCCAAACGTCGCGCTCGGCGACAACCTTCGGAGAGCACCGGACGGTAGGCATTAGTTCGGTCAGCTCACTTCGTGACCGCCACCTTTCGCCGCACCTTGGATGTTGACCGCGCATCGAGCGTGACGCCTTCTTGGGGCCCGGTCCTCAGGGCAGTTCATCCTGCTGACGCCCACGGCTCCACAGAACGGCGTGCGCACCTTCCCCGCCTCGCCTCAATCAGCGCGGTCGATATTCGCCTATCCCAAGCCCGGGCCCACCCACTGGTTCGGCGGGCGGACGCTGATGGTTAACCGGCGCGGCGCGATGGCACGTCCTCCCTGTCAGTGGGGGTAGCTATCGTTTGCTGGACTGCGCCCGACCCGAGCATTGGACCTTCGCATGACAGATAGCCGATTTCTACCTTTGCACAACGGTGTCGCCACAGCGCGCGCACTCAACGAGACCGCCATGCCGATGGGGTACGCAGTCCAAATTGAGTCCGGAATCCAGCAGGATGCGGCTGAGATCCAACACTCGACTACCTACTATGTCCGCCAACTAGGCGGCCACACTGTGCTGGTCACACCTAACGCCGACGAGGTGCGTGCCCTTCTCGACACGCTCGCCACGAAACCGTGGTGGCGACTGAATCTAGACGATGACTCGATCGACGTCGACGGGGTCACCATCACCGACAAGACGACGGGCGCCGCAATCGTCCTCAGCGGCGGATGGGGTCCGATCATCGGCCGTGCCGAAACCCTCATCGAATATCAGACGAACCACAACATATTTCACATCGCCGTTCGCGGTGACGCACCTCCGACAGTCGGCTCGTGGCGCAAATGGCCGTCGCATTAAGGCCCTTGTCCTACCTTAGGAAGCCGGTGATCAGCAGATGCGGTGGCGAGAAGCAGTTTCGCGATGCAGAAAGACAGTGGGGACGATGAGTCAAGCGATACAAGAGCCAAATGTGGCTGTGGCCACTTCCTCCAAGCTGTCGGCCCGGCACCTGAGCATTGAAGAGCGCAAGGCGGTCTGGGAAAAGGCCGGATTGCAGCCGACGCTCACGATGTTGTCGACTCTGTTCGCACAGCTCGATCTTGCTGTTTCCTCCCGCTCACGTCCGCAAGTGGAGAAGCGCTGGGCGGGCGGCGTTCCCAGACCGCTGCGGACCGATCTCCTGAAGGCATTGCGGAAGAAGCAGACGATTTTAACCGTCTCGACAATGCTCCAATGCCTCAAAGAGGTGGTCGAGTTTGCAAGCGAGGACGGCCAGGCCAATGTGCTCCCACTCGACTTCGCGCACTGCGTGTTGAGTATCAACGAGGACATCGTTGCCACGACCACCAGAGTGTGCGCCGATGGCGCTGGGATCGATTCGACTGTCGTGATGAACAGCATCGCTCAACATTCCCTTGACTACCCTTATACTTTCGAAACCCTCGCGTCGGAAGCGGCCCAGAACTGGCTCCAGCCATGGCCATCGACTACCGGACCGAAAGTGGTGCAATCGATCGGAGGGGAGCCGCGGCAGATCTTCGAGAAGGCTGTGGGTGTCAAATTTCTCGAATTTCTGACACTAGGCTGGACGCTTTACAACATGGTTAGCCAGGAGGGGAAAGTTCAGTTCGGAGAGGGCAATTTCGTCGTAATGAATCTCGGCGACGAGGTCATAGATGCATTCAAGGACCGATGCGTCTGGCAGCTCCCTGATCTGCGTGAGCGGCTGCGACTAGAGCGCGACGGGAGTTCTGGGACACCGTGGACGCGATATTACCTCCAAATGAGACCGTTCATCCAGTTGGCGAGTGGAAGCTTTCTCCTCGTCAGGCCTCAGTACCTCGTGCAGCGCTTCATGGGCGAACCCCTCGTTGTCGACGTAAACGAGATCCTCAAGAGTACAGATAAGGCCGAATCCGAGCACTTCAGAAACGCCGTAAACCACAAATTTGAGACAAAAATCGGCGCCACACTCAAGCGGATCTCAAACCATCTCAGCGGTGACGGTGTCATCTCCGAGTATGAAATGATCAAAGCATTCAGAATCAAGAAGGGATCCAACGAAAGCATTTGCGACTTCGCCTACGTCTCGGACAAGCTGTGCATTTTGATCGATGCGAACAATCGGCACCTAATGCAGGGTTTCGCAGAAGGTACCGGTACGCTTGAGGAGTTCGATTCGGAAATTAGGTTGAGATTCAGCACCAAGAAGTTCATGCAGCTCAACCGAACTATTGAGCAGTTCCAAAAATTCGGCTGGAAGTCAAATGGTCTGATCATCGATGATCAGACCACCTTCGTGCCACTTGTTGTAGGACCTGAGGATGGCATACCAAGCAACAAGATGACCGAGCGGTTGATTCTGGAGTCGTCTCGATCCGTATTCGAGGAATTCGGTAATTGCGTACTACCTGCGACAATAGTGAGCTGGCGCGACCTTCGCATTCTTGAAGGGTTGGTCGAAAAGCGAGGAGTGCACTTCGCTAAACTTCTATTGGATTGGCGGAACTACTGCGTATCCCACCCTGAATTCCAGTGCTCCGTCGAACTATACGAGCAGCACAGGGGCTACGACGGACCGCTTCCTGAGCACGAGCACAAACTCGGATTCGACTTTTTCGAAGACATGCGGACGGCTGCGACCGACATCTACATCGAACGCCTCCCACCTGACCTGCAGGCGAACGCACGCCGAATGGTTGAGCAGGCCAAACGGACGTTACCTACAAAGCACTTGTAGAAGCATCCCTGATCTGCTGTGAACCCACAGCAGATCAGCGATTCCAGGATGAGGTGGTCCGGTGTGGACGACGCGGTGCTGTTCCAGTGCGATTCGCCGGATGTGCGTGCCCCTGCCCACGGTATCGACGACCACCGATACATCGACGGCTGCGACCGGTCCAACGAGAATGCCGATCTGGCAGCGGGATACGCACGGGTGCTGGTGCTGCCACAATTCGGGGAAGATCACGGACGCCGATGGACTGGGGCACGCATCTCACACCACAGGTCGACGAACTGCGCGCACGCGGCATCAGAGTCGAGTAGATTTTCCGGAAAGCAACTCCGAGCACATGTTCGGCGCCAGCAGCGTGGCACCCCGACCGTGAAGGTAGACCCCAGGTTCGCTGTTGGGATGGCAAGCGGTGAGGAGAGTTGGAGGTGATGGCGGCCGATCGGGTAATGGAGAAGCTGGATCGGACTCGGCGGCTCGAGGTTGCGGTGCGGCGTATTATCGGGACGGGCTGCGAGAATGTTGCGGTGACTGAAACTGTGTATGACCGTGTTCTCAACTATTTGCGGGATCATTCCCGCGATTCCTCGACGCCGGCGGATGCGGGAACCCCTGAATTCCAGCTGACGGCGGTGCGGTTCGCTGCGCACCTATCGAGTGCGGCGAAGGTGCAGGAGGGGTTCGTAGCAGCGTTGGTGAATGCGAACCAGGCAAATCTGCTCGGTCGGTGATGATGATCACCGATCAGATTTATCAAGTTGCTGACCGGGACGGGTATGACATCGACAAGGTCCTTGTTGACGCGGACATCGCCACGCGGCTCGCGTTCCGCGACATCGAGTACTCGTTCGACAACGACTGACCGGTGACCACCGCCGCTCAAGAACGGCCCCTTGCCCGGACACACATCCCGTGACGAAGTGCAGTCAGTGCTTGATCGGCGGTGCCTTGTTATACCTCCGTCGAGGGCCGGTCGGAGCGGAAACCCACTCCGACCGGCTAGCTTCGGCTCACCAGGGCGGCGCCGCCGCATCCCCGGGCGATCTCACGACGTGCGTGCCACGGCGACGGCCGAGAGGATTTCAGATTCCGTTGACACTCGACAACTAATTCACGCGAGATGCCAGTCGGCTCCAACATCGCAATGCCCTACTCCAGCAGCTGCACAGCCAGCTCGTCCCAGTCCTGAGCCACCGCACGAACTCGTGTCCGCCGATCGTTCGCCACCTGAACCGCCAGGCATCCAATGCGGAGGAGCACCGGAACGTTCACGTGCCGCACCGCCATGCCCTTCCGGTCATCGAGGACGATCATCCGCGCTAACGTCTTCCCCGCCGACGCGATGCCGACCAGCGAGTGTGCGGCGAGGAGCGGCTCGTTGCGGCGGGCCTGTTCGCGCTCGTCCAGGCGGGCGCTGCCGATGGGCGCGTACGCCAGGGCATGAACGTGGTGCGGAGATGGTCCTGTCGTGATCACACTCAGCGAAGGTGTGTGTAGCCCGTAGCGCACGTTCAGGCCGTTGCCCGCCGAGGCACCCAGGTACACCTCATGCGCGAACGCGCAGAGCGCGGTTGTCGAGCTCGTACAGCCATGAGTAGCCGGGCATCGGCAGGCTGCTCGGGATCACCAGATCCGGCGCCAGGTGCTGTATCCAGAGGATGAGTGCCTCAACGACGAGGGAGTCGACCTCCCGGTTCGTGCCGCTGACAGTGATGTTGTATTTGTTGCCGACCCCATCGGACGCCGCGGAACTCGCCCGATCGGATCTGCCGGAGCGCCTCGAACGGGCGGACCAGATCGTGGCCCGGGGAGCGGACACGATGGGCGCGCCCGCCGAACCCGGTCACTCACGATCTATTGTCACCCACGAGATCGGTCGACGGATCTATCGAGCGCCAGGTGCGCCACACCTCCTTGACAGGCTTGAAAAAGCCAAATCCTTCGACGCCGAGATCCCACTCCTTGTCCACGAAGTCCACGGTTCCCTCTCCACGTACCAGTGTCACGACGGACTGCCGGTGACTTCCGTCGGCGCACGCGGCGTCAACTGAGAGCGCCTCAGTCCGATTCTTCTGCTGGGACGGGAGAAGGTTTCCCCCCGGCGACCCAACCCACATCTCGGAAATGCTAAGTACCCCATCGTATCCGAATACTTCGCAGACCTCGGCTACTTGCTGCGCAAAGCGTCGCTTGTCCAGTGAGTTTCGAGGCAGGATCCCCCACGGGGCTCCGTCAGGCTTGCCACCCCGGAAGAAGTGAATGAACCACATATGTTCTTGGCCGGCTGCGACAACCATTTTCGCAGTCTTCATCATGAACTCGACCCAGTCGAGTGCTGAGGTAGGCGATTCCGGTGGTTGTGGCGGCTTGCCGAACAGCTGCCGAGCCAAGGCCCCACCCTCCTCCGAGTACTCGACCATATGCACGTCCGGCGCTTCCATGGCCATCCGAGTGCTGAGATCCACGTCGAGGGAGCGCCACTCCCGGGTGGTAGCCATGCATGGTGGCCGCACGAAATCGGTAGAATCAGCTGCGCACCCTGCCAAGTAGTCGCACCCGTGAAACTCGAACGCGTGGTTGTTCGAGATGAGAACGTGCGCCTCTTGAAGCATGGTTGCCAACGTGGTGTACACGTACGCGAGCGCGGACAGAATTTCCCACTCTTCGAGCGCATCATCGACCCAACGACGCTCAACTGTCATCGTGGCCTGTGCACATATCTTCGGCGGAACCGCGCGGGTGACACCCTCCACGACACGCTGAAGGGGCCACCCGATCGGGTAGACCATGTGCTTCTCCCACTTTCGGTGGGCGGCAGCAGAGCGTGGGAGTAGGGACTCGACAACTTGAGCGGCAGCGTCGTCGTAGGTGGTCGACACGGAGACTCGCAGCTTCGATTCCGTCTCGAGATCCTCTTCCTTGACGACTCGGTTGCGTGATCGAACCAGCCATCGCGCAACCTGATCCGCTTTCATCCTGTCCTGCCACGGCTGATACCACTCGTCGAAGCCCGGAACGTTGCTCTTCTGCTTCTGCAGCGCGAACGTGACGTTGCGCAGCGCCTGAATGCATGCATTGAGAGCCATTCGGAAGGCCGAGGGCTCGTAATAATTATCAACGCAGTGATGCCAGTAGTAGTGGGCTTCTTCGAGTCGGCGGTCTGCTGTTCTCAATACGCACGCGGAGGTCACGATGCATTATTGCGCAGGGACAAACCGAACTGTGTCACCCCAACCGGTTGCGAGCCCCGATCATGCGCGAAGGCTCGGGAGAACTGACAAACATCCGCAGTTTTGTACTACAGAAACTACGACTTTTGTAGTACAGTATTCGTGTGGCGGTCGAATGGGTGACCAGCGCGGAAAAACACGGGATCGACCACGAGGACGCGTTGCATGCGATCGAGAACGCGGTCTACGTCGAGCAGGAGTTCGACGAACCCCGCGTCCCCGGTACGCCGAGCCCAGGCTGTTCATCGGTCCCCCGCGGACACTGGGTGGGCCGCTGCTCGAAGTTATGGCGCTAGATCGTTCCACCGAGGGGCATGGTGGTCTTCCACGTGATGGAGGCGCGAGCAAAGCACCTTGACCGCATGAGAGACCGTCCCTGATCCGTCAGGCGCCGGGGGCGAAGGCCCGGCACCTCAACCCGATGCACCACCCACGCAGGTATCCGAAGGGATCACCCGGCACCACCACCCGATGAGGTGACATACCGATGAACAGCAACGATAAGAACACCGATTACGACGAGCTCGCCGAGTGGGCCGAGCACGACATGACGCTGCCGAAGGACTCGGCCACCGCCAAGCGCGGCGACGACGCCACCGCCGCGGGCCGGGCCCTGCTCGAGCGGGTCGGCGTCGGCCGCCCGTCCCTGGCGCAGGACGCGGGCATCAGCGGTGCCTCCCCCAAACGCCAGGTCCGGCTTCCACTGCCGCTGAGCAACAAGCTCGACGAACTCGCGCAGCGTCAGCACCGCAAGCCCAGCGAACTCATGCGCGAGGCAGTCGAGGAATACATCCAGAAGCACTCGGCCTGAACACCTCCACGGGCTTTCCGAGGCCTGCGGGCAACGTGCGGGAACGCCCGCCTTCCAATTCCGTCGCACAATCGAAAGGGACGGGAAGCGGAGATCCTGCGGAGGTGACTATGCGTCAGGGAGAACCGGTACCGGTACCGGTACCGGTACCGGTTGCCGCACCGATCCGGTGGTGGCGGCTGCGCCCGTGGAGCCGCAACCACCTGATGCGCCCAGCGACCGCTACGAGGCCACCCTGTTGATGCTTACTGCGGTCCTGGTCTTGCTGTTGATCCCCGTCGCCGCCGCGTTCAGCACCACCACGCATACCCGGTTGGAACAGCAAGCCCAGGCACTGCGCGCCGCCGTGCACCAAGTCCCCGCAGTCCTGCTCGAAGACACCTACCTCGCCCCCGACACCCCCGAGTACACGATCCGTCCCGCCGGCGCGAAGAACACCGCCCTCGCGATGACCGCCGCCTGCGGAGTGTGGGCACTCCGCAGGCGGAGTGTGGGCACTCGCGGCCGGCGCCATCCTCCTCTCCACGGCCATCGCACACCGACGGTTTCACCGAAACCGGTTGCGGCGCTGGGCGCAGGAGTGGACACAGTTCGACATACCACCGAGAGAACCCCGGTAGCGTCGGGTCGCGTACCCCGCCCGGAAGCCCACGGCGAGTGCGCCTATGAGTTGGTCGTGGATGGTCCGCGCTTGTCGCTGTTTGCGGAGCCACGACGCTTTGTTGGCTCTCCCCGGCGCGGTCCAGTGCCACCCAGCGCAAGCGCCATCTCGAGGACGAATGGTTAACGTGCCCGACCGATGGAGACCATCACACTACAACCGTGGGTCGACTGGCTCGGACTCGAGCGCAAGGACCGCGAACACCGGCTCGTGCACCCGCCACAGCGGGTCGCCTTCGGTGAGCCGGGTCAGCGCCTCGAGCCCGAGTGCATGTTCACGCAGGGCCATCGACCGTTTACGGCCCAGGGACCGATCGCGCAGCACGTCGAGATGCTCGGTGTAGTCGGGACCATAGATGATCCGCAGATACTCCTGCCCCCGCACCTTGATTCCGGGCTGAATCCTCCTGTGCGCCAGTTCCGCGGGTGCCGAGCCGACCGGTTTGACCACCATGCCCTCACCGCCGGCGTCGGTCAGTTGCGACCACCAGGCGGTCGCCGCGTCCCGAGATGCTTCTGAGGTGAGATCGACGAACTGGTGTCTGGTTTCGGCGATGAGAGGGTCGTCGAGCAACGCCAGCGTCGCCAGGTGCCAGGAGTGCGGTTCGGTGACTGCGGGCGCCCGGCCTTCGCAGGCGAGGATCTGGAACGGTGCCAGTCGCACCCCGTCGAGGCCGTTCACCGGCCAGCAGTATCGGGCGTATGCCTCCCGGAACCGACGGGCGTTGACCGCGCGGGTTCGCGTGTGGGTCAGCAGGTCACCGACGTCCAACCCCCGCGCCGCGGCGCGTTCGAGCGCGGTGATCGCTTCGGGAAGCGCGGCACCCGCCGCGGCTCCGACCGACGCGTACTGGCTGCGGATCAGCTCTCCCGCCTTCGCCGACCAGGGCAGCAGTTCGCAGTCGAGTACCAGCCACGGCGACCCGAGGTGGTCCATGAGCGGCCCGCACGCGGTGCGGAGCCGGGCGACGAGTTCGCTCATCCGGGTCGGATCGTCGAAGAACGGCCGGCCGGTGCGGGTGTAGACGATGCCCGAGCTGCCGTCGGTGACGCCGAATCGCTTCGCCGCGGCGGCGGCGTCGCGGGCCAGCACGGCGATCGCCCGGGAACCCATGTGCTTCTCCTCGCACACGATCTCGGTGACCCCCGCCGCCGCGAACTCGGCGAAACCCTGGGCGGGATGCTCCAGGTAGCCGTCGAGGGTCGAGGTGGCCGGTGGAGCCATCGTCGGGGGCAGGTACACCAGCCAGCGTGGGTCGACGGCGAATCGGCTCATGATCTCGAGCGCGGCGGCTGCGTTCTCCTCGCGCACCTTGATGCGCCCCTTGGTGTACCGGACGTCGATGTGCCGTGTTCCGGCCACGTCGTCGATGGACAACAGGACCGGATCGCGCTGCACCGGGTGACCCGGCGCTGCCGATCCGGTGCCGAGTGGGCGCACCGGTTCGAACCACACCTGCTCTGCGGGAACGGAAACGATGTCCTTGCTGGGGTAGCGCAGGGCGGTCAGCCTGCCGCCGAACACGACGCCGGTGTCGAGGCAGATCGTGTTGTTGATCCACTCGGTTTCCGGGACCGGGGTGTGCCCGTAGACGATCATGGCGCGGCCGCGGTATTCGTGGGCCCACGGGTAGCGCACCGGCAGTCCGTACTCGTCGGTCTCGCCGGTGGTGTCGCCGTACAGCGCGAACGAGCGCACCCTCGCCGACGCGCGGCCGTGATAGGCCTCCTTCAGCCCGGCGTGTGCGACCACCAGATTGCCGTCGTCGAGTTCGTAGTGGCTGATCAGGCCGTCGATGAAGGTGTGCGCGGACCTGCGGAAGTCGTCGGCCTCGGCGGCGAGCTGATCGAGCGACTGCTGCAGTCCGTGCGAGGTGGCGACCTTCCGGCCGTGCAGGGCCCGGGCAAGCTTCTGTTCGTGGTTGCCCGAGACGCACAGCGCGGTTCCGGCCGCCACCATGCCCATCACCAGGCGCAGCACCCCGGGAGTGTCGGGTCCGCGGTCGACGAGGTCGCCGACGAACACCGCGATCCGCCCCTCGGGATGGGCGGCGCCGCCGCCGTCGGGTTCGAGCGACCAGCCGAGCTCACGCAGCAGCGTCTGAAGTTCGCTCCGGCAGCCGTGGACGTCGCCGATGATGTCGAACGGTCCGGTCAGCTCCCGTTTGTCGGTCCAGGCCTTTTCGGTCGAGACTGTCGCCGCAGCGATCTCGTCGACACCGGCGAGCAGGTGCACCCGGCGGAAGCCTTCGCGGCCGAGCTTCGGCAGCGACCGTCGAAGGTCCTTGTGCTGGCGGCGAATCACGTGCGGACCGAAGTCGCGGTCCGGTCGGGCCTGATTGCGTTCGATCGCGACGTCGTCGGGGACGTCGACCACGATCGCGTCGACCAGGACGTCGTGCGACTTGGCGAGATCGATCAGCGCCTTGCGGGATTCACGTTGGACGTTGGTGGCATCGACGACGGTGAGCAGGCCGCGCCGCAGCCGGGTCCCGGCAATGTAGAGCAGCACGTCGAAGGCGTCCCTGGTGGCGGACTGATCGTTTTCGTCGTCGGCGACCAGCCCACGGCAGAAGTCGGACGACAGCACCTGTGTCGGCGCGAAATGGTGTGCGGCGAAGGTGGATTTGCCGCTGCCCGACACTCCCACGAGTACCACCAGCGACAGCGCCGGCACCGAGATGTCAGTCATCGGCGCCTCCCACCCGGGTGAAGACCGCCATCTGAGTCGGTGACCCGACCTCGGGGTCGTCCTCACCCACCGGACGGAAGTCGACGGTGTATCCGTGGACGTCGCAGACCGTGGCCGCCCAGGAACGGAATTGCGGCCGCGACCACTCGAAGCGATGGTCGCGGTGACGCAGACCGTGCAGGTCGGTGTAGCGCACGTTGTACTCGGCGTTGGGCGTCGTCACGAGCACGCGCCCGGGCCGGGCGGTACCGAAGACCACCTGTTCGAGTGCGGTCAGCCGCGGCGGGTCGATGTGCTCGATGACCTCCATCAACACGGCCGCCTCGTAGCCGGCGAACCGCCGGTCGGTGTAGGTGAGCGCCGCCTGGAACAGCTGCAGTCGCTCCCGCCGCCGCTCCGGCATCCGATCCAACCGCAACCGCCGTGCCGTGAGTGTCAGCGCTCGGGTCGACACATCCACACCCACGATCTCGGTGAAACCGGGATCGTCCAACAACGCGGACACGAGTTGCCCGGAACCACATCCGAGGTCGATGACCCTGCGCACGTCCAACTCGCCGAGGACCCCGAGGACCGCCTCGCGCCGAAGCACATTCAACGGCGTCGTCACCACGGTGTCCGCCGCGGGCACCGTGTCGGTCTCGGGCTCCTCGTCGACCGGCGGCGCCAGCTGCTCCTCCACGTCGTCGCCGAGTTCGGCGAGCCGCTCGAAGGCCGAGCGCGTGAGAGCGGACTGGTGCCGCAGGTAGCGGTCGGTGATCAACGCCCTGTCGGGGTGCTCCGCGAGCCAGGAGGCACCGGCCCGGATCAGCTTGTCGACCTCGTCGGAGGCGACCCAATAGTGTTTGGCGTCGTCGAGCACCGGAAGCAGCACGTAGAGGTGATTCAATGCGTCGGCAAGTCGGATGTCACCACGCAGGGTGAGCCGCACGTAGCGGGAGTCACCCCACTCCGGGAACGCATCGTCCAGCGGAACGGCGTCCGCGTCGACGGCCCACCCCAGTGGGGTAAACAGGCGTTCGGCCAACTCCGGTCCCCCGCGACACGGCAACGCGTGCAGCGAGATCTCCAGGGGTAGCGGTGTGGCGGCTAGCTCGGGGCGCAGGGCGCACCGTCCGGCGCGGGCGGTGCGGAAGACGTCCGCCAACGCCACCGACAGCAACGACGACACCGCGTACGGACGGTCGTTGACGTACTGGCCGAGCGCGTAGTCAGGCGCGGACCCGCGGGAGGTGCGGGCGAGCCGAATCGCATCGACATCCAACAACAGCGCCGCCGTGCAGCGATCCTCGTTCGCCTCCGGGTAGAACACACGGGCGACACCCCAGGATTGGGTGAACTCCTGGACCCGGTCGGGGTGCTTGTGCAGCAGATAGCCGAGATCGGTCGCCGGTCGTGCCGTCGTGGAAATCGTCAGGATCACCAGGCACAGTCTGCCGCAGGCAGGACCTCCGCCGCAGCCACATTTCCGGCATCATGTGTTCCGAAGCCCGGACCGCAAGGTGGGCGCTTGTTTGCCGTGACGAATGTTATGGGCCGTTGCTCCAGCCGAATTCACTAGCCTCGCGACCGTCCCAGAGTCTTCGGGGCGAGGAGGACCTCGCCCCGGGGCGGCATATCGCACGTACAGCGACCGCGACGACGCTCCCCCGCGCAGGCAGGCGAACACAGCGCAGCTGGTGGTCAGCCGTGTCGGCCGAATCCTGAGTTACGGTGAGCACTGACTCGCCGAGGGGGCAAAGTGGTCGAGGACAGTGCTCGCAGATGGCGCGAGAGCAGATGGTTCGACGTGGTCGTCATCGTCTCGACTGTTGTGGCCGGAACCATGGTGGCCGGCGTGCTGAACGACTACGGCACCGGTGAGCACACCCCAGACGGCGCGTACACCTACGTTCTCGAACCCGCGCCACACCCGGCACGGATACCGGGGTGCGACGTAGTCGAACCGCCCTCCGACCCTGAACGCGTCAACTTCGCCACCGTCGGGTCGGACGAGTACGACAACCCGAAATATCCATGGTTCTCGGGGGCGAAGGCCGCGGCGATGACACAGGCCGCCGTCGATGCGCTCCCGAATGCGGTGGAGCTGGTCTTCGCCAGTCCAAGCCAGTCCCTACAGTTCGAGCCGATCACCGATGTCGACCCCGCCAACTTCCCACAGGAAGGGGATGCGCTGCTGTTCAGCGGGTCGACCAACGCCCGCGGCTCGCTGGTCCGAGACGGGCACGTCGGAACCCTGACCGTCGACGTCCAGGCGTGGGACCGCCCCATCCTGCCGTGCGTGGCAGGGGCGCTGGATCGACGTGACCCCCGCCCGGACGGCACGGTGCTCGACACGCTGGACACCTGGTACGAGATCAACGGTGTCCGCACCCTCGAACGCACCGTCGTCGCGTACCTTCCCGACGGCACCCGGATCGTGGCCACGGCCAATGACGCCGACAACACCGACCCGAGGGCAGGCAGCCGCCGCAGCGGACACGTCCCGTTGACCCTCGACGAATTGACCGCGATCGCGACAACCCCGTCCCTGGCGGTGACGGCACCCGTCATCCCGGCCGTCCCGCTGATGCGATCCTGTGGGGCCTTCACCGATGGGAACGGCCCGGAGCTGACCCGGGACAAGGTGACCCGGCTCGACCGGGCACTCGAAGCCCGGTGGGCGAGCATGCCGGGCAACAACGACCTCACCCTGGATCGGCCGATCGGATCACTCCGGTTGACCGATGCCGGCAAAGACAATGTCTGCGAGGTGGTCACCGTGACATCGACCGCCGGGGCAGGGCGCCTCGAGATCGTCGTCGTCAGCGGTCAACGGGCGTCGTCACCGCAGGACGAGTACCTGAACGAGATTGACCCGAATCGCATCACCACCGTGTCACCGGACGGGACCACCGTCACCCGCGGGGTCTACCCCAATGACGGCAGCGCCTACTTCTCGATCACACTCCCCTCCACCCAACAGATCATCATCAACACCACCCCCATCCGGGGTTCCACCGTCCCGATCACGTTGGAGCAGATCGAATACCTGGCCACCGCAGCCGAACTCGACCTGAGGTGACGCTCGCAAGCTGTCGGCGGCCACGAGCGCAGGACAGTCCCGGTGCCACCAGTGAAGCCAACACTGGCATCAGCGGGTCAGTTGACCACGCAGGTATCGAAATGTTCGGGTCGTGAATGCACTCCACCCCCGCCCGCGTTCTCGGCGGCACCCGGCGCCCGCTAGGTGAACCCGCGGAGAATGATCACGCAATGGTCCCCCCGGGTCGTGGGCTTCAGCTGAGAACCTTGGCTTTCCGTGCGGCTCGCAACCAGTCCGGGTACTCGCTGAGGAGCAACTCGTACAGCGCCGCGTCGCTGAGCGTATCGACGTTCTCGACCGCGAAGAACCCCGCGTTGTCGACCAGGCGGCCGGTCAGGTTGTCGAGCTTCTCGAGGACACCGAAGCTGGACTTGCCGATTCCGATGAACTGCCAGAACGCCGGCAACCCTGACGCCGTCCTCATCAAGGTGCTGATCTGCGCCTTCGCGTGGAATCCGCCGTCGGTGAAGAACAACACCAAGGTCGGGACCGCGGCGGTCTTGTCGAGGGTGCCGATGATCTCTTCCATGATCGGGATCTCGTTGTTGGTGCCGCCGATCGCGTCGAAATCGATGTCACCGTGCCGACCGTGCAGGTGGACATAGGTGTTCACCCACGTGTCGGCGTCGGCGACGGTGACGTCGGGCAGCTTCACGAACCGCTGGGCATAGGCGTAGGCCTCGAGGTTCCCGTCGGAATCGAGCTGGGTCGCGACCGGAACCATCCGCTCGATGATGCGTTTGACCTCACCGGACCTGTACCGCTTGGACATCGACCCGGTGTTGTCCATCACCAAGACGACCCGGCCGACCGGGTTGGAGGCACCCTTCGTCAGGAGGACTTTCGCGACCGCACGTTTCTGCAGGTTCAGCTTCTCCCGCTTGACCAGCGACAGCGTGGCCTCACCGGGAACCGTCCGCACACCGTCCCCGTCGACGGTCGCCGAAGGCTCCGCCGCGACAGCGGCCCGAACGTGTTCGGGTGCGGGTGCGGGTGTGTGCGCGGGGGTTTCGTCGACGCTCACGCCGTGCTCGGTGACCAGCGCTCCGAGTCCCCCACTCCAGCCGGCCGACCGGTTACGCACCTTCCAGGACCCGTTGCGCCGATACACCTCGAGCAGCACCGCCGAACGCTCGGTGGTCAGGCCCTCCGCCGGGATCTCGAACGAGGTGCCGCCGGTCTGGGTGACCGTCACGGCCAGGCCCGGAATCTGGGCCAGGCTGCCGGGCACGTTCTCATCCAGCGCCACGGCCACGGCGAGGGTGTCGATCGCCGTGGGGACAGTGTCGAGGTTCAGCGTTACCCGCCCGCCGGCGAGAGTGACCGCACCCTCCGGGGTGCGGGGGTTGTTGAAGAACACCAGATCGGCGTCCGTCCGGACCTTCAAATCGGCACCTAGTTGGAAGACGAACAGATCGACCGTTCCCTGCCGGGCGCCGGTCACCTCCACCATCGTGGTTGCCGTATCGATTGGGCTGTTCGCTCCGCGAGTCAGAGAGGTCATGGTGTGTGCCGGGCCCTCCGAGGCGGGCCGAGTCCTTCCTTCATAAGAGCAACGAGGCGGTCAGTGCGCCCGCGATCAGGAGCCTAGTAAGCAAATCCCCGGGGCATGCCGACGACATGCCCACAGACGCAGCGGATGTGCGCTGATTTGGGGATCCCTGTCGCTCACCGGATTACTGTGACTCAGTTGCTGCTCGTGTAGCGCGAGCTGACATCTTCGGTGCGGTCGCTGTCTCGCAGGCGCAGAAAATATGCCCGGACTCGAATCCGCTTAACTCACCAAATACACCGACCGCTCACGCCCCCACAGGAAAATGGCAACCATGCACCCGAAAACCCCGAAACACACATACCGTGCCATCTGCGTGCTCACCGCACTCACCGGGACACTTCTCCTCGAGCCAGGTCCCGCAAGCGCCGCGGAACCAGTTCAGGCACCGACCATCACCGCCGACGCGGACGGGCTCGTCGTCCGCGCCGCCGTCACCAACCCGAACCCCGGCCCGCTGACGTACCCGGGGATCGAATGCTTCCCGCAACTGACAGACCACCGCAGCACCGGCGGCGACATGCCATGGATGTGGCCGACCCTGACCCAAGCCAGCGTCCCCGGCTTCGGCGCATCCATCGGTGAAACCAAACAATTCCTCATCACCGTGCCCCACCCCGGGGACTACACCGTCGAGGCATATTGCTGGCTCCAAGGCGACGTGCAATCCGCCGCCGGCAGCGACAAAGTCACCCTCACCGTCGACGGGAGCACCACACCGCAGCCAGAACCCGAACCCACCCGACCGGGACTGCCATTCTTCGGCAGCTGACAACCCTGCCCCATGCTGAGGTCTCAGCGATGACAGACCGAGACTCGCGACAAGTTCGGACTGCAACGTGTCCCTGCTAGCGGGTCTGTCGAGCCCCCGGTGTCGCGTTGGAGCGCCGCCGCATCCTGGTGCTAGTTGGCCGATTGCCAGCGCATCTTGCCGTCCTTTGCTGTCGCGCACACCATCGGCTTGCCGGTGCTGGAGACACCGGTTCCGCCGGAGCAGAACGATCCCGGGTGCACGGTCGCCGGCCCCGAGTGAGGTTTCCCCCGGAATGTGGACACCGAATTGGCGGGATTCCGGTCTCGCTGGAAGGATGTCCATATGCCACCCCGCAAGCGCCGATCATTCAC
>NZ_JBHXWI010000107.1:0-20812 GCF_042671975.1 Rhodococcus sp. NPDC127593 | reverse complement strand
CCTATGAGCGCCGCAGTGTTGTCGTGACCAGCAACCTGCACCCGTCCGGGTTCGACACGATCATGCCGAAAACGCTCGCGACCGCCGCGGTCGACAGCCGGAGTATGCGCGGGTTCCTTCGGTTCTATTCGGTTGGTATCACCGCATTTCACCAGCTCGGTGGCTGTCGTTGGGACCGTATGGATACCTCCGAGAATCGGCGAGTCTATCCAGGAATCCTGGAGTAACTGGCGTAATCTGTGGAACTATGTCGGATTCCCGGACACGCGTGCTCCCGCCCGTCCTGTCCGCTGCGGCACCGAGAGACGACGAAGTACGCGCGGACCCGATGCTCGAGCCGGGGTTGGCCGATGTCGTCACGCTGGAGCGGCGCAAGACGGCAGCGGTATCCACCGGCGACGAGCAGAGCCTCTTCCTCGACACCGTTGCCGAGTACCAATGGGCCCGTGATACCGCGGGCCTGGCGCCGGCCACCCTGGATGGCTTGACCAAGCCGATTATCGAGATCTGCCGGTACTACGATCTGACGCCGTGGCGTTTGACCCCGCGCCAGGTCGACAAGTACTTCGCGGGCGTGGGCAAGCGGGCCCGGGCGACGGTCCGCCGCAAGATGACCCTGATCGACAACTACTACGCGTTCGTGGAGCAGCGATACGCCGGTGAGATCGCGCGCCGCTACGGGGTCGCTGTCGAGTCGCCGATCGACCCGTTCAACCGCCCAAAGCATCGGGGCGACTTCGGACTTCGAATTCCGCCGTCGCGGCGCGCCACTCGCGAATTCTTCGGCCGTTGGCGGGAATCGCTGCAGGACTCCCGCAAGCCGGTGATCGCTCGGCGCGACTACGTAATGGGCAAGCTCACCTACATCTCCGGGGTTCGTGCCGCGGAGTTGTGCGGGGTGCGGATCGGCGATGTCTACTGGGAATCCGGTCAGTGGGGCCGATTCTTGGTGCACGGCAAGGGGGCTCGCGGCTCGGGGCCTCGGCAACGCGAGGCGTATCTGTTCGAGGAAGGTCGGGCGCTGCTGTGGTGGTATGTGGAAGAAGTCCGAGCGGAATTCTGCGACGACCCGGACAATCCCGAAGCACCGCTGTTCCCGTCAGAGCGGATTCCGCAGGCTGTTACCGCTCTGAACGTGGCGATGCCCGGCATCGCGGTGACACCGTCGACCTTCCGGCGCGCACTCAAGACCGTCGGCCGCCGGTTCCTCACCGGCCCGGTGACCGAACTCCATCCCCACCTGCTCAGACATGCCTGCGCGACCCACAACTACGAGCGGGGAATGTCGCTGTGGGAAGTGCAGAAATTGCTAGGTCATGATCGGCCGACGACCACGGTTTCCTATCTGGCCACCGCGCACGCCGACCCTGAAACCGCCAGCCTTGCCGCAGCAGGGCGGGCGCTGCAACGACTGGTCATGGACAAGGGGAACCTGCGATGAAGTGGAACCTACGGTGGGCAGCGGCCAAACGCGACATCTGGCGGCCCAGCGATCTGTTGACCGCCTTCACCGAGGTCGACTTCACGCCATCGCTGAGTAAGGTCGCCGCCTTGTGGAGCGGTAAACCCACCACTGTCCGGCTCGATGACCTGGACAAAATCTGCGCCGCGCTCGACTGCACGGTCGCAGACCTCCTGGAAGCCGAGCCCCTCGCAGCCACCGACGAGCATGAACAGCATGTCGGCCGGGCCGTCGGGAGAGGGGACGAACTCGCGCGGCCGACGCCCCGGCGAGGCAGAGCACGACGATCGCTGCCACCGAACTGACCCGTGGCACCCGGTGGAAAGAACTGGCCGATCGCGCAGTGCCCAATCTGCTTGGGCTGGGGCGAAAGACGGCAATACACCACCTGCGCCGCCTGCGCGAAGTGGCGACGAGCGTTCCCGGAACGCAAGGCCTGCCGGCGCTGCGGGCATCGCAACCATGTCAACAACGACGGACTCTGCCGCTCCTGCCTGCAAGTCCTGCGTCTCGACGATCCGAGTTGGATGTCAGCGGTCACGAAATTCCCCAGGTTGAGGGGTTTGTCCGTCACGTAATTCCCCACCCGGCCGTCACGTAATTCCCCACCCTGGGGCGTGTCGGCCGGGGCTGGGGTGCTGCTGCAGGTTCGCTCCTGACTGGGCCACCGACACGGGGGCCCGGGAAGGGGCCTGACGGTGGCAAGGAGAACGTGGACGATGATCGATCTGATGGAGTTGTTCCGGCATTGGTATGCCGGAAGGTCTCAGGTGCAGATCTCGACGGCCCTGGGGATCGACCGCAAGACGATCCGGAAATACTTGGCTCCGGCGTTGGCGGCCGGGCTGGCGCCGGGCGAGGGTGGGAAGTTCGACGAGGCGCTCTGGCGGGAGCTGATCTCGGGGTGGTTCCCGGAGGTCGGCGACCCGGGGGCCCGGGCGGTGACGTGGCCGGCGATCGCCGCGCACCACGACTGGATCGAGGGCCAGTTGGGAGCGTCGGTGACGGTCGCGACGATCGCGCAACGCCTGCGTGACGACCACGGTGTCGCGGTGTCGGAGTCGACGGTACGTCGTTATGTGGCAGCGCAATTCGCCGATCAGGTGGCGGAGTCGAAGGTGACGGTGCTCCGGGGCGCGGTCACTCCCGGCGACGAGGCACAGGTGGACTACGGCAAGCTCGGGATGTGGCGGGATCCGGCCACCGACCGGCGGGTGGCGGTGTGGGCGTTTGCGATAATTCTGACCTGTTCGCGGATGCTGTTCGTGCAGCCGGTGCTGCGGATGGACCAGTCCTCGTGGTGCGCCTCGCACGTGGCGGCGTTCGAGTTCTTCGGCGGCACGCCGGCCCGGATCGTGTGCGACAACCTCAAGACCGGGGTGGACCGGCCGGATCTGTACGACCCGAAGATCAACCGCGCCTATGCCGAACTCGCCGCCTACTACGGGCTGCTGATCGACCCCGCTCGCGCCGGAAAACCAAAGGATAAACCTCGGGTTGCATACTGCACCTCTTCCGGTCGGTTCATGCGGGGTTGACGTTCTGGCTGGTCAGGGGCTTTTCGGCGGGCGGCCGATCTTCGGGCGGTCGGGCGGTTCGTCGGTGTCGGTTGGGGTGTAGAGGTACTCGCCCTTGTCGTTATATCGCTGGCCACCGACAATCCCGGCCCGCCGCCAGGCCTTGATGGTGTCGTTGCAGACGCCGTGGGCGGCCGCGGTCTCGGCGAGCGTGAGCATGCCGGCTTCGCGGAGGCGTTGGCGGCGGCTGCGCAGCCGGTGTGCGCGGATGATGTGGTCGACGATGTGCCGGTGGAACGATTCGCCTGTGCTGCTGGTCAGACCACGACGGTTGAGGATGTCGGCGATCTCGCCGGAGGTGTGGTCGTCGAGCAGTTCGTCGACGGCCGCGACGATGTTGGCCGGGGTTTTGCGTTGCTCTCCAATGGGTTTGGGTGTCGGGAGGGTGAGTGTGGTGTGATCTCCGCCGGGGAAGCGGAGGTGTGCGGTGATGGTGTCGCTGGTGCGGGTGAGGGTGACGTCGGTGAGCAGCAGTCGGGCGATGCGCTTGCGTTCACGCTGCGGGGTGTCCGGGTCGTTCCAGATCGCGGGCAGGTCGGTGACCAGTTGATTGATTCGGGCCTTCTGCGCGTCGGTCAGGTGCCCGGTGCCCTCGTGTCGGGCCTTCTCGTAGCTCTCCTGCGCCTGGTTCAGCGCGCGGAGGGCGGTGTTCCAGTCGGCCTCGAGGGTGTCGGCGACCAGGCGGTTGGCGGGGTCGACGGCCAGGTAGCGGCGGCGGGCCAGGTCGGCGAGGTAGTGGGCGCGTTCGACGTGCGCGGCGCGCAGCCGGTCGGCGTCGGCGGCCCGGTGCTCGAGCTCGGCCGAAACCTGCAGGGCCGCTTCGACGGTGAGCGGGGTGAGGGTGTCGATCAGCAATTGCCCGATGGCCCGGTCGAGGTCCTGGCCGGGGATGGTGGCGCAGACCGGTCGGCCGTTCTCGATGCCGTCGCGTTGGCACATGTAGGTCGGCACCTCGGTGCCGCGCCGGTGGTGGTAGCGGACGGTCATCTTCAGCCCGCACCGGCCGCAGACGATGATGCCCTGCAGCAGCGCCGGCCCTTCCCGCGGCGGCCCGCTGCGGCGCTCGAGCCCGTGTGCGGCCGAGTTGGCTTGCAGGCGTGCGAGGTTGGCGTCGTATTGGTCGAGGGTGATGTATCCGGGGTGGGCGCCGGGGATGAAGGAGACCCACTGCTCGCGGGGCAGTTGCGCGGTGACGGTTTTGCCGCCCGGCAGCGTGCGCTGGCTGTGCCGTCCGTAGGTGAAGGCGCCGGCGTAGCGGGGGTTGTGCAGCACCCGCAGCACGGCGTGGTGCGCCAGCGGTTTCCAGTCGACCTCGCCCTTGTGGGGGCCTTTGAGGTGCCGCCAGGGGAACAGCAGCCCGGCGGTGCGGAACGCCTTGACGCACGCGGTCGCCGATCCGGTGGCCTCGAAGGTGGTGAACAGGTGCGCCAGGGCGCCGCGGACCGCGGTGTCGGGGTCGAGGATGACGTGGTGGGCGGCGTCGTAGACCAGGCCGACCGGCAGCGGCATGATCAGCTCGCCGCGGCGGGCCTTGGACAGTTGCCCGCCGCGCAGCCGGGCCTTGATGAAATGCAGTTCGGCTTCTTATGTGGACCACACCGTTATGCCGACCGCTGCGGTGGGCTCGTGGTGGCGAGCGTTCTCGGCTTCGGATGTTCGGCATAATCAGAGTCCGTCGAGGAAGGCCAGCACGGCGTCTGGCGGCCGGTAGCGGCCGGGTGGGGCGTCTTGCGGTGCGGTTCGAGCCAACGCTCGTTCCTTGAGCGTCAGGTCGGCGTGGATGTAGACCTGAACGCTTGCCACCTTCTCATGGCCCAACCACAACGCGATCACCGAGGTATCGACGCCGGCGTTGAGCAACCTCATCGCGGCCGAGTGACGCAGGACGTGGGGCGAAACCTTCTTCTCCCGCAGCGTTGGGCACGACGATGCGGCGGTGGCCGTGTACTTGGCGAGTCGCCGTTCCAGGGCGTCGCGGCTCAGCGGGCCGCCGCGACGGGTGACGAATAGCGGATCGGTGGGCAGGCCACCGCGTTCGGCGAGCCAGGCGTCCAAGACCGTGACGGTGGCTGCGGTGAGCGGGGTGATCCGCTGCTTGCGGCCCTTCCCGAGACAGCCGACGTGCGCCCCGGTGCCCAGGTGCACATCGCCGACGGTCAGGCCCGTGAGCTCGGTGGCGCGCAGCCCGGTCTGGCAGGCCAGCATCAGCAGGGCGTGGTCGCGTCGCCCGGTCCAGGTGCTGCGGTCGGGGGCGGCGAGCAGCGCGGCGATCTCCTCCTCGGTGAGGTAGGTGATCAACGCTCGGTCGAAGCGCTTGGGTGGGATGGCCAGCACCCGCTGGATGACCGCGGCGTCGTCGGGGTGGCGCAGCGCGGCGTAGCGGAACAGCGAATGAATGGCCGCCAGCCGGGCGTTACGGGTCCGAGCGCTGTTGCCGCGATCGGTTTCGAGGTGGCCCAGGAACGCCCCGATCAGCGGCGCGTCCAGATCGGCAATGTCCACATCGGACGGTGATTTACCGGTCCGCTGCTCGACGAAGGTGAGCAGCAGCTTGAACGCGTCCCGGTAGGAGGCGATGGTGTGGCCGCTGGCCTGACGCTGCCGGACCAGCCGGTCGGTGAAAAACGCCTGCAGGGTGGGGGCGAGCGTGCTCACGAGTCACCTCCCAGGTGGGTCTGAAGCCGCTGACCGGCCAACGCCATCAACTCCGGCGCGGCCGACAGGTACCAGAATGTGTGTTGCGGATCGGTGTGGCCCAGATATGTGGACAGGCGCGGCATCAGGGCCGGGATGTCGGCGCCGTCGCGGTACCAGCCCAGCACGGTCGCCACCGCAAACGAGTGCCTCAGGTCGTGGATTCTCGGCCTGCAGGCCGCCGACCGCCGGCCGAGCCCCACTCGTTCGACCAGGCCGGCGAAGACGAGATTGATGTTGCTGTGCAACAGCCGAGTCCCGGCGGTGGAGACAAACAAGGCCGGGCTGGCCGGTCGCGGCAGCAGTCGTCGTCGAAGCTGCACATAGCGCGTCAAGGCTTGTGTCGCGCTGGGGTGCAGCGGGATGAGACGGTGCTTGTCGAACTTGGTGTGGCGCACCACCAGCAGCTCATGCTCGACGTCGAAGTCGTCGTCATCGAGGGCGATCGCTTCCCCGATCCGGATCCCGCTGATCGCGAGCAGGCCGATCAAGCTCTGGTAGGTGGCCCCCCGCAGCCGGGGCTCGAGCGCGCCCGCCGCATGGATGAGCGAACGGATCTCGGCCTCGGAATACAGGTACGGCGTGGCGCGGCACACCCCGGGTCGGATCAGGCCGGCTGGGACAACCTCGACTGAGGGATCCAGGCTGTGCAGGTAGGCGGCGAAGCCGCGCACCACGCCGAGGCGGATCGCCCACCAGTGCACCGACGCCCCGGCGGGTTGTGTCGCCCAGGTCAGTGCGTGCTCGGTGGTGACGGTGTCCAGGCCGCGCTGTTCGAGATAGCCGACGAACTGCCCCAGCAGCCTGCCGGCGTTGGCGAGTTGGAATCCCAACGCCCGGCGCAGGCTCAGGTAGTCGGCCAGCGCGTCGCGCAGCGATGATCGTGGCGTGGTCATGCCGGCTCACCTGGCCAGGGTCGGGCCAGCTGCCGCAGCGCCTCGATGTCGACCTTCGCGTAAATCGCGGTGGTGAGCGGGCGAGTGTGGCGCAGTGCTTGGCCGATCTCGGTCAACGACCCACCGGAGCGCAGCATGGCGGTGGCGACGGAGTGCCGCAGCCGATGGGCGCCGATCACGCCCAGCCCGGCCCGTCTGCCCGCGTAGACCACCACCGTGGTGACAGCGTTCGAGGTCAACGCCCGATAGGGGGCCTGCGCGCGGACGAACACCGCCCGGCCCTGAGCAGTGTCCGGGCGACCGTCCCGCAGATAGCTGACGATCCGTTCGCCGACATCGGCCGGCAGCGGCATACGGTCGTGTCGATTCCCCTTGCCCCGCACGGTGATCTCACCCCGCCGCCAGTCGATGTCGTCCAAGGTCAACGCGGCCACCTCGCCGGCGCGCAGCCCGAGCCGCGCCAACGCGGTGAGGATCGCCAGGTCCCGGCGCCCCGTCGCGGTGTGCTGGTCGCAGGAGGCCAGCAGCGCGGCCACCTGATCGCCGTCCAGCGCCTTGGGCAGGCCGGTCTGTGTCCATCCGGCCACCGGGGGGACCGCCGTGGCCAGTGATCGGTCGATGATGCCCTCCAGGTGCAGGAAGCCGAGCAGGGACCGCAGCGCGGTCACGATCCGCTGCACCGACTTCGGTCGCAGTCGAACCTGTGTCACCACGAACGCGGTCACCTCACCGGCGGCCAGATGCTCCAGATCAAGGCGGCCTTGCCTCGCTTTCATCCGGTCGACCAGGAACGGGCGGACCATCCGTACGTTCAGTTCAATCGTCGCCGCGGCGAGTCCGCGCTCGGTGGTGAGGTAATCCCGATACCGGGCGAGCAGCCGTTCCTCCGGACTCGCCGGGGCCACCGGCGGGGGAGCCGGAAGCACCCCCAGCCGCCGCAGGTAGCCGAGCAGCGGCCGCAGCGCCCGGCCGGTGACGTGCCCGACATAGCCCGCCGCGCGGCGTTCGGCGAAGTAGGCGTCCACCGTCGCCGGGGTCAACCCCGAAGCATCCACACCTTCTCGCGCCAGCCAGCGACTCAGATGCGCCAGCAACCGCACATGTGTCGCCGCCGTCAGCGGCGTGTAGCCCAGCCGCTCCAGCTCAACCCGGAAACCCTCGGCATACGGTGCCAGCGGACCACGCACCCGAGCCCAACACGGAACTGTCGTCATGACCTTCTCCTCTCCAAAATGGGATGGATGGAGAGGAGACGCTGATCAAGTGTCCTCCACTATTATGCCGACCTCATGCCACCACTACCACTGCCATGGAGCACCTTCCGTCGCGTGGTCGGCATAACGGTGTGGTCCACATAAGAAGCCTTATAGCGAATTCGGCATAAGGCTTCCGACATTTGGCCTTTCATGCCGAGCAGGAGGCGGTCGTTGAAGGTGCGGGGATCGTAGAGGCCGTCCTCGTCGCAGATCAGGGTGCCGGTCATCGCGCAGAGTTCGAGCAGTTGGTGCCAGTCGGCGCTGTTGCGGGCCAGGCGGGAGCATTCGAGACCGAGGACGATTCCGGCCCGGCCGAGGGAGACGTCGGCGACCAGTTGCCCGAAGCCTTCGCGGTCGGCGGCCGAGGCGCCGGATTGGCCCTGGTCGATGTCGATGACGGTGATCTGGTCGGCGGCCCAGCCGAGCGCGATGGCCTTGCCGCGCAGGTCGTATTGGCGGATCGCGGACTCGGTGTTGTGCAGGACCTGTTTGAGGCTGGACTGGCGGACGTAGAGCAGTGCCCGGCGCTGCAGGTGAGCGGCGGTCACCTTGGACGGGCCGGTGGTGTCGGTGAACATCGGTGGGCTTCTCCTCGCGGCGGTAGGGATGGGGGCGGCGGATCGGGGCCGGCGCCGGCGAGCGCGACGGCGGCCAGGACGTCGATCAGTTCGGCGGTCAGTGCGCCCGACAGCTCGGCCGGACCGCCCGGCGCCCGGCCGGGGCCGCGGGCCGGGGTGCGGTCGCAGGTCAGCCGGGTCAGGGCCCGCCGCCAGGCGGTGATGCCCCTGCCGACCAGCACGCCGAGCCCGAGCGGGAACGCGCGAGCACGTTCGTGCAGGGCGGCGTGACGGAGCTGTTCGTACCGGGTGTCGAGCGGGCCTGTGTCCCGGTCGGCGTCCGGGGACTGCAGGTCCTCCCTCCGTTCGAAGGCGGGTGAGTCAGCGGCTTTTGGAATGCTCCCGGACGCGGACCACCGCTCGCTCGATGGAGCGGGGGTGCACGCGCACGCCGAACCGCTGCTCGATCGGCTCGACCAGGTCGGCCGGTTTCAGTGCGGGATCGCCGGCGAGCTGCTGCTCGGCCCAGGCCAGGATCTCGCCGGTGAGCTTGTGCCCGGCGCGGGGGCCGGGCTTGGCGGCGACCAGCCCGTCCAGTCCGCCCTCGGCCAGCGCGGCGGCCGCCTGGTAGTAGGTCTGCCGGGAGTACCCGAACGCCGCCGCGGCCGCGGTCACCGATTGGCCGTCCACCAGGACGGCTCGCACCATCTCGTACTTGACCTGCACCGCGTCCCGGGCGTCGAAGAACTCCTCGGTCGCAAACTCCGGGTCGGCCACCCGTTCCGGGTGCGGGTTCAGGCTGCGGGCCTCGCGCAGCGCCGCCGTCTTGGGGTCCTCGGGTGTTGCGCGCCGGGTCATGTCGCCTCCTGAAACATGCGATCGTCAATATAATTATGACGCCGCTGCGCTGAAGAATCTTCGCGACACACCGACTACCATCCATTATCTGCTGCAGCACATACATATTTGCAATTAGAGGCTCGTGTTCGCGTCCGGATCGGATAGTCGGTCGTGGCATAATTCGCTTGACGTTCACGGCGTAATCCGCCTGACTTCTTCGTCACCGTCGCGCTGCGCCCGGAGCCGGTCGATCAGATCCGCCACCGCCAGCAGCCCGTCGGTGGTGAACGCGCAACGTCCGTCGGCGACGACCACGAACGGGTCGACCGGGGCGACGTCGGTCCACCCGGCCGGCAGGGAGAACAGCTCCCCGTTCTCGTCGTGCAGGTGGACCCGGTCCTCGCCCCAGTTCTGCCGGTGCGCGACGAACTCGAAGTCCCGGCCGAAAAGTGGATGGAACCGGTGTGTCACCCGCACACGTCGGTACCGATCGTCGAGATTGGGTGTAGTTGACGACGTCGGCCAAACCCAGGATCGAGCGCCCGATGCCTTATATCCGCGATTCGTACTTCAAGGGCCGCGAATTCACCTCGCTGGCGCAGATGCAGGACGCCGCCCTGGCCTGGTGCACCGATGTCTACGGTCGGCACCGCCACCGCGGCCTCGACGGAGCAGAACCCGCGGCGGTGTTCGACGCCATCGAAAAGCGCAGTCTCACAACACTTCCACCGAGACCATTCGAATCGGTCCGCTATCAGGTCGGCAAGGTCGCCCCGGACATTCATGTCAAGGCCGGTAAGGCTCTGTATTCGGTGCCCTGGCGGTTGATCGGTCAGAAGGTGCTGGTCCGCACCTGTGGGGATGTGGTGCAGATCTTCGCCGGCGAGCAGGTGGTCGCCACCCACGTGCTGCACCTGTCGGGGCGGTCGACGAACCCCGAGCACTACCCGCCGCACAAGATCGCCTACACGCTGCAGACCGTGGTCTGGTGTCGGGCGCAGGCCGAGCAGATCGGTCCCGGCGCGGTCGCGGTCGTCGCCGAGTTGTCGCAGGTCAACACGCTGCACCGGCTGCGGGCGATCCAGGGCATCGTCCGGCTGCGGGACCGCTACGACGACGCCCGCCTGGACGCGGCCTGCGCCCGCGCCCTCGAGGTCGGTGACCCCAGCTACCGCACCGTCAAGGGCATCCTCGCCGCCGGCACCGAACACGACGGAGAGCCCGCACCGGCCCCCGCGCCGGCGCCGGCGTTCCTGCGCGGACCCGATGCCTTCGACACCGAACGCACCGCCTGAAGTGTTGAACGCTGCCACTGACACATGCTGCACACCAATTACTTTCATCACACCCTAGGAATCGTCATGACCATTCACGACCCCAGCCTGCGGGCTGCGCTGAAGACATTGAAGCTGACCGGGATGCTCGACACCCTCGACGCCCGACTCGCCCAGACCCGGGACGGGCAGCTCGGACACCTCGAATTCCTGCAAGTGCTGTGTGAGGACGAGATCGCCCGCCGCGAGACCGCGGCGCTGGCCCGCCGGCTGCGGCGGGCGAGGTTCGAACAACAGGCCACCTTCGAGGACTTCGATTTCACCGCGAACCCGAAACTCCCGGCGGCGATGCTGCGGGACCTGGCCGCGCTGCGCTGGCTCGACGCCGGCGAGTCGGTCATTCTCTACGGACCCGTTGGAGTAGGCAAAACCCATGTGGCACAAGCACTAGGGCATCATGTCGCGCGCCGTGGTGGGGACGTGCGGTTCGTCAAGTGCTCCCGCATGCTTGCCGATCTCGCCGGTGGCCATGCCGATCGCACCATCGGTCAGCGGATGCGGGAATACACCCGGCCACTGGTGTTGATTATCGATGATTTTGCGATGCGCGAGCACACCACCACCCAGTCCGACGACCTCTACGATCTGGTTTCCGATCGTGCGATCGCCGGCAAACCCTTGATTCTGACGAGCAACCGCGCCCCGAAGGACTGGTATCCGCTGTTCCCGAACCCGGTCGTCGCCGAGTCCCTCCTCGACCGGCTGATCAACACCAGCCATCAAACCCTGATGGACGGACCGTCCTACCGACCCCGCAAACGACCCGGACACCGCACCGCCAGCGCAACTTGATCCGCACCCCATCCGCGCGGGTTACCCTCGACTCAGCACGCCCGAGCATGGGGAATTACGTGACGGAGACCCCTGGGGAATTACGTGACGGTCGACAGTTGGATACTCGACCCCACACCCGGGCGGCCGGTGCAACTCGCCCTGATCCTTCCAGGTCTGCGTTTCCCCAGGGCTAGTCCGCTGGTCCTGGCCGCGAAGTGGGAGAACCCAAGTGCAGCAAAGGGAAAGACTCTCGGCGACACGGTGCCGTCCCCGAAACAATGGCGGAGGCTTATGCCGCGCACCCCCATCCCAGCGGTATCACCTGACCTGGTCGACCCCACGCAAGCCGTGCTGTTCGATGCCCGTCGCAACTGGCGATGCTTCGCCGTCGGCTCCTCGCAGACGGTCCCCACGCTCACGCCGGCCGCCGAAGCGCTGCTCGAGGACTTCGAGCGACACGCACGCAAACACGGGTGGAACGCGAGTCCCCGGAACAGCGCAGCCATGACCCTGCGGATCCTGCTGGGCTGGCTCGGCGCCGAGGCCCCCATCCACGAAGCCGACATCCGCGCGGTCGCCGATCACCGGCGCAATGCCGGCATCCGACGAGTCCTGCAGTTCCTCGACGGTCACGGCATGGTCATCCCCGACCCCGCCCGTCGGGGCGAGGCGCCCGAGCGAGCGGTCGAGCAGCGCATCGCCGCCCTTCCCGACACCATCGCCGAGGAGATGCGCTGCTGGGTTCGAGTTCTTCGGGGTGAAGGACACCGGCCGCATCCACAGTTTCCGTTCGCCACCATCCGCTCCTACCTCAACTGTCTGCGCCCGGAACTGGCCGCCTGGACCGAGCACGTGACCAGCCTGCGGGAGATCACCCGCGACGACATCGAGGCCAGTCTGCGCCGGCAACCGCCGGTCACGGCCCGCAATCTGCTCTCGGCCCTCCATAGTCTGTTCCGCGCCCTCAAACAGGAACGAGTCATCTTCCGGGACCCGACGCGCGGCATGTCCCTACCCACGATGCGTCGCCTACCGGCCCCCATCCCCACCGACCGCCTCCACGGGCTGATCGACCGGGCCGAAGGACCGATGGCCAAGTTGGTCGTCGCCCTGATCGCCATCCACGGCCTGCACATACAGGAGACCACCCACGTGTTGCTGGAGGATCTCGACCTCCCCACCGGCCGACTCCTCGTTCGACGAGACACCCACCACCACACCGTCTACCTCGACGAGCTGACCCATGCCCTCGCTGATAACTGGCTCCATGAGCGGCGCCGTCTCTGGAGCCGAACCTCCAACCCACACCTGCTCGTCAGCCAAGTGACCTCGGCCGACACGACGCTCCCGCCCGTCTCCCACCACGTCACAGACACCATCTTCGTGCGGCTCGGACTCACCGCATCCCAGCTACGCCGTGACCGCATTCTCGATGAGGCGGCGCACACCGCCGATCCGGTCCACCTCATGCGCGTTTTCGGCATCAGCGCCAAGACTTCCATGACCTACGTCCAGGCCGCACACCCAGAACGCCGCTCGACCGGACCTCGATGACAGCCCGGGACTCCACACAACCGGTTGACCATCGGCCAGAGTCCGCGAACTCGCCCCATACCGGCCGAAAAATGCTTGAGCACACGCGGGTTCCGCGATTTCAACCGGCGAGAATCGGCGAACCCGCGCGCTTTCGACTGCTCCACCATGCGCATGTCGTGATCACCGAAGGCACCTCGCTGCGGTTGCAGGACGCCACCGCCGGACGCGGGGTGATGCCGTTGACCTGAGCCGAACGCGGGAGATCAGCTGACCGCCGACAGGGAGATCAGCTGTCCGCGCACAGGGACACCACCTGTCCGCCTACAGGGACGTCCACATGTCCCTTGACAACGAGGTGGATCTGTCAACGAGTCCCGGTGACGATCTTTCCTACAGTTCGCGGCTCGCCGCAGCACTTCTCGGAGACCTTCTCTATGAGCAGGGGCAGCTGGAAGAAGCCGAACGCCGCCTCGACCAGAGTTCCACGCTGGGAACTCAAGGCGGAACGGTCGACTTCATGGTCGCTACTTACGCTGTCGGAGCGCAGCTCAAGTTTCGGCTTGGCCGGCATGCGGAGGCGGAGGCGCGTCTACAGGAGGGGGAACGACTTTCAGTCGTACTGAATTTGCCGCGACTCGAGGCGCACATCACCATGTGCGGATTCGCACTGGCCTCGGATCCGCGCATCTCTCTCGTCCCGAATTCCTCCAGGTTCACCGCGCGGAATCGGGCGGGCATCAGCCGCGTCAGCACCGAGATCATGGAAGAGTCGCGCATTCGGCTTCTTTTGGCAGAGGGCACCGACCGGTCGGCAAAGCAGGCCCGTTCTCGTGCTCGGAATTTCGCCGAATCGATCGATGCCCCACGGAGGCCGAGAGCTTTCATGCACGACTGCTGTTGGCCGAGTGCCGGGCGGTACAGCGGCCGAGTCGCGAGGTAGAATTCATGCTGTTCCCGCTGCTCGAGCGGTGCGCGCGGTCTGGGCTCCTTCTGCCGATCCTCGATGCGGGCCCAGCCTTGTGCACACTCGTGCAGCACATCAGCGAGACTCACGAGATGACTCCTACGATCTCAGATTTCCTCGACCGCCTTTTGAGCCTCCGACACCCTTCGGAACCGTCGACCAACTCGTGAACTAATGTCTTCGGGTGCGCTCGTGCGACGCGGTGGACGTCGGTAGGTGCCAGAGGTGAACCGAGTACATCACTCGGGTGTCGTACGGTGCAATCCCGATAACGCGGTGCTAGGTGCGTTCAGCGAACTGAGGGCGTGTTCAGTGATGTCGAGGAGTGCAGCTTTGACAGAAGCGCGGTCGCGGGCGTCCAGTGAGATGATCGGGACGTCTTCGGCGATGGCCAGGGCTTCACGAAGCTCCGCTGCGCTGTATCTCGGCGCGTTGTCGAACTCATTGATCGCGACCACGAAAGGCATGTTGCGCGCTTCGAAATAGTCGACAGCGGCGAAGCTTTCGGCAAGCCTACGGGTGTCGACGAGGATGATGGCTCCGATCGCTCCGCGGACTTGGTCGTCCCACATGAACCAGAACCGATGTTGTCCTGGAGTCCCGAACAGGTAGAGGGTCAGGTCGTCGGCCAGTGTGAGACGGCCGAAGTCCATTGCGACCGTTGTCGTGTACTTCAGTGGGGTCGGTGTGAGTGTGTCGACTCCAGCACTGGCCTCGGTGACAAGCGCTTCCGTTCGTAGTGGAACTATCTCCGAGACCGTGCCGACAAGGGTTGTCTTGCCGACCCCGAATCCACCGGCGATGACCAGTTTCGCCGAAGTCATCCGGGAGGGGCTACCGGGTGACAATCGCGCTCCCGCGGTGGCCGCGCCGAGATGCACACCCTTCACTCGGGTGTCGCCGACGGCCGGGGAAGCGCTTGAATTTCTGATCCGACGCGCTCGACCAGGACAGCCATCTCATAACCGACCTGTCCGAGGTCGCAATCCGCGGTGGTCAGAGCGGCTAGTTGGGCGCCGTGACCGACGCTCATCAACAGTAGATAGCCGTGCTGCATCTCGACGACCGATTGCAGCACTCGGCCTCCGTCGAACAGGGTGGAAACACCGGTGGACAGGCTGGCGAGACCGGCCGTCACGGCTGCTAGTTGCTCGGCGCGATCGATGGGAAGACGAGCGCTGGCGGCCATCAGAAGGCCGTCTGCGGAGACGAGAACGGCATGGGTTACACGCGGTACGTCTTTGGCGAAGTTCGAAACCAACCAGTCCAGGGTGCCCCGGCTTGTCATGAGAGTCCCATCTGCGGTTTGAGTGCTGGGCTGAAGGCGCCATGGCGTCCAGTCCTGCCCGCCTGGACGCCGGACTGGTGGCGGGCGAGCTTCTCGCGAACGGCGGCGGGTGTACGGAGTGGGGACGGGTTTGGCTCAACGACATCGACGCTGCCGGGCACGAGTCGTCGCCCGGGAATCCGCTGAGGCAAACCGGTGGGTGTGATGTCGGAGGAGGATTCGACGGCGCGTTGAGCTGCGGACCACCCCTCGTCTGCGCTCGACCCCCACTCGAAACTGTCGTGGGTTGTGGGGTCGGTCAGCCATGCAGGCGCGATACTGGCAAAGATCGGCGGTGGTGCGATCGGGCTCGCGGAATTGTCCTCGTCGAAGACGCGAGACTCGAAGAACGCGGTTGTCCGTGTAGGACGGAGCCGGTGTCGCGGGATGGCTTCCTGTCCTTCGGTGTTACCCACCGGGGCGGTGCCGGTTGATGGCGTGCGGCGTGCGCCTATCGATGCGCCTGGCGTGCGGTGCGGGAGTCGGGGATGATCCGAGTCGTCACTGCTTCTTGTCCGACGGCTGTCCGCCGGCGCTATCGTCGCGGGTTCGTTCGGACTCGTCTTGTGCGCGTCCGGTGTGGTCCATGGGGCGTCTGCAGGTACCGCATGCTGAGCGTCTAGGCCGCGCACTCTACGAGTGACGGGCGCTGCGGCGACAACGTTGCCATTTTGTTCGGCTACCTTGACGAGCAGGGCTCGGGGAATGGTCACGGCGGCGGTGATTCCCGCATTCCGGGACATCTCCAAGGTTGAGCGGAGGGCGACGGTCATCGCATGCCGGGCAGCGAGCGTGCCGACGACGAACAGACCCATTCGTCGGGCGGTGTCTGCGCTGACCGCGAAGGTGTCAGCGAGCCGATCGTTGACGGCGCCGAGGTCGGCGGGCGACATCCCGATTCCGTGGTCGGCGACCTCGATCAGCAGACCACCTTCAGTTGTACGGATGCACTGGATCGTGACAGCGGTGTCTGGTGAGGAGAATTGCAGAGCGTTGTCGACCAACTCGGCGAGGATCCGTACGAGGTCGGCGCCGGCGGCCCCGTTCAGTGCGACGTCAGGGATGGTCCGCACCTGTACACGCCGGTAGTCCTCGACTTCGGAGACTGCCGCGCGGACCGCGTCGGTCACCTGCAACAGGGGTTGACGGGTGCGCCGGTCACGGTTTCCGGCAAGGATCAAGAGATTTTCCCCGTGTCGTCGCATTCGGGTCGCGAGGTGATCGAGGCGGAATAGATTGTCGAGTCGCGCGGCGTCTCGTTCTTCGAACTCGAGTTGCTCGATTAGTTCCAGTTGTGAGTCGATCAGTGAGCGACTCCGCCGTGCCAGGGTTTCGAAGACACGTGTCATTTGCAACCGCAGATGCGCTTGCTCTCCGGCCAATCGCAAGGCCTGACTGTGGATGCCGTCGATCGCGCGGGCGACCTGTCCGATTTCTTCTGTGGTGTGCACGTCGATCGGTTCGATGTCGGGTGCGCCGACGTTGCTCTCGGTTTTCAGTCGCGCGACTGCATCGGGCAGGCGGGTGTGCGCAACCTCGATCGCCCCCCGGCGTAAACGACGCAGAGGGGCCAACAGCGATCGAGCGACCAGGACGGCCAGCACGACGGCGGTGAGTAACAGTCCCATTACCACCGCGGTGTCGCGCCAGGCGCCGATGCGTTGGTTGTTCGATTTGGTCGTGACGGCGTCGCTGAGCGCGGCGGACGCGGCAGAGACAGCCGCCTCGTACTGATCAATGCTGGTGAACAGGGACAGCTTGAGTTCGTCCAGGACTTGATGGGCGTTTCCGGTTGAGTCGAGGCGCGCCAGTAGTTCGATGCGATCAGCGACCAGTTGTTGCAGCGCTGCGACAGCCTCTCCGTCGGTGAATGGGAGTTGGGCGGCCTGCTGAAGGAGGACGCCTTCAGTTTGCAGGTGGGCTCGTAGCTCCCCTGCTTTGGCTGCGAGCTCCTTGTCCGACTCGTTCTCGTGCATCGGTGTTGCGGCGACCACGGCCAACCCCTCCGGAGAAAGCATCTTCTGTGCGGACCACAGTCCCTCCAAGCCCCTGGCATAGGCGGCGACATCGTGATCGACGATCGGCTCCAGGATCGCGCGTACGGACGCCCCCAGTGCGTTGCGGATGGCATCGAGTTGTTCGGTGAGTGTCTCCATACCAGTCGGGCCACGCCTTGCCTGGGCGCTCAGCGCCTGCGCACTGGCCAGCGCATCGGCAACGGTGCGCGCAGCATCGTCGGTGAGGGCCTTCGGGGGATCCAGCGATTCGACACTACGGATGGTGGCATCCAGGCTGTCGATCAGGTCCGGGGTGACGGTGCGTTGTGCCAGAGTGCCTGTCACGACGGCCACGTCGGAATCAAGTTCGATGAGCAGTGGAACCACGCGTATCCGGTCGGCGGCGACGGCGAAGTCGGCAGCCTCACGAAGTCGGTCCTGGACGCGCAGCCCGCCGAGGGATGCCGCTACCACAAACGGAACGATCAGGACTACGGCCATCTTCCAGCGCAGCGGCCACGAAGAAATCGACACGACCGCAGCACGCGGTGGCAAGCCGGTAGCGATCACGACTCTCCTTGATGATTATCCGACCTACTGGTGTGGTTCGAGTCGAACTGCTCGCGGACCTGTCGGAACCGCCACTACTCGTCGTTTCGTCGGGATTTCCTGTGGTCAGGCCGGGGTTTTGCTGGCCTGTCGAGCGCGCACTTGACTCGCGATTCCGGCCGCGGTGACCTGCACGAAGTTCCGCACTCGTATTGCGATACCAGGACTTTCGAAATGGGCAACCTGGGGAGTAACAACGAAGAATTCGGCCAGTGCGTCCACGACTATCTGCGCATCCGGGGACGAACCGAACTCCGCATGCTGCTCCACGGAATCCCAGCCGACGCGCATGAGGTAAAGACCGTCGGTGTCTACGCTGCGAACGAGTTCCGCGGTCTTGCCGCCGTTGGCGGCAACGAGGTGCTTCTTCACACCGGCGAATGCTCGCTCGAAGTCGGATTGGCGATCGACTGCCACAGTGACATGGGCGTGCTCGAAGATCATGTTGTAACTCTTTCTCGCTCTGTTCAGTATCTGAAGCGTCATATCTGTTGTGCTTGCCTGCCGTGCGGAGGAAAGGTCAGGTCTCAGTAGCTGAGAGCTCGACGTGTCCCACATGATGTCCGCACGTCGACCGGGTCTACTTGGGGAGCGAGCTGCGGTTCCGGATACCGTCCGTGCAGAGTTCGGCGCCGATTCCGAGTAGCCATACGTCCTTGGCGATCGCGGTTCCATCGGGAGTGGGTCGAATTCCGTTGCGCATACCGGGTGTTCGAACGTACAGGCCGAGGAGGCCTGCGGCGAAGCCGGTGAGCGCCGCACCGGCGACCGCGGCGGGGACAACAGGGGTGAGCAGGGCCGCGCCGAGGGCGATCTCGGCTCCGGCGAGCAGCTTGAGGAACTTGGGTGCCTCGATGCTGGTGAGAACCGGGTAGGTCCCGGCGGCTAATCCGTGCACGCCTGCAGCCATCTCCTTGTTCCCGGACCATTTGCCGAGACCGGAGCTCAGGATGAACGCGCCCGTTACGATTCGGGTCGGCAGGTGGGAGGTATCGATACGAGGCATGTCTTCGGGTGCTTTCGGTTGGCTGGTGTGTGTGGTATCTGACGCATCTGGCGGCTGGTGGGTTCGCCGGATTACCTGCGGTCAACCGCCTGGTGATCGTGTGGAGCGGCGGTGTCGCCCGTCAACGGACGCCGAGGGTCTCGGGATCACGGTGGGGAGTTGATTTCGTTGGCGGACGCTTGCGGAGCCGAAGCAGCCCGGCGACGATGAGGATCAGACCGAGCAGTGCCGACCCGAGTGGGACGACAACTCCCATCAGCGTGAGCAGCTTGCCTACCGTCGACGCGGTGGCGGCCGCGTCAGCGACAGACTGATCGGTGAGTTGTGTATCGAGGGCAAGAACCGGCATGACGCTGACGTTTTCACCACCGATTTCGACGTTTGCGATCACCTGCAGGTTCAGTGAGCCGTCGGCAGGCGTTCCGAGGGTCTTGTCGGTGGAAAGCGCCAGCTTGCTGACGGCGGTGTAATTGAACGGCACCGGATCGGGAAGCGAACCGGACGCGGCGCCCAGCTTCGCTTGCAGATCAGCTGGCAGAAGCGGCGCGAGTGAGGCGAGCTGAGCCTTCGGCATGGCGGGCGGCAGCCCGTTGAGAATATTGGGATCAGCCAGTGGGCCAGCTGCTTCGACGGTGTAGTTGAGCACGTCTCGACCCGATACGGAGCCCTCACCGGCAAAAGTCATCGGTGCTGTCGTCCTGGTCGCGAAGTCGTATAGCGCATAGCTTGCGTCCGGATTCGGATTCATCGGCCATCCCACCGTGAGACCTGCGTGCGGCTCCACTTCGACCCCGTCCGGGGCTGGTGCGCTGTCCATGGTCGTGCGGTCAATCGCGTAGGTGTGGTTGGAGGGCATGGATACTCCTCCGGGCGCTTCAACAGTCAGGTCATCGTGTGTAATGGCAGTGTTCCCGTCCACACTCGAGACGTAGACGTGTCGGTCGACGGCGACCGGGACATTGGTAGCCACCACGTTGGCAAGATCGCCGGCCTGCAGAGCCGTAGGATTGAGCATCGTCCCCGTGCCCTCGTAACGAAGATTGACATCGAGGTCATCAGGCATCTTCGAGGCTGCCGGCACTAGGAAGAATCTCAACGTCACCGCGAGCAGGACGAACAGAACACCAACTGTAAAAGATAGTTTCGTTGATCGGGGTACTGACATGGAAATCATTCCTAGTGAGAGATTTGCCTGACTTTGCCGGCGAGTGGTGCCGTGGTGTTGTCGGGCCGGAGCTTTCGGTTCCGTGAGGGTCCGCGGTGTCCTCGGTCTGGAGCCGCAATCAAATCGACTTTCGGTTACGTACTCGTGTGGCGATGCGGATCGGCTCGGTGCGGGTCGGCCAAGACCCGAGCGGGCGGGTCTTGGCCGGACCTGTCTAGATGAAGGGGACGTCGGGTTCGTTACCGGCGAGGATCCGCCCATACAACTCAGCGTTGGTCGAGTGCAGCAGGAACGAGTGCACCGACATGGTCCGGATGTCCCGCAGGATCGAACCGAGCTTGTCCGAACCCCGCAGCGCATTGGCACCGGAACCGTGCTCGACGATCTCGCAGGCCTCCCGCGTGAGCTTGATCGCCCAAGCGATATCCGCCCGGCACCGCACCCGCTCGGCGATCTCCCACGCCGCCCCGGACGCGGCATGCTCATCGACCGCACCGGTAATCCGGTCCGCATGAAACTTCGCCTGATCAAGCTTCATCCGCGCCTCAGCGAGCTGGAAATACGTGATCGGGGCATCCGCCTGCCGGGCATAATTGGTGTAGGTGATACCCCGGGACCCCACACGCTCCTCGAACGCACGCAACGCCGCACGCCCCAGCCCGATCGCCGGCCCCACCGACATCGCGCACATGAACGGCACGAACGGCTGGTTGTAGTAGCTGTCACCGGCCAGCGACGCCGTCCGGTAGTTGCCGGTCACAATGTCCATGAACGGAATCGCCCGATGCTCGGGCACGAACACCTCATCGAGCACGACT
>NZ_JBHXWI010000106.1:0-24108 GCF_042671975.1 Rhodococcus sp. NPDC127593 | reverse complement strand
AGACAAGATCGTTCCCAGCCCGCTCGATCCTCGCGTCGCCCCCGCTGTCGCGGAGGCAGTCGCCGCCGCTGCTCACGCAGAAGGCGTCACCGACTGAGCACCCAGCTCGAGATGAGGTACCGCATGGGCATCGGCGAAGGCGAGGGATTCGTCCGGAATGTGTCGCGCTCATAAGGCCGCCGGGGGCAGGAACGCGTTAGCGAAGGACTCGATGAGACGAGCGCTGAACGGTGCGCGGGCCACCAGGTGCCACCGTCGCTCGGTGAACCGGGCGGGGGTCATGCCGAATTGGACGAAGGTGTCTTCGGCCCTCGGCCCTCGGCCCTCGTTCCACGGGCCCGGCTGCTCGAACTGCTCCGGCCGGGGAGTGCCGACGCCTGGTGCTGATCCATGCCCCGGCGGGTTTCGGGAAGAGCACCCCACCGCCGGTGGCGCGAGCACCTGATCGGTGAGGGCGTGCCGGTGGCGTGGCTGAGTATCGATCAGGACGACAACAATGTCGTCTGGTTCCTCGCACCTGGTCGAGGCGATCCGAATGGTTCAGCCTGCCCTCGCCCACGAGCTCGGACAGGTCCTGGAAGAGCACGGTGACGAGGCCGAGCGGTACGTACCGACCTCACTGATCGACGACATTCAGGACGGTGGCGAACTGCTTGGGGTGACCATCGACGACTGGCACCGCGTCACCGATCCCACCACCATCAAGGCAACCGACTTCCTGCTCTCCAACAGCTGCCACCACCTGCAGGTGGTGGTAACCAGCCGCAGCCAGTCCGGGCTTCCCCTCAGCGCGTACGGGGTGCGCGATGAGCTGGTCGAGATCGATTCCACCGCTTTGCGTTTCGACGTCGAAGAAGCCCAGTCCTTCCTGGTGGATCTGCGAGGTCTCGCCCTCACCGCCGAGGACGTGACCCGGCTGCGCGCATCCACCGACGGATGGTTCTTCTCATCGATCCCGACGCCGACCGAGCCAACCAAGCCATCACGCTCGGCCACTGAACTGCTGACCCAAGCACGACGGGACGCACGGCCCCGGGCGGAACTGCGTAACCAGTTGCTACTAGCTTGTGCGCTCTATGCGGCTGACCGCCGTGATGATGCCATACGTGAGCTCGGGCTCGCGATCGTCCGTTGTGCGCAGCACCGCCTTGCCCGCACCGTTCTCGACGCGGGCACCCCGGAATACTCGACCTCCTCGGCACCTTCGAAGATCATCTCGACCTGTACTGCACCCCGCACCGCCAGGCTGGACCTCCGACGTGGCGGCATGTGTGACCGCGCTGCCCCGCGACGTCGATTTCTGAAGCGCCTGGCTTCATCTCTGCCACGTTCGAGTCGACGTCGGTTCATCCAGTCCCCACCCGTAGCGCGCACTCTGTTGGCGAGACTCGTGGTCTACTCTCCGACTGAGCCGTTCGCGGTCCCGGCGACCATCACGACACCCGTCGATGTCCTGAGCTCGCTGCTTCAGCGGTGAGATCCACGCAACGTGGAGGTCTTCAAGACTTCGCGGCGCCGGCTCTCAGTACAGCGGGTCATGGCGAATGTGGCAGGCATCGACTCCGGCGGCCATCAATCGATACTTGGTTGTGTGGATCATTGACGGTGATCCCACGACTTCGATGTCGTGACCGGTCCAGTCCGCGTATTCGGCGACCACACGGCTCATCTGGCCGGTGAGTGGATCGTGCACACCGCCCGAGGGCCGCGACGTTCTCGAGACCCACCACGGATTGTCGCTGTACTCGGTTACCGGGATGACGGTCAGCTGCGGATTCGTCCGCGTCAATGCCCACAGCGTGTCGAGGTCATACAGGTCACAGGGGTAGGTGCCGCCGACAAACAGATGCGTCCGAGGGTTGCCGTCAAGCTGTGCGGTGTCCATCAACTGCGCTCGCAAAGGAGCGATTCCGGTTCCTTCGCCGATCATCAGCCGACTTCGGCGAGGTTCGCGCCACATACCGAGGGAACCGAGTGGTGATCCGATCAGCCAGGTGTCGCCGATCTGTGACTCTCCTACGATCGCGGGACTCACCCAGCCACCGGATACTCGTCGGACATGGAACTCGACGATCCGGTCCGGTGTGGGTGGCGTTGCCAACGACAGGTAGCGCCACATTCTGGGACGCCTGGGTACCTGCACGCTGACATACTGTCCCGGTTCGTACGACATCGTGTGGTCGAGTTCCAGACGCACGATGGCGAGGTCGTCGAGTACTCGGCGATGTTCGATCACCATGCCCACACGTGTCGGAGGTCCCTCGTCGGAGTTGGCGGCCTCGGTCATGATCGAGGCGATAAGTGCGATCGTCAGACGCCACGCGTGGTCCGTCTCGTCGGTCCAGAGTTCAGGTCCGGCAAGGTTGGCCAGCGCGGCGACGAGTGCCTCGCCGACGGCGGTGTAGTGCTCCTCTGTGACTCCGTATTTGCGGTGATCTCGTCCGAGTTGGGCTAGCAGGGGGAGTACGGATTCCGCTGCCTCGAGTTGGTCGATGACGTAGCTGATCGCCTGCATCAGTCGATCGCGTTGCGTGTCCATGGCTGCCGGGAAGTGCTGGCGGGTCTCGGGATGAGTGGCAAACAGAATGGCGTAGAAGGAACGTGCGAACTTGTCCTCGCCTTCAGGGATCGCTCCGATAGATTTGAAGCTTGATCGGACCAGTGAAATCGTCAGGGGATCCACGACAATCGGTGACCTTTGTCTTCGTTCGGATTGGTGCGTGATGTCGTCCCCACTTCCCCCCGGACGAATTCACGCTGATCGTGGTGACGGGAGCGGTGTGCCAGGGCTGAGCGAGTGCCGATGACGCAGGACAAGTGGCCTTCGGTCGGCGCCGGTGACGGCGATCAGCACGAGGACATCGTCAATCTCACCTCATCGATAGGGCCGGATGGATCCTGCCGGGTTCCGTTTCGCGGACGTAGTCGGCTCTATCCGGGTGTTTCCCTCGGATTACACACCTGGTGAGGCGTTCGCGGGACCGAGGTGGTGATTAACGGTCGAATGCGAAACCAATCAGCAGGATCCCGCTACCAGTTGACGACCGCAGCGATCAGCGCGCGGGTACGCGACAGGCTGCGGCCCGCCGCACATGTCACGGCGCGGCGTGGAGGGGCCGATCAGGCTCATGACACGAGCTCGAATCTGGGGGGTTGGAAACACGGCGCTTCTTCGTTGGCAGGTGACGAATCAGCGAGCGCGAATGTGTTCCCGAAATGCAGGTAGTCCGGTGATGGCCCCGATCGGGATCCTTGTCATGATCTTTCATGTCGGAAAAGCAGACAGAAATCAGTAATTGACGAGTGAAAAATCAATGCCTACGGTAATTGCGGATGTGAGCGGTGTCACTCGGCGATGTCGTGGCGAGATGTGAGCTAGTACCGAGGCGCCCTCCAGTCTAGTGAAATGTGCATCTGCACAGTTCTTTTGAGACAGATTGACTGAACAGGAGTCGAACCGATGAGCGACAAGCTGAAGTTTTTCTCGCAGGAGTGGTGTGAACTGGCGCTCGAGGCTGCCAACGCGAACCCGGAGGTGTACAAGGGCTTCAAGGACCCCGATTCGTTCACCAATCGCATGGAATTCGGCACAATCGGTAAAGACGATGTGGCTTGCCATATCGAGTGGGAGAAGGCCAGGATCATCTCCTGGACGATCCGCAAGTTCGACGAGAGCGACCTGTGGTTGAAGATCAACGGGACGCTCGAGACGTGGCAGCGCGCGGCCGAGGGCGACGCCGAGGGCGGAAAACTGCTGCTGGCCGGAAAGGTCAAATTCGCCAAGGGGCCGATGTCGGCGGCCATCGAGAATGCTGGAGCCTTCAACAATTTCCTGTTGTCGTGGGGTCAGGTGCCCACGGACTGGGACGTGTGACCCACTGACAAACGGCCCGTGTGGGACTCGCGTGTTCGCCAGGCGAGTCCCGCGCAGGGCCGATAGGACATATCGCTGACCCTGCTGTGAAAGGCCATGATCGATGACCACTGTTGAATCCGAGACATACCCGGTCACCCTGTACGACGGGGACGATGCGAACGGCGTCGCCAGCATCCTCGGGATGCTGCTCGGGCAGAACGTCGAGAACTTCCCGTCCCGAGTCAAGTTCGCACGTAAGATCTCCCGGCCGGTGTCGATCTACAGCACCGACACCGACAGCGCCTGCACGATCGTGTTCGGCACCGACGAGGCAATTGTATACAACGACATCGTGGGTCGGCCGAGCGTCACCATCAGTGCCAGCGTGAACCAGATCCTCGACGTTTCACAGTTGCCGATGAAAGCCGGCGGGTTGATCCCGGTGGGCTTCTTCACCAACCGTGGGATGAAGGTGCTCGGCGGAATCGTCACGCACAAGCTTGTGGTGAAGGGTCTTCTCACACACACGCTGACGGCGTTGCGCACTATCGCGCTGGTCTCGGTTGTCGAGTCGTGACGGCGATTTCGAGCCGGAACAGGCACACCCTCGATGGCGAGGCCACCATGCCGATCGTATCTCCCGACGAGATCGCACCAGGCGGATTCGCCGAGCCGCCGCGGCGCGCCTCGACCACAACGAATGTGGCGCGCGTACTCCTGGTTCTCGCGCTGATTCCGGTGGGTGCGTTATACCTGTATCCCCGGATCTACGACTTGACGGCCACGCCCTATCGGCTCGACCAAGCGGTGGTGTCCGCCGGCAACTACAACCCGGCCCTGGATCAGATTGTCGAGCACGAGAAGGTCACGCTGGCCGCGTTCGACGCGCTCGACAAGATGAAGGCATCACTGGCGAGTGTCCTGAGCACCGATGCGGCAGTGACCGCCGAACTCAACACCCTCACCGGCCAGATCACGGGCGACGTGCAGAAGACCCTCGACCTCGCCGGCGCGAACGTGACCGATCTCGTCGCCTCGCTCGACACATTGACCGAGCACATCAGCTCACTCCAGCCGCCGGTCGACGGCGCCACCGCGGCGGTCGCCGGCGACCGCGCCACCTTGGACGCCATCCTCACCGACGCACGTTCAACCGCCGCCAAGGTCCAGAGCGCCCGCCTGTCGGCGGAAGAATCCGCCAACGACCTGTCTGGAAAGTAGGAGAAGTACCTTGATTTTCTTCGGACGCCGCGGCGGACCGGCGCGCCTGGTTCTGTCGATCGTCGCGGTCGGGGTTCTCGGCCTGCTCGCCTTCGTCGTGTTCAACCTGAACACCCGACTCGACAACCAGCAACGCGCCAACGAAACGAGCATCACTGCCTCCCAGGGCATCGTCGACGTCAACGACCGACTGACCAATCAGCTCCAGCAGCTGACTGAACTCACTCACACCGCGCAAACCGCACTCGATGCTACGGCCGCACTCGGGCCGCTGCTGACCAAGCTGGATGAAGCGATCACCCCGGCCGCGCAGATGCTTGCCGGCAGCACCGACGGCGCGCAGCTGACGAACGAGCAATTGACCAACATCCAGGGCATCCTCGGCGAGGTCCAGAACACCGTGCTCCCGCTCGTGGAGTCAGCGGAAGCGTTCGGCGACCAGGGCCGGCAGCTGCTGGTCATCGTTCAGGGCCTTGTCAGCGACCTGCAGGGTTCGGTTGCTGCCGCGCAAACCATCAACGAAATGCTTCCGCTCCCGGGCTGAAACCACCTTCTCTGCTCCAACCGATCTGTACCTACTCTCGACTGGACGTGACATGCAGCAGGGCACCGACTTACCGCCAGAGGCGTACCCCCGCCGAGGCCTGGCCGGACTTCAGCGACTCGATATCCCGGCATCGGCGCTGCCCTACCGAAAGGGCGTACTGCCCCACCGGATGGACATACCGAATACAGCAACACCCAGTTCCACCGGGTTCGCCGTAGCCACCGAATGGATGGGCCGCCTCGCCGCGGTCCTGGCCGTGGTCCTGTTCGGGCTGGTCTTTGCGGCCATCCACAAGGGTCAGCTCGTGCAGGACAGCGCGCGCACGATCGTGGACAACTTCCGGCTGACCAACGAATACTTCGCCCAACGGGCGGACCTCACCGCCCCGGCCACGGCACACAAGCAACTCGACGAGCTGGCGGGGGTGTTGGCCCAGCTCAACGTCGCCACCGCCGCCGACGTCGATCACCTGGCTGCGCTGCTGCCGGACGCACGTGCGTTGCTCGCCGCTGGGCAAGGCGACACCCAGATCGCAGGACAGCTCGAGACTGTCGCCACCACGTTGCAGGGTTCGGCGGCTTCGCTGCATCAAATCTCGGCGGACGCGAACACCACCGTGAGCGACGTGAACAACGAGCTCACCACTGCGATAGATCTCGTGAACGCACTCAACGCGGAGCTGACGCGGACGACGAACAAACTCGCGCTGGTTCCCGAACAGGGCGCTTTCATTCCTGCACCGGGAGGGAACTGATGATCACCAAGAAGGCATGGCTCGGGGTCGTGCTCGGGCTGGGGCTCGCGCCCGCTGTGCTGCTCTGCGCCGTCAATGGGTTTCTTCCCGGACTCGACGATGTGGTCGACCCGCTGGGGCGACCGTCGCAGCTGAGTCTCGAGGTCATCGATTCCGCCGGCCAGTTCGACACACTGACCTCGATTCTCGTCCCCAAACACGCCCGGCTGGCCTCCGATATTCAAGCGTTGGACCCGCTGGCACACGACCTGGAAGGCCTGACCACCAAGGCCGGAGAGCTGACGGGACAGGCCAAGACACTCAATGCCAGCACCGGCACAGTCAGCACGATCGCCTCCCCACTGCCTGACCTCGTCGCGAACGTGACCGATCGCGCCAACCAAGCGAGCCCGACGGTGGCGGGACTGTCGACCGCCGTCGGCTCGGTCACCACGCAGCTAGAGGCCATCAACCAGGGACTGACCACGATCGAAGGCACCTTGGGAACGCTCGGCCCCAAGGCCACCGCCATCGCCGCGACGCTGGCGAACGTCGAGGAAGAAGCCCGGCACATCCAGGAGCTCGGACCGCTGCTCGCGGTGGTCGGTCCCCCGGTCAACTCCCTGAACCTCCCCCCTCTCGGCGTCGCGACCACCCCCACCCCGTAACGCTCGGACGGCTCAGGAACTGACACACAACGAGTGAAAGGCAGAACACACATTATGTTTCGGCTCTCCTGGGCGATTGCCCTGGCATTCGCCATCGCACTCTTATGTGGCATTCTGATCGTCACACGAGACTTGAGCATCACCAATGACATCTTCAAAGACGGTGTCAATCAAGCGAAAACCGTTGACCAGACCACCAACGAGGCACTGTCCGGGGCGAAGGAATTGCCTCCCGCCAACGCCGCCATCAACCAGGGCCTTCCGGAAGTCATCGGAGTGCTCGACTCCCTCACCCGCGCTGACCAGACCCTCGGGGATCTCGGCACCCAACTCCAGGCTCTCGGTGACGCCCTGAAGTCCGCGGATGCCCCCCTCGGCGGCATCATCGACGCAGGTGCATCTGCAACCGATCAGGCAAATGCCGCCGCCGTTCCCGCGGGGCAAATCGTGCACACCCTGGCGGACGCCGACGCGAAAGTTCAAGCACTCGCCCCCCTGTTGGACCGATCACTCGCCCTCGGGCAAACGATCGACCAGAAATTGCGCATCGCGCTGATCCTGCCGGTCATCGGCAACTGACACGACACCAATATGGGTGAGCCCGCATCAGGGGTTCGGCGGCAGGATGGTGTTTCCTGGGAACGGCCGATAATGCTGGCGTCATCTTGTCAATCGTGAAGGGGGGTTTCGTGCCACACCACAGGGAACAGGTCGCCGCCGATCGGGGGTGCCGGGGGTCATCGGCGGGACTGAGGACCCACCGATACTGGGAAGGTGGTCGAAGCTGGTACCCGGCCTCGGATCCCACACGACCTGGTCACCTGTGAAGATCGTGGTGACGGCACGGCGAGATCGACTGGAATGGTTGGCGCGCGATCCGTGGACGGTCTTCGGGTGGTGCAGTAACGCATCGCCCGGCTCGGCCTCGCCAATGAACCATTGATGCTGGTCGTAGTCGGCGTCGAAATCGGGTGATTCGGGGAAGGGTGAACTCTGATAGACCGCAGCAACATCAGGATTTCCGCTGAAACTGCGGGGCCGGTAAACGGGACCAAGGTGTGAACCTTTCAGATAGTGGATCGCCCCGCTATCAGTGGTGACGGTGTCGAGCGGTACCCAGATACGGAAGTACTGAGCGCCGTCGACAGGGAGGTAGGCATAGTCCTGGTGGAAGGGCGCACCCTGTCCTGATCCCGGTTCCTGCGCGAACACCTGGTCGTAGAAGAACCGCAATGATCGCGCCGAAGAGTGCATCTGGCGGGCGATGTCCTTGGTCGGCCCGCGCAGAGCCCAGCTGTTGAACGCGGAGTCGATGAAGCGCGGGAACGCTTGGGAGAAGAAGCGGGGTTGCCCTGCGGACGTGTAGTTCTGGGACGTACTGTGCACGTCCGTCATCATCCGATCTACGGCGGTCCGGAGGTAGTCGATCCACGCCGGAGGGATCACTGCTTCGAGGCGGATGACTCCGTTGGCAGCGAACTCCGCCCGTTCCTCGTCGGTGATTTCGCGGAGCAGCTGCTCGGTGGGGTGCTCACTGTGGTGGTCGGTGGTCATTGGATTTCCTTTGCAAGGTGACCGCGGGCGGTGTGGTGGGTCATCGTGGAATCAGCCTTCGGCTGAGGGGCCGACGGTCGCGGAGTGGTGACAATCGGGTTCTTAGGGCGTCGCGTGGACTCGGTGGTGCCGACACCGGGGTGGAGGCACGCAGTGAGATGCGTGGACGAGCGTCGCCGAGTGGAGGTGGCGAACGTCCGACGGCCCCGACATCGACATCCACTCAGTGGTGGGTGAAGGTCGGGTCGCGCTTCTCGATGAACGCGGACATGCCTTCCTTCTGATCGTCGAGTGAGAACGTCGAGTCGAAAGCCCTCCGCTCGTAGCGCAATCCTCGCCAAGAGTGGTCTCGAACGAACGTTTGACTGCTTCCTTCGCCATCATCGCGACCGGTCGCGACATCGATGCGATCGTCTCGGCGATGCTCTGCGCCTGGCCGAGGAGTTGATCGGCGGGGATGATACGACCGATCAGTCCGGCACGCTCGGCCTCAGCCGCGTCCATCGTGCGCCCGGCCAGTAGTAGGTCCATGGCCTTGGCCTTGCCGGTCGCATGCGTGTGGCGCTGTGAACCGCCGAGACCGGGGATCCCCCCAGAGTGATCTCGGGTTGGCCGAATCTCGCGGTCAGCCGCGATAACGAGGTCGCACATCATCGCCACCTCGCGGCCGCCACGATGGGCACATCCGGCTACGGCGGCGATGGTCGGCTTGCGTACCGCTGCCGGCCGTTCCCAACCTGCGAGAAAGTCGCCGGCGAATACATGTGCATAGCTTTGGGGCCACATCTCCTTGATGTCGGCGCCGGCGGCGAAGGCGCGCTCAGAGCCTGTAAGGATGATGGCGCCGATCCCTGGGTCGTTCTCCAGGCCGTCGAGCGCGGTGATGATGTCCGCGAGCATCGGCGAGTTGGGGGCATTGAGCGTCTTGGTCCGGTTCAGTGTGACAGTACCGACCCGGCCCTTACGCCCGACCGGGATCGTTTCGGAGTCGTTCACCGCTGATTTCCTTTCAGTCTGTCTGATCGTGGCCTGTATCGACCGCGTGGGAATGTCGATGTCGTATGCGGAAGTGGTCGCGCGACCTGCGGTCATCTGCATTGATCGGGGCAGTTCCAGTGTGCGCCTGCGCGTGCTCCGCACAGGACCTGCCGCAATCCTGTAGAGCTGCAGTGCCCGCGCCGGGCAATCGCGCACCGAGGGGTTCAGCTTCGGCGTCTGAGCTGTTGACGAATTGCCGGAACGGCATGGCATCCAGAACTTGCTGCGGCACACCACCGGTGACTCCGATGCGACTCGGTCATTGGCTGGTGAGCACTGCCGCAACGCCTACCGCTACTGCGATCACGATCACCGAATAGAGGATGAGATCCCATAGGCGGCATGATCGGGGCTCGTCACGGCCGAGGCCTGACGCAACCAACTCTGATTCTCGTTTCATCTCCATACACCTCATGACTGTCGACTGAGCGGGCCGAATCCCTCGCGGCGTAGCAGTTACCTGACTGCTGGTGGAGCGTGGTCCGTAGTGCATCCGACCGGTGGGCGTCCTGATCGCTTCGCCGGGTAGACCGGCTGGGGTAACCTCTCGATAAACATTTCACGACTAAGAAAGAGTATCCAGTGAATAATTGACTAGCCATCTTTTCACTCATATGATTATGTGATCCACAACACAAGTTGGGATCGGGTGCAACCCCGACAAGGCGATCGGATTTACAGAAGAGGCGCGACCAATGGACGCGACGGACGAATTTTTCAGCTGGACCTCACGGCGAACTGTCATCGGTTCGTGTTCTCGAGCGTCGTCGGCGCCGGGACTGCCGCGGGCGCAAAGTGATATGGCCGACCATCTGCCGCAACGCGGCCTTGACGTCAGGCTCGTGGTGTCCGGCCGCCACTGCCGATTGATCACCTTCACTCAGGGTGGCCTCGACTACGTCGTAGTGACCGTTGGCTCGGTTCGAGGACGACGCGACGTGCCCATCCGGGCAGTCGACGAGGAGTCGTTGCTGGTAGATGCGAGCCGCAGCGCGACGTCCGCGGAAATACTGATTGGGATTCCGATCGATCCGAGGACGGTGAATCCCGTGCGGTGCCGCGAACGTGTGCTGTCCTCCCAGCTCTGCCAGGGCGGCCCGATCCGGCAGATGCTAAATGTCACAGGGGTTCACTCGGTTCTCGTGCCGGTCCTAGCTCCTGCGAACAATGCGGCGTAGCCGCCTGTTCGCGGCCGCGTCGAGGCACGGGAATTCCCGCGCACGGCGATGATTCATCGCGTTGGTACGCGTTCGGTGGCGCATCCTGCCCGTAGGCACACAAATGGTCTCGAGCGAGACAGAAAGCAGACTTCCTTGTTCATCTTGGAGAAGTTCTTCACCGCGATTCTCACTCTGAGCGGCGCCTCATTCGGTGGCTGGCCGCTGTTCGAAGACGACGATCCAGACGACTCGTACTGGGACCAGGAGCGATCGAGTTGACCTGGCGGTGCAACGGACTCCGGCGTGCGCACAGCTGCGGCCCCGAGGGGAGGACTCCCAGGGCGTCACGTCTCGAGGACCACCGTTTCCGGCGTCTGGAGAATTTCTTGCGCAGGCCGCCACACCCGTAGGTGACGGAGCGCATACCGAGGCGACAACCCGGGTTACCCAATAGCAACAAAGTCCGGGCCGCGAGCAGCGCACGGAGCTCCATCACTCATGCCAGACCTCGCAAGCGCGCGCCCTGCGCATTGAAGTGGGGGACGGCGGAAGGGCGCACTCACCCCCACTCCGCCAGCCAATCCCTCCTCTCAGGAGACGGCGAGTGTCTTTTCGCGGGGATTCGGCTGGGGCGTATGACCCGGCTCGTGCAGCGCCAGTCCGAGCACGCCGGCGGCTACAAAGACCGCTCCATGGACGAGGAACCAGAGGGCAGGGCCGTCGACGCCGTTTGGGAGGTGGGCATACTGGCCGCCAACTGGATGCTCTCCTCGTTGCCGCTGACGAGACCCTGGAAGCGGGGGAGCACGGTGTTGAGCTGTCCGACACGGGCGGTCACGTCGGGGCAGTTCTGGGACATGAAATTTGAATTTGAGTGCAGCTCCGCAGCAACCCTTTTAGTTCGGAAGACTGCCCGGATTCAGTGCCGCACGGATTGCGTCGTATGAGATGAGTAGCGGTGCCAGATCGACGGTGCGATATCCGCCGGGCCTTCGCGTATCAGTTGCCTGCGGGGGAGTGCACCATTTCTGCTGTTCTCGTGTGGGTGGGGTCGTGACGGTCGAGGACCTCGAGCGCAGCGTAGGAGTACTTCCCGCTCGCATATTCGCGGGGTGTGACCGCGTACCGGCGCTTGAACTCTGTAATGAAGTGGGAGGCGCTCGAATAGCCCACGGCACGTGCAACTTCGCTCACACTGATGCCGGATTCGGTGATGAGCATGCGTCGAGCAGCGGCCAGTCGCTCGGATTTGAGGAACTGGTAGGGACTGACGCCGATCGTCGCACGGAAGGTGTGCGCGAACGCGGACTCGCTCATCTGGACCTCCCGCGCGATGTCACTCACACTCATCGATTCAGTGAGGTGAGACCTGATGTACTCGATCGCCGACCGCGTAGGATCGACGTCGGACTCGCGTGAGGCCACCTCGAGCGGATCCTGGCAGCTGACGATCTGCAGCAAGCGATACACGATCTCCTGCAAACAGATCGGTGCGAGCACTCGCTCGTCCAACTCGCCATCGAGGGCGCGAAGAAACCGGAGAATTGTGTGGAGTAGTCGTGCATCGACACGGAAGGTGCCGCTGCACTGATTGCCACCCGGACGGCCACGCCGGGTGATCGGCACCGCCGCGGCATCGCTGACCAAGACATCCGTCGAGATGCGACGAATGATCGCCGTGTCGATCTGCAGAAACATCGCGAGGAAGGGATGGTCGGCGGAGGCCTCGACTACTTCGATCGCGGGGCACAGACGGTCCGTGAAGACGATTCCCTCGAGTGGACCGCATCCGTGAGCGGTGCGATCGATGTCCACGGACAGTCGGCCCTGGGCGACGAGACCGAAGGTGACACCGTGGGCCGGTTCCCACGAATACGGACCCGGCTCCTCGAACCGGCAGACGGTTACCCCCCGCGCCTCCCGAGCCCCGTTCACACCCGCCCAGCAGTTCAGTTCGACGAGCAGGTCTTCCACCGGCATCGGCTCAGTCACACTGTTCACAACTGCGCCTTTCGTCGTGAGTCGGTGCTGGTTCGGCGCGGTCACATCCGATCCGACAATCGGCGGGCGGCGAGCTGAATTGCCTCCCACACCGTGGCGAACGGTGGGGCATACGAGAGATCCATCGCGGCAAGGTCGTCGACGCTCATCTCGCCCCACAGTACCGCGGCGGCAGTGTCGATCCTCTTGGCTGACTGCGCCCCGCCCACGATCTGCACACCGAGCAACCGGCGCGTACGACGGTCGGCGATGATCTTGGTGGCGATCGGTGATCGCTCCGGCATATATCCACTCGCCGTGCCGCCGGCAGTGACCAGAGACTCCACGTCGTACCCCGCCTCGGTCGCCTCCCGAGTCCCGAGGCCTGTACGGGCGACCTCCACGTGAGTGCCGGCGGACACGAACCGGGTAATGGCGGTGCCTAGAACACCAGGGAACTCGTGCGATCCGCCAACTGTGTTGTACCCACAGATGCGCCCCTGCTTGTTCGCGTGGGTGCCCAGGGGCGCCAGGACGTACTGCCCCCGGATTCGGTCGATGACTTCGCAGCAGTCCCCGGCGGCCCAGACGCCCTCGGCGACCTCTTGCCGCTCGTTGGGCAAGTAGCCACCGCGTTCGCCGATGGGCAACCCGGCGGCCACGCCGAGTTCGGTCGCCGGGCGCACACCGAGTCCGAGGACGACGACGTCGGTGGGGTAGACCTGCCCGTTGCTGCCGGTGACCGACCGAACGTGGCCGTCGCCGCTGTCGATGTCGATATCGGCAACCGTGGTGTTCGTGACGACGTCGACTCCGCCGGCTTGGACGGTCTCGCGCACCCTCTCACTCATATCGCAGTCGAGGCTGCTCATCACAGCACTGCGGGTCAGGAGTGTGGTGCTGAATCCGCGTTGCACCATCGCTTCCGCCATTTCGACGCCGATGTACCCGCCGCCCACCACCACCGCGCGGCGGCGGATGGCTACTCCATCGCGTGACCGGCGGGAGACGAGATCGAGCCAGTGCCGGGCATGATCGAGATCCTTGACCGGGTGCACGCCTCCCACCAGTTCACCCCCGTCGGTCACCGCCCACTCCGGGATGATCGGATGGGCACCGGTGGCGAGGACAAGCTTGTCGAATCGAACAACTTCCTCCTCACCTCCGGTGTTGTGGGCGTAGGTGACCGTGCGAGTATCGAGGTCGATCTGGGTTGCGGTGACGTTCATCCGGAGGTCCACCCCCATAGCCCGATGCTTTTCGGGCGTGCGAGCGCTCAATTCGTCGGCGGTGCCGACCGTCCCGGACACCAGGTATGGGATGCCGCAGGCAGAATACGAGGTGTCGGAGGTCTTCTCGAGCGCGATTACGTCGACGTCGCGTCCCGCGGCTTTCGCGCTGCGCAGCGCTTGATGGGCCGCGCTCATACCTGCGGCGTCGGCGCCGATGACGACGATGTGCTCGCGCTGTTTCGGTGGGATCGCCGTGCTCATCGCATCTCCGTCATGGTTGTGCATCGGGCGACCGCCCATTCGATCGTGTCGGCGGCCAGGTGGGTTCCGCTGAGCGCATCGATCTCGCGGATTCCTGTGGGGCTGGTGACGTTCACTTCGGTGAGCCTGTCTCCGATGATGTCGAGTCCGACGAACACGAGTCCACGCCTGACGAGCTCGGGTCCGAGTGTGTTGCAGATTTCACGGTCGCGGGCGGTCACGGTGTCGCGCACGACGCGTGCACCGGTGGCCATGTTGCACCGGAATTCATCGCCGGCGCCGCCGGTGTCGACGATGCGGCGGACGGATCCGATCGGCTGTCCGTCGAGGACGATCACGCGACGGTCTCCCGCTGTCTCCGCCTCCGGAATGTACTGCTGGACGACTACGTGCTGGTCACCGCGGACGGTGGCGGTGTCGAGTATCGAGTGCAGGTTCGGGTCATGCGGTCGCAGGAGCATGATGCCCCGGCCGGCCATGCCGTCGGTGGGTTTGAGAACTGCTGTTCCCCAGGAATGTACGGCTTCGACTATTTCGTCTCTGTCCGCGGAGACGAGGGTGGGGGGACCCAGTTCGGGCATCCGCAGGGCGAACAACTTCTCGTTCGCGTCGCGGAGCCCAGCAGGGGAGTTGATCAGCAGCGTCTTGGTGGGATCGACCAAGTCGAGGATGAAGGTGGCACGAAGATAGTTGCTGTCGACCGGAGGGTCGGTCCGCATGAAGATCGCCGATACCTCGTCGAGAGGGAGGCGGCGGGATGCGCCACTGGTGTACCAGTCGGTGTCGGCGATCCACTTGTCTTCGCTCAAGACCGCTGGGCGTAACGTCACCTCCCGGCATCGGGCGAATACGCGCCCTCGATCGATGCCGAGCTCGCCGATCGTCGTGGTCAACACGCGATGGCCGGCCAACTGCACTTCCTCCATCAAAGCGATGGTGGTGTCGTGCGCGGGTGCCAGTCCGGCAAGGGGATCGGTGATGAACACGAAGTCCAACCGAAGCCCAGACCGGGCCTGCGGGTCGTCAAGCACTGGCGGCCCGCTCATGACGCCACCTCGCCGATAGTGCGATGTGTCGACTCCCCTGTCCATGCGGCCGGTACCAGGCCGCTGTACATGGCACTTTGCGGTCCCTGTTCGCGGGCAGCGACACCGAACCGGGTGCGGTCGTCTGTGGAGTCGTCCCCCCAGATCGATGCGTAGCCGTCACGATGGCGCCGAGCGTCGAATACCCTGTCGAGGTCGGCGAGGGTGTCCCAATGGACGATGGTGAGCACGGGTCCCAGTGGTTCACGGGAGTGGGCCAGTGCCTTTGCCGCGGCCTTCGACGTTGCGTCGCCGAGGTCGACGACCGTGGTGGGCAGCCGCCACCCCATTCGATGCCTGATGTCATCGGGAATCGTTCCCCCCAGCAGTACCCGCCCGCCGCCGGCGTCCAACTCGTCGATCCGATCGAAGGCCCGCCACCGGACGGGTTCGCTGGGCAGGGGAGCGGCACGATTGTTGAAGAGGGTCAGCTGGCAGAGAACCGCAGCGATGGCATTCTTGGCGACGTCCCGGTGCACCGCGACGGTGTGTAGACCGAACGGTCCGCCGGCGTTGTGGACCCGAACTGCTTCGGCGATGTGGGAGGCCATCGTCGCGAATTTGTCATTCGCGAGGCCGGGGTAGACGATCGCGGCGTTGCCGCCGCCGGCCAGGGTTCGCAGGGGCACGTGTGTCCGGCGTTCAGCTCGGCTGGCCCGGCTCAGGGTGGACTCGTTCGCCCGCACGTGCAGCGTCTGGAGTGCGGTACTGCTGATGAGTGCGGCGCCCACGTCGACGCCGGTGCCCTGCACGATGTTGAGAACGCCGGCGGGAAATCCCAGCTGGTCTGCAATGAACGCGAACGCCACCGGTGACAAGGGACCGCGCAGCGACGGCTTGACCACTACGGTGTTTCCGGCGGCCAGTGCCGGGAAGACATTCAGCAGCATCTCCGAGAACGGTGCCCCCCACGACAGTACGTGCCCGGAGATGCCTGCGGGTGTGAGCCTCGGGTGCAGGACCTCTCGGGTAAGGATCGCGCGAGCGATCCTCAATGTCGATTCGATAGTGGCGAGGGAATCGGCGTATCCGAGACCTGTCTCGGTCGATTGCAGGCGTGCCAGCTCGGGTGCCGCCTCGGCGAGCCGGTGCAGCAACAGAGCCAGCAGCTGGTCCCGGGTGTGTAGCTCGGACCAGGGCCCCGACAGCGCGTCACCGGCGGCCGAGATCGCCCGATCGACGTCGAATCGCGACGAGAGGGGCACAACCGCGGTGATCGTGCTGTCGGAGGGGTTCCGGATCTCGTACTCGTAAGGCGCGGCCGGAAACACCCACCTTCCGTCGATGAGGTTACGTGCGTAGTGCTCATCGGTCGGTAGTTCGATGGTTTCCAGCAACATGATGGATCCTTCCGAGTTCGAGAGGGGTACTGCGTTCAGGCGATGAAACGGTCGAAGAACAGCCGGTCCGCGGAGGCCCCACGCTCGCGCACCAGCGCTCGCAACGCCGCGTCGACCAGTCCGGCAGGGCCGGCGAGATAGATGTCGTGATCACTGAGATCGGTCCAGTCTTCGGCGACGTGGTCGATCACCCGCCCTACCCGGGAATCGTCAAACACGTCCCATCCAGCCGGCTCGTTGCCAGCGAGGACGGGATCTTCGACCGAGACGGCGACACGGGCACCGAGTTCGTTCAAGCGGGCGAGCCGATCGAGGAGAACGATGTCCCCGGCCATACGTGCACCGATGTACAGGTCCACCCGCCGCGCCCGGTTCTCGACGAGAAGTTCCTCGGTGATCGCGAGGATCGGTGCCAGCCCGGTGCCGCCCGCAATACACACCGCGGGACGCTCGGACCCCGGTTGTGCGTATGCACGCCCATACGGTCCTTCGACCAGAATGTCCTCGCCCACCTGGACTTTATCGAAGAGCCAACTCGATGCCGCCCCGCCGGGCTTGGCGCGGATGATGAATTCCACGGTGGTGGAACCGGCCCCGTCGGCGGGGTGCGCCATCGAGTAGGCCCGCCGAACGCCGTCCGGTGATTCCAGGAGCATGAACTGCCCTGGCAAGAAGTCGATGGGTGAGCTGAAGTCGAGGGTGAAGAGAGCGGTGTCGGGGGTCAGCGCTTCCCGGCCCAGGAGTCGGGAAGTCACACGCTCGGGCACTGCCTCTCGGCTCACCGTCGGCCCGTCGAGTATCGGTGCCTTGATTGTGCAGTTGGCCGTGGGAATCGACTGGCACATCAGGATCCGATTGCCGCGTCGGCGATCACGTTCGGAGAGCCCGGAGGCGTCGGGCCAGAGGGTCTTGACCTCCCCGTCCACGAGTTGCGCGCGGCAACTGCCGCATCCACCGCTGGCGCATTCGTAGGGCAGGGCCAGTCCGGCCCGGAGGCCGGCCCGAAGAAGTGTCTCTTCGGGCCCGCACGTCACCGGTCCCTCGTGCCCACTGAAGTTCACTGTGACAGTCATGGTCTCAGATCTCAATCGGATTCGGCCCGCAGACCGACGAGGTCGAGGAACGAGTGCCAGTCCTGGCGGACCGCGGCGGAAATCTCGTCCGCGGACGCTCCGCTGGGTGACGCGACGATCCGCGCGCCGGCCTCGATCATCTCGTTCCCGCGTGCGGCCCATTCACTCAAATGACCCTGAAGCACATCCAGATTGCCGGCGTCAGCCGCGACGAGAAATTCGACCAGTGCCACCGACCAGCGCTGACTCCGCAGGCTGTCACGCCAGAGGTTCTCCAGAATCAGCGAGTCCAATCGTGCTCCGACCCGGGCGGTTTGGTGCCGGAGCTGGACGAGGAAGAGCTGATCCGCAATCGCCTTGGTCACCAGATTGGTCGCGACGAATGCTCGGTCCCAATCGAATTCCACGAGGGCCCATTCGAATGCGGCCCGAATCGGCTGCCAGTCGGGGCGCTCGGTCCAGAATTCCTTCTCCGCGGTGCCGAAGCCGCGTTCGGGATGCGTCAGCTGCAGCTGGGTGGTGCGGTACGCGGTGAGCTGCACCCGGCGGAGCTGGTCCGCGGTCTGGAAAGCGGCACAGTTGCCGATATAGCTGCTGATCGCGAGCTGCTGGACGTAGGCGGACAGCATCTGCTGGCTGTGCGCGACGTACCGCGTCGGGGTCAGGGCCCGCACCAGCAGGGTCAGTGCCTCATCGGAAAGCGTCTCGTCGGAGCCTTCGCCGTCGAACTGGGCGATCAAACCCTCGACGTAGGTCTCCTGATCGTCCTGGTCGGCAACATAACTGCCGTAGGTGACGGTATCGGGATCCCGGAAGCTATCCCAGTCGGCGACCGTCAATTTCATCGAGTCGCGGTGCTCGCGCAGCCACACGTTTCCGTGAACGTCTGGTCCCATTTCGAGTGGCACGGGCCCGGTGGTGTGGTTCATGTTGTGCGTGAGAACTTCGTATTCGGTGGGCCGTCGCCCGAGATTGCCGAACGCACTCCAGGTCTTGAGCCCGCGCGAACGGGACCGCGGTGTCTTGTTGGTCATGACTTCTCCTGTCCGGAGTTCTGGTAGAACCAGACGTATTCATCGGTGCGAGTCTTGAGGCGCCCCTTGAACGAGGGCATGTCGATCTCGAGCGCGGCCAGCTGATAACTCTGGCCGAAGTGCTTTTCCAAGCTCGACTGCGTCAGGCGGCACGCTCCGCGTGTGTGGATGCGGACATAGTCCTCGCGGTCGAGTACCAGCACGTCCTGTCCCGGGTTGTCCTCCTCGATCGCATCGATCACCGCCTCCGCAAGGTTGCCGGCCCGGATGACCGGACCCACAAGGTCGGGGGACGACTCGTCCGAGGCATCCATGTCGACAATGGTCATGAGTGTGAACTCCTACGGTCAGTGATGCGCCGCGGCCGGCGACTTGAGGCGAACTTGAATGACACCGTCCACGATTCGGACGTCGTGCTTGTGCAGACAGGTGTCTCGGGGATTGACCCCGGAACCGGTCAGCGCGTCGAACTGCCACTCGTGTGCGCGGCAGGTGACGACACCGTTCTCGAATTCCCCCTCGACCAGCGAGATGCTCTGGTGTGGGCAGATTCCGTCGTACGCGCGGACCTCACCGTTCACCTTCACCAAGAGCACTTCGTCGTCTCCGACGTCGAACGATTCCATCTCGTCGTCCCACAGTTCGTCCTCGGCGACCAGGTCGACGAAGTCGTTGCCGGGTGCGTCAGCCATCGGAACTCACCTGCTCTCGGAAGCGGACGTCGACCCATTGCAGCGGTGGGATCGTGCGGGTGCCGAGTAGCTCACCGAGGGTGGCGTCGGAAGTCATCACGGTGCCGTCCACGAGCGCCTCGAATCCGGGGCTCACCTCAGGTTTCGGGACCCGCCGGCCCACCGCATGCGCCGCGACCTTGCGGGCGATCTGATCCCAGGTGTCGTCGGTGTCCACGGCCACGAGGAGTGGGACGAAATCGCCGACGAAACGGCCGGTGATGGGAAAGGGTGCCATGTCAGTTCTCCTTGGCAATCAAGTGAAGTCGGGTCTCAGATCGAGATCGGTTCGCGTTCAACGGATTCCTCCACCAGTGCGGGCTTCGACGGGAGGTAGTCCTTCGCCCAGGCGTAGTCGTACACGTCGTCTCCCATCACGTCCGGGGTCAGACCCATGTAGAGCAGCCCGCCGGCGAGGTCGGCCGGGAGAATCTGTCCGTCGATGAAACGGTCGATGAAGCTCTGGTGGCCGGCGTAACGCTCGGGGTCCTGCTCGAAGCACCACTTGGAGATCTCGGAATCGAAGTGGTAGAGCCGGCCCTTGTAGATCAGGCTGTGGTCGGCGAGATCGTGCCGGGAGAACGCAGATCCCAACGGGAGCTGGGTGAGGTTGCACAGCGCCGGCAACGTGTCCGGCAGAGTGTCCTCGATCCGATCATCGTTGACGTTCTTGATGATCTCGTCCCACATCACACCATAGTTCTCTTCCCAAGTGGGGTACTTCTCCCGCAGCCATTCCCGTTCGTCCTTGGAGACGCCGGCATTCGGCTTCCAGAACAGCGTGGGGCGCCAGAACCAGGTTCCCAGATGCATGGCGTGATGGCCGTTCTCGAGCGAGTACATGAACTGGTCCCAATACCAGGGCTTCTTCAGCCCGTAGTCCTCGAGGATCCGTTCGTGGTGGTTGACGATCCACTCGAGCATGAATTCCTTGAAGCTCATCTTGCGCTGATCTAGGGGTGTGTAGTAGTCCATCGCCGGCCCGGTCAACGTCTGGAACAGCCGGGTGGACCGCCAGAAGGCGACATCGAGTGCCTTCTGCGCGCGGGCGGGGTCGTGCTCCATCAGGATCGACAGGGTGGGGAAACCCTGCTGAGCGTGGCGTGCCTCATCGGTTTGGATGGAGGACAACAGGTTCGACCAGTTGATGTCGCCGGCAGCCATGGCGTCGGCGGCCAATGCGACGAACTGGACGTTGGTGAATCCGTGTTCGACGGTCAGGCTCGTCGCCAGCGCGGCCTCGACGCAGTCGGCGTTGAGCATCGCATCGTCGAAGAAGTTCTTCACCGCCAGGACACCCCACTCCTTGGTGTGGAACGCCTTCTGCGACCAGTCGAAACGCGGATCCTGCTTGAGCAGATCGTGGGAGAAACGCAGATCGAGCTGGGCGTGGCGGGTCTCGTCGAGCATCCCGAAGACCCCGAGATTGCGCCAGCGCGGGGTCGGCGCGAACCGGCAGAATCGGCTCTGCATGGTGACCGCCATGTGCTCGACCATGCACGTGGTGCCCATGTGTAGGTGCGTCGTGGCGACGTGCGCAGGGTCGAGCTTCTCGTAGGTGCCGGAACGCACCAGGGCGCTGCTGACGGCCTTGACGCCCGACTCCTTCTCACGCTGGATCCGGACGTAGTCGCGGTACGACACCCGGAACGGTTCGTCCCACTTGTCCCAGGCCTCCTTCGGTACGTCCCCCGCACCGCTCCAACTCGTCGGGAACGCCACCGCCGGATCGACGTAGCTCAGTTCCCAGTCGAGGTCTCGCGAGATGTCGTACCAATCGTCCCGGTTCAGTAACATATTGTGCGCCTTCCATTGTGACGGTATGAGCGGTGGTCTTCTGGATGGTTCCGTTCAGCGGTCATCGTTTGACCCGCAGCACTCGGTAGTTGGTGTACTCGAGGACACCGTGGATGGACTGTTCGACGCCGAGGCCGGACTGCTTGACGCCACCGAACGGCACATCGGAGGAGAGCATCGGATGCTGGTTCACCCAGACCGTGCCCGCGTCGACCCGTTCGGCGACCTCGGTCGCGCGCTGTTCGTCGGAGGACCACACCGAGGCGCCGAGCGCGAGTTCGGAGTCGTTGGCGCGCGTGATCACATCATCGATGTCGGTGTAGGTCAGGATCGGCAGGACCGGGCCGAACTGTTCCTCGCGAACCAGGGGCACGGAGTCGTCGACCCCACGCACCAAGGTGACCGGGTGGAAGTAACCGGGGCCCTCGGGCACCTCACCGCGGAAGTACACGTCGGCGCCGCGGTGGGCCGCATCATCGACATAGCCACGCACCTTGGCGAACTGGACGGCGTTCTGGACCGGGCCCATGTCGACGCCGTCGTCGAGCCCGTTGCCCACCTTCACCCCCTTGGCGACCTCGGCCAGAGCTTCTTCGATCGCGGGGGCGAGGTGCTGGGGCACGTAGAGGCGCTTGAGGCCCGCACAGACCTGACCACAGTTCGACAGGGCACCCCAGTACAGATCCGCCGCGATCGACGCTACGTCGACGTCGTCGAGGACGATGCCGGGATCGTTGCCACCGAGTTCGAGGGTCAGGCGCTTGAGGGTCGCGCCGGCGCCCGCCATGATCGACTTCCCCGCGCGTTCGGACCCCGTGAACGTGATCTTGTCGATCCCGGTGTGAGCAGTCATCGCCCGGCCGAGATCGTCGCCGCCGCTGAGCACCTGCAGCACACCCGGGGGGAGGATCTGTTGCGCGAGCTCACCCAGGCGCAACGTGGCCACCGGGGTCAGGGGTGAGGGTTTGACGATGATCGGGTTGCCGGTAATCAGGGCGGGGCCGATCTTCCACAGCGCCAGCAGGAGGGGATAGTTCCAGGCGGTGATGCCCCCGACGACTCCGACCGGTGCACGGTGCACCTCGATCAGCTCGTCGTCGTTGTCCCGGATGACCTCGACAGGAATGTCCCAGCTCGCATACCGCTCGAGACCGCGCAGACCCGATTCGATCTCGCCGGCGGCCTTCGCCAAGGGTTTTCCCTGTTCGAGGGTCACCAGACGGGCCAGTTCGTCGATGTTGGCACGCACGTGGTCGACCAGGCGAAGGACGATGCCTTGTCTGAAGGGGAGGTCGTGCGTAGCCCAGTGCTCGGCGGCGCGCCGAGCGGCAGAGACCGCGGAGTCCAGGTGCTCGACTCCGGCGTCCGGAACCTCGACGAAGGCCGACTCGGTGGCGGGGTTGATCACGGGGATCACCGCTGCGGTGGTCGTGATCTCTCCGTCGATGGTCAGCCCAGGTGGGGTGCTGTTGGACAGAGAATCTGCGGTGATACTCATGGTTGACTTCCTTCCGGGCGGAAGAGGGTCTTGAACTGTTCCGCGCTGTAGACGTGGTTTCGGGCCTTCTCCTCGCGCGGGTCGGAGATCCGGACCTTGGCTGCGGGTCGGGCAGAAATACGGTCGGCCCACGCTTTGACGTTGGGGTAGTCGGAGACATCGACCCCGTGCCCGGCGGCCACCCGAGTCCACGGGAAGGTCGCGATGTCCGCGATCGAGTACTCGCCGGCGAGGTACTCGCGATCACGTAGCCGGTCATCCATGACGCGGTAGAGGCGGGCCACCTCGCCCGCGTAGCGGTTTCGGGCGTACGGGTTGTCGATTCCCTGCTTCGGGGCATGCGAGACGAAGTGGGCGGCCTGTCCTGCCATCGGTCCCTGGTTGGCCACCTGCCAGAACAGCCAGCACAACACTTCCTGGCGGGCGATCGGATCCTCGGGAAGGAGGCGACCGGTCTTCTCCGCCAGGTAGAGCAGGATGGCACCGGATTCGAAGATCGCCAAGTGCCGGCCACCGGGGCCATCGTGATCCACGATGGCCGGCACTTTGCTGTTCGGATTGATCTCGACGTACTCCGATTCGAACTGATCGCCCTCACTGATGTCGGTCCAGACGATCTGGTAGTCAAGTCCCAATTCCTCCAGCGCGATGAGCACCTTCCGCACGTTGGGGCTTGTGTAGTAGTAGAGGTCAATCATCGAACGATGCTCCAAGAGAGTCGATTACCGGCGGGTTAGATGTCGTACTGCTTGCGGATGCGGTCCAGGTAGTCCACGAGGTTCGCCTTGGACTGGACGTATCCGGATCCGAGCCACTGCTGCGGCTGGTCGGCGATGTGCCGCAGCGTCGAGTACACCGAGGCGTCGATCGAATGCAGCTTGTCGCCGAGGAAGAAGTCCTTGTCGGCCAGGAAGTCGGACAGAGCATCGATGTCCGCCCGGAAGAACTCGACGACGACCTCCGCGCTACGCCGGCCCATACCCTGGCCGTCGAACTCGGTGAGGATCCGGCCCCGGAACCCGTCCAGGCCTTCGCGCATCTCCGGGGTCACCTCGGCGCCCTGAACGATGTACGGGATGTAGGTCTCCCACCCGCTGTCCTCACGCCAGCGCGGCTGGATGATGCCGCTCCAGTACAGGTGCTCCTCGATCAACCGGTTGAAGGCGAGAGCCAGGGCAAGCTCCTGCTTGCTCAGATCCGCATCGAGCTTGTCGCCGTACTTGTCCTTCAGGTAGGCGATGATCGTGTTGGAGTCGCCGACTTTGGTTCCGTCGCTGTCGACGATGTACGGCAGCTTGCC
>NZ_JBHXWI010000105.1:0-24596 GCF_042671975.1 Rhodococcus sp. NPDC127593 | reverse complement strand
ACACGGTCAGGTAGCCAGAACAACCACAACCGAAAACAACGAACCCCCAGCTCAACCGGGGGTTCGCTCGTTCTCATAGCAGTAACTTCGGGCTAAAGTGCGGATCGACAACCCTCTGGGGTTCGGGCGGTTCTCCGTCACTGCACAGTTCGTCGACTCGGACGGCCATCTTCGCGGGCGCCGAAGTGACGTCCTGGGCGTTTCCGTCGGCCGTGTCGGGAGTGTCACGTTGGCGGACCGCGGGGTGGACGTTCAGTTGCTGCTCGACGACACGGCGCTTCAGATTTCGTCTGCCAGTACACCGTCGTTGCCAGTAGCTCGGCGATCGGCGAGCAGTACATCGACCTCCGACCCGGATTCGGACGAGGGGCCATACCTCGAGGACGGCGCCGTTGTAGAACAGGCACAGACGACATTGACTACCCGGTCGAGGACATCCTCGAGAACGTGGATGGGTTGACACGGAGCGTTCCCCTGACGATCTCCGAACCCTGATCACCGAACCGGCTGAAGGATTCGACGGGCCCGGTGACGAATTGCAGACCCTGGTCGAGTCACTCGACACCCGCACGTCTGCCCAACGCGACGCGCTGCCGCAGACACCCACCCTTGTTCGCGACGGCCGCACCGTGCTGGACACTGTCGGACACCGCTCCGTATCTGCCGAGTGTGGCCCGGTGCCCGAAATCGGCACGCACACCGTCGAGGCGGCGTTTGCCGATTTTCGGTATCGCGGCAGGAGTTGCCCGGGAGGATCTCGATCTTTACGCCGGCTGGGCGCCGGTGCTGATCTGTTGGGTCAACTTGAGCAGTTCCTCGACGTGGTAGATCTCGGTGATCTTGCCGTCGACAACGCGGACGATGTCGGTGCCGTTGATCGCGACCGGGTTGCCGCTGGCGGCGAACCCGAACGCTTCTCCGGTGTGGGTCCCGGTCATCTGCCAGTGAATGACCACCCAACCGCCGGAAAGCTCCTGCTGGAACAGGATCCGATGCTGCGTATCGGTGAATCCGTCGCGCACCGCGGTGACCAGGGCTCGCATGCCGTCGATCGCCGAGGCGGCACCGGCAACTGCGTTGTGGTCGATCAGATCCGGGGTGAACACCTCGTCCACCCCGGCGACGTTACCGGTGTCATAGAGCTCCAAGTTGCGCGCGGCGACCCGCAACGCGGTGGTCGTGGCCGAGCGCACCATCTCGCTTGACGTGTTGGCCCTACCGATCTTGGTCATGAGGTCCTCCAGTTTTGTGGTGTGGGGCTGACGCAAGCTATAGTTCCCTGACGGAATCGGTTCCCTCAAATGAACCAAAGGGGATTGCATGTGTGATCCGGAACACACCTTGCCGGAATGTCCGGTCGCCCGGTTCCTGACCGTGCTGGACGGGCCCTGGGCGACGCTCATCGTGCGGGACTTGCTGACCGGCCCGAAACGCTTCACCGAGCTGCGCACCGGACTACCGGGGATCAGCCCGAAAACCCTCTCCTCACGGCTCCAGCGATTCGTAACAACAGGGCTGGTGACCCGCACCGCCTACGCGGAGATCCCACCCCGCGTGGTGTACGAACTCACCCCGGCAGGCGCACGACTCGAGGTCGTGCTGGCCACCATGGCCGCCTGGGCCGAACAAGACCTTCCCCTTCCCCACATCGACTGACCCCGACCCACGGATTGATGGTCGAAGCGCTACCGCACCTGTACCGGCCTGGCCCGGCACAAGATCAAGCCGGCGGTTTGCCGGTGCGGACGCCAGCGAGAAGGTCGGTGTGCACTTCGGAATCGCGAGAGGTGGCGGCGGGACTTGAGATGCTGGTGGGCTGCGACGACATCATCGAGAGCCCACGTCGAGTCGATTACCGGCCGAATCCGGTGCTTCTCGACGAATTGAAGCATCTGCCCGAAATCCGTCGGGCTCCCCAGCGTGGTACCGAGGATGGTGAACTGCCCGAAGTAGAGCATCGGCACCTCGAACGTCGCCGTTCGGCCCGCACTGGAGCCGTATACGGCGATCCGACCACCCGGCACGAGGCACCCGAGTGCCTCGGCCAGGTCGGCATCGCCCCAACGGTGCACCACTCCCCAACTGTGCACCACTGCCGCTCTCATCAATCTCTCCTCAGAATTGTTCTGGACTGCGAAGCAGTCCGCAGTTGGTGTGATGGCCTAGCTGATTCTTACGGCCAGAGCGCCAAGGGTGATGGCCGCCTCGCGGTTTCGGTGACCTCCACCCCAGCCATCAGTGAGTAGATTCTCCAGCGTGGTTCATCGATGCGCGTCTATCGACGCAACTCCCGAGAGCTTGGGCGGGCGATGGATCGGGATGTCGAGGACGTCTCGATCGTCGCGATGATCGCGTCGTGTGTGTCGGCTTTCAGGCTGCGCTCGCCGACACGAGTACGAAGTCGTAGCGGGCGTCGGTGTACGGACGGTTCAGGCCGTTCTCGGCGAGCCGGGCGGGGTCGTCGACGGTGTGCAGTGTGATCACCAGGCCCTCTCGCACGCCGTTGGCGACATCGTCGTCGAGGTACTCCCCTCCTTGGAAGTACAGCTGGCTGGTCATTTCCTCATGGTCGGGGTGACGCAGCTTGACGTGGAGGTGTGCTGGGCGGAAGAAGTGCCGGCCGAGTGCTCGCAGGACCGTTCCGGTGGGGCCGTCCTTGGGGATTTCGTAGGGAGGGGGAAGGATTGTGAGCACGCGGAAGGTGCCGTCGTCCTCGGTGGTGAAGCGCCCGCGCAGATTGAAATCCGGTGTGTTCGGGTGGATGTTGGAGTACAGCCCGTCGGCGTCGGCGTGCCAGAGGTCGACCTCGACCCCGGCGAGCGGTTGGCCGTCGGCGCCGAGCACGATGCCGTGGAAGAGCAAGGGCTCGCCTTTTTCGTCCTCCCGCTGCGGCATCACGTGCAACGGCGCGGTCAGCATCGGCGCGCCGGGAAGGTAGAACGGGCCCTCGATGGCCTCGGGGCTGCCCGCGCGGTCGATGTTGCCGACATCGGTTGCCTCGGCCTCGAAGAAGACGTCGAAGAGCAGAGTTTCCTCCCCGGTTTTGATGGAATCGACGATCAGGTCGGTCGCCACCCGGTATTCGGAGTGGGTGATCTGTTGTTTGCGGATGAACTCGAGCAGTAGTTGCTCGAGGTCTTCGACGATGGTGCGGATGCGGGACGCGGTGGCGTCATCGCGGTCGGGCATGGTGGTTCCTTTCGGCGGTGGATGCGCGGCGTGTGCGCCGGGTTGGGAGTCGGATGCCGTCAGTGGGTGGCGCTGAGGTCGGAGACGGGTTGTCGGCCGAATTGCATTCTGAGGTATTCGGCGACCGCGGAACGGATCTCGGTGGCGCGGGGGATCGCGCCGGAGGTCCAGTACACGCCGTGCACGAGCCCGTCGAAGCGGATGATGTCAGCCGGGACACCGGCGTCGGCGAGTTGCTCGCCGTAGGCCTCGGCCTCGTCGCGGGCGACCTCGTATTCCATGGTCAGGATGAGGGCCGGGGGCAACCCGGCGAGTGAGGGTGTCTTCGACGGTGTGGCGTGGGGATTGTCGGCGTCCTCGGCGGTTCGCAGGTAGTGGTTCCAGAACCAGTCGAGTCCGGCGGCGGTGATGATGTAGCCCTCACCGAATTCGGTGCGTGACGGGGTGTCGGCGCGGGGGTCGATGACAGGATAGGTGAGCACCTGGCAGGTCAGGGCGGGTCCGCTCTCGTCTCGGGCGCGTAGCGCGGCGACTGCTGCCAGGTTGCCGCCGGCGCTGTCGCCGTGCACGGCGATGCGGGTGGGGTCGCCGCCGAAGCCGGTGGCGTTCTCCGCGATCCAGCACAGGGCCGCGTAGGTGTCGTCGGTGGCGGCCGGGAACTTGTGCTCGGGTGCGAGCCGATAGCTCACGGCGGCGACGATGGCGCCGGCGTCGTTGGCGAGCGACCGGCACAGCTCCTCGGTCACGGTGAGGTCGCCTGTGACGAAACCGCCGCCGTGGTAGTAGGCCACGACCGGCAGCGGTCCGGGTGCATCGGGAATGTACAGCCGAATGCTCTGGTCCCCGGCGGGACCGGGATAGGTCGTGTCGATCACCTGTGCCACGGGCTCCGGCGGGGTCTGCAGGTCGACGAAGGATGCGACGGTGGCACGGGCCTCGGCGACACTCATGTGTTCGAAGGACCGGACGCCCTGTGCGTCCAACGCATCGAGCAGGTTCTGTACTGCGGCATCGATCGGCATCGGTTTCTCCTGTAGGTGTGTGAGTGCGGGCCGGGCGGCACGCATGTGGCGCCGCCCGGCCCGGCGCCCGGTGGTTCGGGCGTGTGGTCAGCTGATTTGCGCGGAGGCCCGTTCGCGTGCGGCCGAGCCCTCTGCTGCGAGGGTGAAGCCTTCGTAGTTGTTCGCGACGACATCGGCGCAGATTCCGCGGTAGACCGCCGCCCCGCCGAGGTAGACCATGCACACCCTGGGTTTGCCGGGAATGTTGGCGCCCATCCACCAGGAGTCGGTCTCGGGAAGCAGGGTGTGCTGGGCGATTTCGTTCGTCTGCGCCACCCAGCCGTTCTCCGCCTGGGGCGTCGGTTCGATCGTGTCGAGACCGCCCTGCTGCAGGTGCTCGATGGCGTCGGCGAGGAAGTCGACGTGGTCCTCGATGGCCAGCGGCATGTTGTAGAGCACCGAGGGGCTCTGCGGGCCGGTGACGAGGAACAGGTTCGGGAACCCGTGGACGGACAGCCCGAGGAAGGTGTGGGGTCCGTCGGCCCACTTGTCGGCCAACGTCCGTCCGCCGCGTCCGACGATGCCCATTTCGAGTAGGGGCCCGGTCATGGCGTCGAAACCGGTGGCCAGGACGATGACGTCGGCGTCGTACTCGGCGTCGGTGGTGCGCACCCCGGTCTCGGTGATCGTGGTGATCGGCGCACCCGAGACATCGACCAGTGTGACGTTGTTGCGGTTAAAGGTTTCGTAGTAATTCGTCTCGTACGGTGGGCGTTTGGTGCCGTACGGGTAGTCGGTGGGCGTCAGCTTCTCGGCGATGGCGGGATCGCTGACGCGCTGGCGAATCCGCTCGCGCACGTACTCGGCGATGGTGTCGTTCGCGGCCTTGTCGACGAGAATGTCCTCGAACGAACCCAGGAAGAACCGGAAGCCGCCCTCGTCCCAGCACTCGTCGAACACCCGTCGCCGCTCCTCGGGAGTCACCGCGAGCGCAGACGGCAGCACCTTGTCGTAGGGAATACCCACTCGGGTGTTGCGGGAGGCTTCACGCACGCTCGGATAGTTCGCCTTGATCGCGGCGACTCGATTCGGATCGGAGGGTTCGTTCTGCAATGGGGTGGCGTAGTTCGGGGTGCGCTGGAAGACGGTCAGATGACTTGCTTGCTTGGCGATTTCGGTGATCGCCTGGACTCCGCTCGAGCCGGTGCCGATGATCGCGACGTTCTTGCCGGTGAAATCTACGCCCTCGTGTGGCCACTTTCCGGTGAGATAGACCTCGCCGGCAAAGGTGTCGATACCGTCGAACTCCGGCGTCTTGGGAACCGACAGATTCCCGGCAGCGGAGATCAAATATCGGGCGGTCACCGAGGCACCGTCCTGGGTGCCCACCTGCCAGTGGGCGTCTTCCTCATCCCAGACCGCCGAGGTGACCCGGGTTCCGAAGGCGATGTCCTCGCGCAGCTGAAAACGGTCGGCGACGTGGCTGAGGTAGGCCAGAATTTCCGGTTGGCTGGCGTACTTTTCCGACCACTCCCAGTCCTGTTGCAGGTCGGGCGAGAACGAGTACGAGTAATGCAGGCTCTCGATGTCGCAGCGGGCGCCGGGGTACCGGTTCCAGTACCAGGTACCGCCGACCCCGTCACCGGCTTCGAACACCCGGACTCGCAATCCCATCTGATCCCGAAGCTTGTGCAGGGCGTAAAGGCCGGCGAAGCCAGCCCCGACCACAATCGCGTCGAAATCCGTCGGAGCGGCGGGTCGTTTGTCAGCGTAGGTGTCAGTCATGATGATCTTTCTCGAGAAGGTCCACGACAGGGCGTGAGAGAGGGCATTTCCGCCTGCGCGGCGTCGGTGCTGGTGGAATCCAGCATGGCGCCGCCGGTACCCTTTCCGAGTGGGGGAAATCACCCCATGGCATACCTGTGTTGACAGTCACAGCCCCGTCGGTATGGGGTGGGCACGTGCGAGTTACCGATGACCCATCCGCCGAAGCCCCCGATTCCCCGGGCCCCCGAGCCGCCCTCACCAGTTTCGTCGGACGGCGGCGGGTGCTCTCCGACGTCAAGCGCCGGCTGACGGAAACACGCCTGGTTACCCTGACCGGACCCGGTGGAGTAGGAAAGACCCGCGTCGCGCTCGAGGTCGCCGAGCGCTCACGCCGCGGGCTCCGGGATGGGGTGGGGATCGTGGATCTGGCCAGCCTCGGGGACGCCTCGAGGCTGGCCCAAGTCATCGTCTCCGCGCTCGTTCTACCCGACCAATCGAACCGCGATCCAGTGGACAAACTTGTCAGTTACCTACGCGACCGACAGGTGCTGATCGTCCTCGACAACTGCGAGCACCTCCTCGAGGCCTGCGCGAGGGTGGTCGAAACGCTCCTGAGCTCCTCTCCTGGTCTTCGCATCCTGGCCACCAGTCGCGAGCCCCTCGGGATTCACGGGGAAGGCATCTGTGTCATACCCCCGCTGACCACCCCGTCTACGCGGCAATCACACACGGTCCAGGCAGTTGTGCACTACGAGGCGGTCAGCCTCCTTGTCGACCGCGCCCGCCTCGTCCTGCCCGACTTCGAGGTCACCGCCGAGAACGTCGGGGCGGTGGTGCAGCTGTGTAAACGTCTCGACGGGATCCCACTGGCCATCGAACTCGCGGCGACCCGGTTGAGATCGCTGTCAGTCACCCAGATCGTCGAGCGTCTCGACAAGCGGTTCAGCTTGCTGACCGGTGGCGACCGTGTCGCCATGCCCCGGCAACAAACCCTGCGCGCCCTGATCGACTGGAGTTTTGATCTCTGCACCGAACATGAGCAACTGCTGTGGGCCAGGCTGTCGATTTTTCCTGGCAGTTTCGATCTCGACGCCGTGGAACAAATATGCGCGTTTGAGCCCCTGATTGCCGAATCGATCATCGATCTCCTCGATCGACTGGTGGCGAAATCCATCGTCCTCACCGAACGGACCGGTGAGCGGGTGCGATACCGGCAACTGATGACCATCCGGGAATACGGCGCGGAAGTACTCGCATCCTCCGGCGAGACCCAAACATTCAAACGGCGCCACCGGGACCACTACCTCCGCAAGGCCGCCGTGATGGTCGAACGCTGGTGTGGTCCCGGCCAAGCTGACTCAGTTGCGGAAATGAACGACGACCACGCAAATCTGCTCTCCGCCCTCGAGTGGTCCGCCAATACTGAAGGCGAAGTGGGGACAGCGGCCGAGCTGGCCTCCCTGCTCCGATACCACTGGGTCGTCGGCGTCGATCTCAGCGAGGGGCGCCGCTGGCTGGACCAACTCATCGATGCGAAGGAATTGTCGAAAAGTCGACGTGGGCAAGCGCTGTGGGTGAGCGCCTGGATTGCCCTCATGCAGGGCGACCGTGACGACGCCGCCCTAAAACTGATCGAGTGTGACACCATCGCCACAGCCCTTGGTGACCTCAAACTGTTGGCACACGCCACTCAATGGCGGGGACTGCACGACTTTACTACCGGGGACATTGCCGCCGCTATCACGCGCTATGAGAAATCCATCGTCATCCACACCGACTTCGACGACACGGCTTCGGTACTGACCGCGCTGTTCCAGCTCGCCATCGCCCAGGTCTACAATTCCCAGCTCGATCAAGCGCTGCAGACCTGCCAACAGGCCATCGAGATGAGCGAGCGCCTCGGAGAACAATGGAATCGCTCCTACGCCCTGTGGATCACAGGTCTGTGTCACTGGCACCGCGGTGAGCCAGAAGCGGCGAAACACGCCGCTCTCCAAGCGCTCCGGCTCGGAGGGGATTTCAAGGACAGCATCTGCACCGCGCTGACGATCGAACTACTGTCCTGGATCGCCACCTCGGCGGCGGATTTTCATACCGCCGCCGCCCTCTCGGGTGCCGCGGCCGCAGTCTGGGCGGGGCTGGGTACCGACGTCGAGGCGTTCGGCCCGCACCTTCAGCAGGATTCGATCTACTCGGCGCAGACCGCGGTAGAGGCCCTCGGCGAAAAGGAAGTCGCGGCCGTGGCCCGGCGGAACGCGACGATGACACTCGATGCGGCCGTCGCACTAGCCCTCGGCGGGGACGGTCGGTCCGAAAGCCCCAGTGCACCCGCAAGATCACTCCTGACGAAGCGAGAAAGTGAGATCGCGAACCTAGTGGCAGAAGGATTGAGCAACCGTGCCATTGCCGAATCCCTGGTGTTGTCTCCACGCACCATCGACGGCCACGTCGAACGCATCCTCACCAAACTCGACTTCACATCACGCACCCAAATCGCCTCATGGGTCGCATCCCAGAGGAGATGATGCTCATCCGATGCGCCTCGAACAGCTGGAATGGCGGTACGCGCGTTGGTAAATCTGCAACGCCACTGGATGTGGACTGGGCCGATCAACCTGTCACAGCACAATGAATACCACACCTCACCGTCCCGGAACGAACATGCGAGCGCGGACCCCGAAGAGGGTTCCCCACCTGCCCCAGCAGTGTCCAATCAGCCGGCCTTGTTCACGAGCACGATCTTGCCGAGGTGGCGGCGGGACTCGAGATGCTGGTGGGCTGCCACGACATCATCGAGGGCCCACGTCGAGTCGATCACCGGCCGAATCCGGTGCTTCTCGACGAACTGGAGCATCTGCCCGAAATCCGTCGGGCTGCCCAGCGTGGTGCCCAGGATGGTGAACTGCCCGAAGTAGAGCATCGGCACCTCGAACGTCGCCGTTCGGCCCGCACTGGAGCCGAATACGGCGATCCGACCACCCGGTTTGAGGCACCCGAGTGCCTCGGCCAGGTTGGCGCCGGTCCCACTGATCACCACGTCGACGCCCCCGCCGGTGGCCTGGACGACCTGCTGGACCCAGTCCGGATCGGTGTAGAGGAAGCCGCGCTCGGCGCCGATCGCCCGGACGGACTCGATCTTGTCGTTACTCGACGACGTCACCAGGACGTGAGCGCCGGCCGCGGCACCGAATGTGACCGCGAACGTGGACACTCCGCTTCCGGCCCCGAGGACCAGCACCGTCTCACCGTCCTGCAGGTCGGCGCGCGTGAACATCGCCCGGTAGGCGGTCAGGCCTGTGCAGGGCAGGGCTGCCGCCTCCTCCCAGGACAGGTGCTCGGGTTTGGGAAACAGGTTCTCGACCGGAACGGACACCAAGTCCGCATATGTACCGTCGGTGCTGTCGCCGAGGATGGAGAAATCCTTTGCCGGTGCCGTCTCGTCGCTCCCCCAGTTCAGGCAGGGGTAGATGATGGTGTCGTCACCGGTGTCGAGCCGGGTCCCGGCACCGTCCATACCCAGGATGCTCGGCGTCGTGAAACCTCGTCCGGTCTGGCGGACGATCACGTCGTGCCAGTTCAACGAGCTGGCACGCAGCTCGACCAGCACCTCGCCGTCCTTGGGGGTGGGATCGGGAACTGTTTCCACGCCGAGTTGGTCGGCATCGCCCCAACTGTGCACCACTGCAGCTCTCATCGAGATTTCTCCTCAGAATTGTTCTGGATCCTGGCATCAGTGTCGTTGCCAGGCTTGGCTTTTAGTTTGTGCATCCGCGTGGCAGGCTCTGGCCGGTGAACCGATCGACCAACCATTGGGTGGCTTCGCCGAAGCCGCGCAAGGTAGCCGCGTGAGCGAGGAATCCGATCTGCGGAAGTAGTGGTGGGGTGTCCATGCTGTTGTCGTAGGCGATTGTTGCGCCGTGTGAGCACCAGGTGTCGGCGAGTTGCCGGGTCATAGTGGGGTCCACGGCCTCGTCGTTGGTGTTTTGCATGATCAGAACTGGTTTGTCGGGTGTGGGGCCGGTACGCAGATCGAGATTATTGAGCACCGGGCGAATCGCTGGGTCCGCCATGAGGTTGTCGGTGATGGATTGCCCGTTGCGGGTGTATTCCGAGGTAGGGGCGAACGACCTCGTCAACATGATCCCGAAGTCGCATTGCTGGGCTGTTCCATGGAGAAATTCCATCCCGGCCGGATTCAGTGTGGTGGTGATCGCTTCGGTGAGGTCGGGGTGACTTGCCATGAGCCCGTTGAGGAAGAAGCCGATAATTCCGTTGAGGAGCTTGCCCTCGGCATTGTGCAGTGTTGCAGTCGCGCTGACCGCTGGTGCACCCATAACCGTACCCACCAGATTGACGTCGGGTGCGTAGCTGGCGGCCAGTTGTGCGGTCCCGCCTGCGGCCTGACCGCCCTGCGATACACCCCAGACGCCGACTGGGGCGGTCGGTTCCACGACACCCAAACGATTGCAGCTCGCGCCGCGTCGAGCACGGCGTGGGCTTCCGGGACCGGTTGCAGGTAGGTGTGAACAGCTTCGGTTCCGAGGCCCTGGTAATCGGTGAGGACCACCGCGATTCTTCGCGCGGCCAGCGCGGCAATATCGGCGATCTGTAGTTCGAGCATGGGCACGCCGGATCCGTCGACGGTCACCGCGTCGGCGAGAAGACGCGACGGTCCGCATGCATCGCCGGCTCCGTGTGTGCCGACCGCGAGGCTGACCAGCGGGCGAGGCCCCTCCCCGGCCCACGGGCCGGTGGGGTCGAGCACGATACCGGTGGTGGCGATCGGTGCGCCATCGGTGTCGGCGCTCTCGTACATGATCCGGGTCGCGGTCGCCGGGATGGCCGCGGCCAGGGGCGAGCCTGCCAGTAGGGCAGCGGGCTCGGACTTGATGACGGCCCCGTTGTTCCCGGGCAGGTCGGCCGGCACTTGGTAGAAGTCACCCGTGGCGGGCACTGCGGGTGGTTCAGCTGTCGCCGGCCCAACGGCCACCGCCACAGGAACAAGGGTCAGTACCGCGGCCAGCCCTACCAGTCCGGTCCGTCGAAAGTGCACAGCATTCTCCTTTTTCGTCAGAAATGACGGTGAAAGCGGTCACGAGGGATCGCCGTGAATCGGATGTTAGGTGCGTCACAGCGGGTGTCGTGACCCCCGGATGGGGGGTGTCGCGGGAGCCGCGTGCGGATTGCGGCAGGGGGTCATGGGAGGAGCCCGAGTCGGCGAGCGCGCGAGACCGCCTCGACCCTGGAGTGGGCATCCAGCTTGCCCATCGCTCCGCGCAGATAATGCTTGACCGTTTCCGGTTTGATCGACAGTCATTGCGCGACTTCACCGTTGGTGCAGCCGAGAGCAACATAGGTGAGGACGTCGACCTCACGACCGGACGTGCATCGGTGGCGGGCAGGTCGCCGCGGGACAGACCGGCGAGGTTGTCGGCGAGAGAGTGCAGGCTCGGCGTGAGTGTCGAGTCCGGGGCGGTGCGCAGCAGTGCGCGCAACTCGGTGTGGATTTCGCGGATGTTTTCGATCAGTGCCGTGGTTGTGGGGGCGTGCCCACCAACAAGTGTGTCGATCAACTCGACCCGTCGATCGACTCGTCTCGAATGGTGATCTCGGCGGCGAGTCGGTTCCCGGCCCGACTGAGCATGTCGAAAAGTCGGCCTCCGAGTGGGGCGGATTGACGAAGTGCGGCGTACATGATGGCGCGCGGTCCGCCGCCGACCACCACCGGTACCGCGATGACGGATCGCAGACCTTCGTTGATGACCGGCCGGTCATAGTCGTGGGTGATGTTCTGCGCCGCCGCGTAATCCTCGACCCACTGGGGCCGGAGCTGGGTCATCGCGCGCCCCCCCGAGGCCCAACATCGGTGAAATCAGCAGGCCGCGCAGTCCGGCAGTTCTGGTGCCGAGTGTTTCGGAAATCTTCAGGGTTCCCCCTGAGACGGAGCCGCCGAACACCACCGCGGGTGTGGCAAACCCCGCGGCGACGACGCGTAACTCGGCGCGTAAGGCATCGTCATCTCGCGGTCGGAGCAACCGCGCTGGATGCTGTGCCTGTGAAACCGCCACCGCGACCTCCTCCGGGGCGGGGCGCCCCACGTCTCGTGAACACGACAATGTGTTGACCCCAATAGCATTCATTTGCGGCGGGAAGAGATGTTTGTGTTTCGTCACGTGAACTGAAGGCCCCGTGGGGCCTCGAGTAGTCCTCCCCGATGTCGGTAGACAGGAGCCGGCCATCGACGGCCTTTTACATGGTGCCGGAGATGACGGGGCTGGGGTCCATGAAGATCAGGTATTCGGTCACCTTGTTGTTCTCGACGCGGGTGCGCGTCACGGCTGGGAGGGTGAAGGATTCACCGTTCTGCAAGGTGTAGGTGACCTCGACCCGGAGCGCGGCGACGGTGCCTTCCGACCATTGTTCGATGATCTGGTGGCGCATTGACGCCACTGAGGTGAGGTACTGCGCTACCCAGGTTTGGATGGCGCTCTTGCCGATGACGGGGGCGTTGTTGCCCATCCGGAAGGCGCAGTCGTCGGAGAAGTAGTCGAAGAACGCGGCGATGTCGGTGTCGGCGGCTTCGAGCAGTTTGCGGGTGGTCTCGACCTCGGTCGTGACTGTGGTCATCGCGAACTCTCTTTCTCTGGTGATGTGACGGGATGACCCCGCACTGTGGGGATCGATCTGATTTCGAGATGGGAACGATCGGGAGAGCGGTCTAGAGCCATCAGGCCCAGTGCACGGTCTCTGCGGGGTCGAGTCTGGGGAGACGCCCAAGAAACGGGTTCTCGCCGGGGTGTCCGATGTTGACGACCAGGATGGACCTCCAGGTGGTTCCGGAGAAGAATTCGGTGTCTATTCCTGCGGGGTCGAAGCCGGCCATCGGCCCGGCCGCCAGACCGGCGGCACGGATGGCGAGGATGAAGTACCCCGCCTGCAGGGCAGCGTTGAAGGTGCCAGTGCGCTCGCGCAGCGCGTCGTTGCCGGCGAAGACCTCGCGGATCTGCGGCCGGATGGGCAGCAGCCGGGGCAGGTACTCGTGAAACCCCTTGTCTACCGCGAGAATCGCGGTGACGGGCGCCGACGTCGTCTTCTCACGGTTGCCCTCGTCCAGGTGTGCGAGCAGTCGGCGGCGGGCGTCATCGGTGCGCACGAATTGCACGCGCAGCGGCTGGGAGTTCGCAGCTGTCGGCGCCCAGCGGGTCATGTCCCAGATCTGGGCGAGTTCGGCATCGCTGACCGGGGTGGCTGCGAAGTTGTTGACTGTTCGTGCCCCCGCGAACAGCAGGTCTCTGGCTGCGTCGTCGAGGCATTCGATCGTCGAGTTGCTACTCACCAGTGCTTTTCCTCCTGATCCTGTGCCGGCGATGCCGATTCCCTGGCGAGGTGCCCGGTTGCGGGCTGCTCGGTGGTCGCATCATTCGGGGTCATAGGTCCCCGATCCGACGGTGATGGTGCGGGAACGGGGACCGGGTGCCGGCGCGATTACTCGATTGCCCATCCCAAGCCTCGGCCGCGGTCGATCTGCGGCCGAGGCTCGGGGTGAGGGGTAGCAGCATCCGGTCAGAGGAGCGGATCGGCGACGGGGAGGTCGAGGGTGAACCGGCCGATGGTTTCCGAGGCCGTGTCGATGTCGAGGAAGGCGTGCACGGACAGCACGGACAGGTCACGGAAGTAGCGCTGGATCGGTGCGGAGTTCCGGTAGCCGTCGCCGCCGATTCCGCGCACCATGTCGTTGAGGGCATTACGGGCCAGATCTGCCAGATATGCTGCCTTGAGCTTCATCTCGGCACGATCGCGGGGGTCGGACTGTTCGGGCCGCTGGGCGGTGAGGCGCTCGAAGAAGGCGTCGAGGAGGGTTTCGGCGGCGTCCGCGGCGGCCAGCGCCCGGCCGAGCCGCATCTGGGCGGCCTGTTTGCCGGAGGCCTTCTCCTGGCTGATGGTGCCCTGCCGGTCCTGGGTGCGCTTCACGAACGCGTCCGCCGCGCCGCGCAGGGCACCGACGACGACGGGGGTGACCTCGGCCATCGCGAACGGCAGGAAGGGCAGGTGATACATGGGATTGGGGTGGATCAGCTGCCCGGGAGCGGTACCGGCGAGGGCGAGGGCAAACGGTCCGGTGCGGTAGTCCGGGACGAAGACGTCGTCGACGCTGATGTCGTTGCTGCCGGTGCCGGACATGCCGGCGATGTACCAGGTGTCGAGGATCTTGACGTCCTCGCGGGGCACCAGGAACCACAACGGGGTGGGGGCGCTGCCCTCCTCGAACACGACGCCGGCGAAGGTGAACCATTCCGCGTGCACCGACCCGGAGTTCCATGCCGTCTGCCCGGTGATGCGGTAGCCGCCGTCGACCTTCTGCACTTGCCCCAGCGGGGCTGCGGTACCGGCGGTGAGGGTGTAGGGCTTGTCGGCGAACACTTCTCGTTGGGCCTGTTCGGTGAAGATGTTCACCCGCCAGGCTGCACCGATGTAGAAGGAGGTGACCCATCCGGTCGAGGGGCAGGCCGCGCTGATGGTGCGGACGATCTCGGCGGCGACGTCGAGTCCGAGTTCGAGTCCGCCGTATTCCTTGGGCGTCAGCGTGGCCAGGATTCCCGAGTCGATGAGGTCGGTGATCGTCTCGTCGAGGGGAGCCCGGTTCTCCTCGGTCTTCTGTGCGCGTTCGGCGAAGGCCGGTACCAGGGCGTGCACCCGGTCCATGAGTTCGGTGCGGGTGATGTCCATTGTTTCCTCCGGTGTGGGTGAGTGGCTGTTTCGTGGTGCGGGGGCGATCGGCGCAGCTCAGGGCATGCGGTGACCGCGCCGGTGGTGTGCGGATGCTGGTGGGTTCGGGTGTGCGTGCCGCGTGCGGCACGCACCGGGATGTCAGCGGATGGTGTCCTTCAGGTCCGGGCCGGCGACGAGTGTGAGTCCGTACCGGTCGGCAAGTGCCTCGGCGTCGGGTCGATCGCCGACGCTGGTCGGGTCGGCGATGCCGTCGAGGTCGGCGAACACCGCTCCCGAAAAGTGGGATTCAGCCGTGTCGGTGAGCGCGAGGGCGAGGGACGCGGTGGTCAGTCGCATCCGAAACTCTGTGGGTGTCACGCGGACCGGGACCAGGTGCCCGGGCCGGGTGAGGTCGCCGGAGTCGGTGGCCGGGTCGGCGAGGATGCGGGCCGTGCGCGCCCGGTCGGCGCCGGAGATCCCGGTGGTGGTGCCGGCGGCGGCGTCGACGGTGACACATTGGCCGTGGCCGAGTGTGGAGGTGGCCCGCACCGTCGGGGTCGCTTCCGGCAGGACCAGACGGTCACAGATCCGTTCGTGCAGTGCCACCTGCAGAAATCCGGTGGTGTGGCGGATCAGGAAGGCCATCTGCTCGGTGGTCGCGGCGTAGGCGCATCCGACGAGCACGACGCGGCGGTGATGGCTGAGAATGACCAGCTCACCGGCGGCGAGGGCGCGGCTACCGGCGGCAATCGTCGACCATGACCGATGGTGCGGGGCGCGGGGCGCGAACGAGGTCGTCATGGCGTGCCTTCCTGGTGCGAATGATCGTGCTGCGGTGGGCGATACGGCTTGGTGAAGCTGGTCGCGGCGCCCTGATCATGTGGTGGGGTTATACGGATTCGAGCGCCGAGTGGGTGCCGAAGACACGGCGGTGGTAGGTGAGCGGGTCGCTGTAGTGGTTTTCCGCTGCGACGACGGTGCCGAGCACGACCACGTGGTCGCCGCCCTCGACGAACTGGTCGACGTGACAGGCGATCCAGCCGGCGGCGCCCGCGATGCGGGGAAGGTCGTGGTCGATGTCCCAGCGCACGCCCTGGAACTTGCCGATTCCGCCCTTCTTCGCGAACTTCAGCGCGGTGCCTTGTTGATCGCTGGCCAGCACGTTCAATCCGAACTTCTTCGATGCCGTGATCAGTTCGAGCGTCTCCGATCCTCGATCCAGGGAGACCAGGACCATCGGAGGTGTCATCGACAGGGAGGTGAAGGCGCTGACGGTGGTGCCGAACGGCAGACCGCCGTCCATGGAGGTCACCACGGCGACCGGCGTAGCCACGTGTGCCATCACGTCCTTGAACGTTTCCTGGACAGGACTCAAGGGGGTGTGCATCGTAGACTTCCTTCTGTCGACTGCGGTTCTCACCGCGGATCCCGGCGAATGACGGTGTCCGTCTGTGCCCTTTTGGCCTTTTGACCTTTTGGCCTTTCGCCACCGGGAGCTGGTGTGTCCTACACCACAAGTAGACCGCATGAGTTACCCAGTTCGCACTACCGCAGAACCCAGTATTGTCGCCGCCTTTTGGTTTCTAGACCAATCGGGGACCGGCGGCTCACCGACCTGCGACCGCTACCACTGAGCGATGGGGGCGTCTGAAAGCCACTCGTAGATGCGCAGCGCTGCCCGCAGGTCCGTGCTCGATCCGTTTGAAGGCGTGCACAGACTCAACGCCTTCTGCACCCGATAGGTCACCGTGTTCTTCGAAATATGCTCTGCCGAGGCGACTTTGGCGAGGCTGTGGTCCATGTCCAGGTAGAGGCTCAGGGTCGAGCGCAGATCGGCCATCCGGGGGTCGTCGTCGGCGAGCGGGCCGAGCAGACGGGAGGCGAACTGCACCGCGGCCCCCGGATCGGCGAGCAGGAGCACCTCGAGGGCGATGTGCTCGTGCGCGGTGGTGGTGGGCGGATGGCCGACCCGCAGGCGAACCAGCCGCTCGACCGCGCGGGCCTCGAGGTGACTTCTGCGGAATCCGTCCATCCCGGAGCCGAGCTGGCCGGTCACGACGAAGGTGTCGCCGAAGGCGGGCAGGGCGGACGTCAGAGCACGCGTCGGGTCGGGAGTGACGGCGCCCCATGCCCAGATCGCCTGCAGCCCTACCGGGATCACCAATGATGCTGTCGGTGTTCCCCAGTGCCGCAGCACCGGGTCGACGACGGCCCGCAGGTCGTGGCTCGAGTGCGGGCCGCTCCAGGCGATGAGGGCCACGTGGTGCCCGCCGAGGGGGTAGCCGAGGACCTGTTCGGCGTGGGCGGGTTCGATGGGGTCCGCGGCGATGATCTTGGTGACCAGATCGAGGCGCGCTGCCGATATCCCCGCGGCCCACGCGCTCTGCTCCTCGAGGAACGCCGAGGCGGCCACCCCGGTGAAGTCGTCGAGCACCTCGAAGAGCAGCACGGAGATGCGGCGCAGCTCGACGCTGCTCTCGCTCGGCGGTACCAGGCGGGTCGCCGCGTCGAGCAGGGCTGCGGCCAGCACGGCGTACCCGACCCGGATGGCCCGGAACAGGTCGTTGAGCTCCAGACCCTGGCGGGCGAAGTCGACGGCGATCTCCTCCACCTCGGCACTGGCCAGCGAGGTCTCCGACTCGCCGATACCGGCGACCAGCGTCAGGGCCCGCAGCGCTGTCGAGGTGGTCGCCCGCCGCAATGCATCCGGAGGTGCCACCCCATCGCCCAGCGCCGGGACTTTCCGGGAGATCGTGGCGGCGATGTTCTGACCGACTTCGACGGCCCAGGTCACCGCACCGTCGCCGAGCACGGCGCGAATCCGTTCGGCGTCCGGGCTGAGCCACTCGAGCTCCGATTGCCGGGCGCGTGTTCCCGTCAGTTCACCAGTCCAGTGCGGCACTCGACATCCTTCCGATCCGCCTCCACGCTACAACGAGCCCACCAGCCGTTTTGGGCTGTAAACCAAATTCTCCCGAAGTTCCTGTTTCCTAGCCCGTAGCCATCCCCGCCAGAATTTCGTGAAATGGGGAGACCGCTACGTGACGGGGACCACAGCGAAGTCTTCGGCACAGGTCGGCGCACCGACTGTTATCAGGTATAGCACGTGGGCCAGGTAGGCACACGTAGTCGTCGAACGGACCTTCCGTAGTCAGGTTTCCATATCCCCTCGCGGTCGACGACCGCGAGAATCGAAGGAGTCAACGATGACCGCCACTCCCAAGTTCGCGCACGTCGTATTGCAGACCAGCCGGTTCGAGGAGATGCGCGACTGGTATTGCACCGTGCTGGATGCGCACGTGGTCTACGAAGGGCACGGTTTGTGCTTCATCACCTTCGACGAGGAACACCACCGGGTCGCGCTATTGGGAGCGCCGGTGCAGCTCGAACCCCGCAATCCGGGTGCGGCGGGTATGCATCACACCGCCTACACCTTCGACACCCTCGATGATCTGCTCGATCGCTACGACTCCCTGAAGCAGAAGGGGATCGAGCCGAAGGTGCCGATCCAGCACGGGGTGACGACGTCGCTGTACTACCAGGATCCGGACGGCAACTTCGTCGAACTGCAGATCGACAACTTCACCACACCGGACGAGGCGACGGCCTACATGAACGGCCCGGAGTACGGCAACAACCCCGTCGGGGTGTCGTTCGTACCAGAATTGATGCGGCAGGCACTCGCCCAGGGCACCCCGATCTCGCAGATCACCACCCACTCCTGGGCCCTGCAGACCAGCCCGGATCTGCCCGACCCGATGGCGGCGCTGACCAGCTGACAGCACCCGGGCTCACGCCCGGCCCCGACAGATCAGCGTTTCCTCCTACCGAAGGACTTTTTCTCATGCGTGTGGCAAACCAAGCCGGCCGGCTCCAGGTCGTGGCGGACGGGATCGCCGTCGACGTCGAGACGGCCAGCGGGGGCCGCTTCTCCGCCGAACCCCAGCAGATCTACTCCCGGTGGGACGAGTTCACCGCCTGGGCGGCCACGGCGGACTTCACCAACGGGACCCCGGTGGTCGAGTCCGAGCTGGGCGCCCCGGTTCCCCGGCCCGGCCAGATCTTCGCGGTCGGTGTGAACTACGCCGACCACGTCGAGGAATCCGGGCTGACCCTGCCCGACGCGCCGTTCGTGTTCACCAAGTTCCCCGCCTCGATCACCGGCCCCTACGACACCATCGAACACCCCGGCGGCTCAGTCGATTTCGAGGTCGAACTCGTAGTTGTCATCGGCAAGGAAGCCCGCAACGTTCCCGTCGCCGAGGGCTGGGAGTATGTTGCCGGGCTGACCCTCGGCCAGGACCTGTCCGAGCGGGACCTGCAGCTGTCTGGTCCCCCGCCGCAGCAGTTCAACCTCGGCAAGTCGTTCGCCGGATTTGCCCCGATCGGGCCTGTGCTGGTCACGCCCGACGAATTCGCCGACCCCGACGACATCGAAGTCAGCACCGTCCTATCCGGCGAGCTGATGCAGAAGTCGCGGACCCGGCACCTGATCTTCCCGATCCGGGTCCTCGTGTCCTACCTGTCCTCGATTCTGCCGCTGCGTCCCGGCGACCTCATCTTCACCGGCACCCCGTCGGGTATCGGATTCACCCGCGACCCGAAACGGCTCATCGGCGTCGACGACGAACTGGTCAGCCGCGCCGACACCATCGGCGAGATGCGGCACCGCTTCACCGCCGCCACCCGTCCGCACCCCCTCACCACTGTTTCCAGGAGTACCAGCCATGTCTGAGATCACCGTTCCCGTCCTCGTCGTCGGCGGAGGCGGGTGCGGATTGACCACCTCGATCCTGCTGTCCGAGCACGGCATCGATCACCATCTCGTCGAGCGGCACACCGGCACCTCCCACCTGCCCAAGGCCCACTACCTCAACCAGCGGACGATGGAGGTGCTGCGTCAGGTCGGGGTCGCGGACCCGGTCTACGCGGTGGGCACACCGCCGAAGAACATGGGTAAGACCCGGTGGGTCACCTCGCTCGGCGGCGACGGTGAACTGGACGGGCGCACCCTGTACACGCTCGAATCGTTCGGCGGCGGCAGCCTCGAGGAAAAGTACGCGGTCGACAGCCCGTGCCCGTCGAGCAACTACCCGCAGATCCGGCTCGAACCGCTGTTGCGCGAGCACGCGGAGAAGAGGGCACCGGACTCGATCCACTTCGGCCGCGAACTCGTCTCCTTCGAACAGGACGAGAACGGAATCCGCGCCGTCGTCCTGAACCGCGCCACCCAGGAGACCTACACCGTCCACGCCCAGTACATGGTCGCCGCCGACGGCGGCAAGACCGTCGGCCCGGAACTGGGGGTCAAGATGGAGGGCCCGACCGGGATCCTCGACATGGTCAGCACCCACTTCACCGCCGACCTGTCGCAGTGGTGGGAGGACGACGTCCTGATCACCTGGCTGCTCAACCCCGAGGGCGCCGGATCCTGGAGCAGCGGCGCGATGGCCGCGATGGGTCCCACGTGGGGCAAGCACTCGGAAGAATTCGTGCTGCACTTCACCTTCCGCCCGGACGATCCCGCCCGCTTCGATGAAGAGGCGATCGTTCCGCGGCTGCGGGAACTGCTCAAACTCCCCGACCTGGAGATGAAGATTCACCAGGTCAGCCACTGGATCCTCGAGGGCGTACTCGCCGACAAGTACCAGGTGGGCCGGATCTTCCTCGCCGGTGACGCCGCCCACCGGCACCCGCCGACCACCGGCCTGGGCCTGAACACCGCCATCCAGGACGCCCACAACCTGGTCTGGAAGCTGGCCGCGGTCCTCGGCGGTGACGCCGCCCCCGCCCTGCTCGATACCTACGAGCCCGAACGCCGCCTCGTCGGGATGCGCAACGTCGACTGGGCCATGTTCACCTTCCTCAACCATATGGTCATCGACGCCGGCCTCGGCCTGATCCCCGGCCAGCCCCTCGAAGCGCAGATCCAGGTGTTCCGGGACTACTTCTCCGACACCCCGATGGGCGAAACCCGCCGAGCGCGTGCGGCCGAGGTGATCAGTACCCAGCGCACCGAATTCCAGGCCCACGACCTCGAGATCGGCTTCGCCTACCGCGACGGGGCCCTGGTCCCGGACGGCACCGAGGCACCGCCGCGCGATGCGATGGGCGGCACCTACTACCCCACCACCCGTCCCGGGCACCGACTCCCCCACGCCTGGCTCGAGCACGGCGACCGGCAGATCTCCACCCACGACCTCACCGGCAACAACGCGCACTTCGTGCTCATCACCGCCGCGGACGGTGCCGCCTGGTCCGAGGCCGCCCGGTTGGCCAGGGACAAGTTCGGGGTCCAGATCAAGGTCGCGCAGATCGGCGACGGCGCCGACTACACCGACCCCACCGGCCGCTGGAGTGAACTCCGCCAGATCGACGACACCGGGGCGATCCTGGTCCGCCCGGACAACCACGTCGCCTGGCGCAGCACCGGCGGCGCCGCCGACCCCACCGACGAGCTCACCCGGGCCCTGGGCACCGTCCTCGCACGCTGACGCCGCCGCACGAACCCCCGCCCCACGGGCAGACTCGGACACCACCGTCTGCCCGTGGGGGAAGTACCGGAAAGGATGCACGAGAAATGACCGCGCCAGGACGTGAAGTGTTGTGGACCCCGCCGCCCGGGCGGGTCTTCGCCTCGAACATCAGCCGATACCAACGCTGGCTCGCTACCGAGAAGAAGGTCCCCACCACCGACTTCGACTCGCTGTGGTGCTGGTCGATCAGCGACCTCGAAAAGTTCTGGCTCTCGATCTGGGAGTATTTCGACGTCATCGCCTCGGCACCCCCGCACACGGCGCTCGCCGACCCCCGGATGCCCGGCGCCCGGTGGTTCCCCGGCACCGAGCTGAACTGGGCCGAAAACCTGCTCCGCCATACCGACCAGACCGGGCCGGCGATCATCTCGGTCGACGAAACCGGCACCACCGGGGAACTCTCGCGGGCCGAGCTGGTCGCGCAGGTCGCCAACCTCGCCGCCCACTTCCGGAAGATCGGGGTGCGCCCAGGAGACCGGATCGCGGCGATACTGCCGAACATCGCGCCCACCGTTGTCGCGGTGCTCGCCGCGGCCAGCGTCGGTGCGGTGTGGTCCTGTTGCGCACCGGATTTCGGTGTGAAAGGGCTGGTCGACCGGTTCGCGCAGATCGAGCCGACCGTGCTGATCGGGGTGGACGGCTACCAGTTCAACGGCAAACGCGTCGACCGCCGCGACGTCTTCTCCGCCCTGCTGGACCAACTCCCGACCGTGCGGCACGCCATCGTCGTCGACAACCTCGGCCTACCCTACGACGGCGAGCATCGGCAGAGTATCGCCGACTACGCCGAATTGGTCGTCGGGGACGCCGCACCACAGTACGAGCAGGTGCCGTTCGATCATCCGTTGTGGATTCTGTACAGCTCCGGCACCACCGGCCTGCCGAAGGGCATCGTGCACTCGCACGGCGGCATCGTGCTCGAAGCCCTCAAAGCCAACGCGCTGCACTACGATCTCGGCCCTGCGGATCGGGTGTTCATCGCCGCGAGCACCGCGTGGGTGGTGTGGAACATGTTGGTCGACGTGATGGCGGTCGGCGCCACGGTGATCACCTACGACGGCAGCCCCACCTACGGCCGGCCCGACCACCAATTCGAGGTCTGTTCCCGATACGAGGCCACCCGATTCGGCACCGGTGCGGCCTATCTGACGCTGTGCGAGAAGGCCGGCACCGAGCCCGGTACCGCTTTCGACCTGTCGGGGTTGCGGTCGATCATGTCGACCGGTTCCCCGCTACCGGACACCACCTGGCGGTGGATCTACGACGCAGTCAGCGCGGACGTGCACCTGGGGTCGGACAGCGGCGGCACCGACGTGGCCACCGGCTTCATCGGCGCGAACCCGCTCTCCCCCGTTCGCGTGGGAGAGCTGCAAGGCCCCTATTTGGGGGTCGATGTGCAGGCCTGGACCGAGGCCGGTCAGGCGGTCGTCGGGGAGGTCGGGGAAATGGTGATCGCCGCGCCGATGCCGTCGATGCCGATCTACTTCTGGAACGACCCCGACGGAAGCCGCTACCGGGAAGCCTATTTCGAGATCTATCCCGGGGTGTGGCGGCACGGCGACTGGATCAGCATGGAAGCCGACGGCGGTTGCGTGGTCCACGGGCGGTCGGACTCGACGATCAACCGCGGCGGGGTCCGGATGGGGTCGGCGGACATCTACCACGCCGTCGAAGCGCTACCGGAGATCGCCGAGGCACTGGTGATCGGCGCCGAACTACCCCACGGCGGCTATCACATGCCGCTGTTCGTGGTACTGCGCGCCGGATACGACCTCGACGACGCTCTCGTGGACAAGATTCGCACCTCGATCCGCCGTGAGACCTCGCCCCGGCACGTTCCGGACGAGATCATCGACGTCCCAGCTATTCCCACCACCCGCACCGGCAAGCGGCTCGAAATTCCCGTCAAGAAGCTGATCCAGGGAGTCTCTCCGGAGACCGCGATCAACCGCGCCACCGTCGCCGACACCGCCGCCCTCGACTGGTACATCGACTATGCGCAGCGGTTCCAGCACCACCGCGCCGGAACCTCCACGCTCACCTGAGGGCCGGCCGCCGGGGCCGGTGCTTCGGCGGCCGCAGAGCCGGCGTGAACATGCGCCGAGGCGGCGGTGTTCAGGGGGCGATGGGGTCGAGCGCCCGCAGCGCGATCTGTTCGTTGTCGTCGAGGTGCTGCCGGGTCGCCGCGGCGACCTTCCTCATGTTGCGGGTGCGCACGACGGTGAGGATGTCCGCATGCGCGTGTCCCCGCCGCTCGTGTTCGTCCGGTTCGGCTTCGCGGCCCGAGAACGCCAGGCGGATATACCGTTCGGCGTGTGCCACAGGCCGTCGAGCACGCGCAGGTCCCAGGCGGTGGCGGCGTGCCGGAGCAGTTCGTAGTGGAAGGCGTGGTGCGCCTGGTAGATGTCGTCGATGTCGAGGCTCTCGTCGCCGAACATGGCCACATAGGCGTCGAGGCGACGCAAGTCGGCGTCGTCGAGCAGTTTGCAGGCGCGGCCGGCGATTTCCGGTTCGAGTTGCCGGCGAAGCCGATAGATCCCGTGCAGGTCATCGTGTGAGAGCGGGGCGACAATGGCGCTGTTCCCGGTCACCACCAGACCCTGTGCTTCGAGCTCTTTGAGTGCTTCCCGGACCGGGATGAAGCTCACCCCGAGCTGGCCGGAGATTTCCCGCAACGAGAACGTCTGTTCCGGAAGGATTTTACCGGAGAGGTTCGAGCGGCGGATTTCCTTCGCGACCTGTTCGGGACGGAGGTCGGAGTCAGGGACCGCACCAGCGGCTGCGGGTTGCTCGTTGTCACGACCATCTCCGTGTCGTTCACACTCACCGTCACCACGTGCGGGTATGTTAAAACACCGGGTCGTCGCCGGTCCGCGCGCGGAACGACCGGTGTCAGTCGGTGAGCTAGGAAGCGGGCACCGTCGACGATGCGGTGGGCATCTACGTGTCCGAGTGATGCCGGTACGGCGTTCGAGCGACCAATCGGGGAAGTACGAGTACGAGAGGGACCGCAGCTTGGGGTGCGACGTCGAGGGTGCCGTCCCGGGTATCGAAGTGGCGGTTGTCTGTACCGGCTGCGGTTGTAGCGCGACTGTCGGAGCGTTTCCCGAAGTTTCCTCGCAGAGGACGTCGGCCCTCGGCACGCATCAGGGTCATGATCATAGACAGCAGGCTGTGCGCGTCGATGCGCCGATGGGTCAGTACTTCATGCAGGTCGATATCGCGGCAGTGGCCATCGCTTGGCTCTTCTCAGGTGACTTTGGTAGGTCTCTCGACGAGTCACGCGATGGCCGCCGTCATTAGCGCCGATTTTCGCGGAGCGGTGATTACCTGAGCTTGGGTACGCGGGGGGCAGTGCTCATGGCGTCGTGAGGATTGGGTGGATTTGTGTAGT
>NZ_JBHXWI010000104.1:0-24980 GCF_042671975.1 Rhodococcus sp. NPDC127593 | reverse complement strand
CAACGGGTTCTCGATTCGCCCGAACGGGAAGCTGTACGTGGCGAAGGTCGGCGAGTTGGAGGTCGCCTGGTCCCGCGATCTGCCCTCGGAACCGTCCTCGGTGACGATCATCAAGGATGCAGCGGGCCGGTACTTCGCGTCGTTCGTGGTCGAGACCACCGACGAACCTCTGCCGCCGGTCGATGCGGAGGTCGGTATCGACCTCGGGTTGGCAACGTTCGCGGTCCTGTCGAACGGCAAGACGATCAGCTCGCCGAAGTTCCTGCGCCGTGCCGAACGCAAGCTCCGCACGGCGCAGCAAGTTCTGTCGCGCAAGGAGAAAGGCAGCAACAACCGGGTCAAGGCACGTATTCGCGTCGCGAAGGCCCACGCCAGAGTGTCCGACGCTCGCAAGGACTGGGCGCACAAGCACTCCACGGCGATCATCCGCGAGAACCAAGCGGTGTTCGTCGAGGATCTGTGCGTCCAGGGGCTGGCGCGGACACGGTTGGCGAAATCGGTCCACGACGCCGGGTGGGGAATGTTCACCCGCATGGTGGAGGAGAAAGCCGCCCGCTACGGGCGCACCCTCGTCAAGGTGGACCGGTTCTATCCGTCGTCGCAGATCTGCTCCCAATGTGGGGTCCTCGACGGCCCGAAACCGCTCTCGATCCGGGAGTGGGCATGCACGGCGTGCGGAGCGGTTCACGACCGCGACGTCAACGCCGCGAAGAACATCCACGACGCAGGACGTGCGGAGTGGCTAAACGCCTGCGGAGGGGCCGTCAGCCTTCCCCCCTAGAGGGAAGCGAGCCCCAGTGAAACAGGAACCCACCCAAGCGGCGCGCAGCGCCGCAGAGGAATCCCGGTCGTTCACGGCCGGGAGGACGTCAAGCTACGCCGAGATGCCGTCACGCATAAGGCTCGCGCGTAGACCGACCCGCGCCGCACGAGTATTGATCGCCGCTGCTGCGGGTGGCGCCCTCGGGTTCGTCTACGGCGTCACCGCACCGCCGTCGGCAACGATCCGCTGCCTGCGGCTAAAGTTACGCATGGTGCGCCTGCTGTGATAGATACTGCACCGGTGAAGCTGACCAAACGAACCTGCTTTTCCGCCATGTCGATGGTGATGCTCGCTGTCGCGGGCTTGCTGGTCGCGGCCCCGGGGAGCGGCGGCGCCGCACCGCTCGCCTGGCGAACCACGATGGTGGCGTTCAGCAACGTCAGCGACCGCGACCTGGATGTGTACGAGTCTGAGGACGCCACTCACTTCCAGCCCCTCCGACTGTCTGCGTATCGGCCTCCGTCAGGTGTGGTGCGCGATCCGAGCATCTTCCGGCACACGGACGGGTTGTATTACCTCACCTACACGACGGTCGACGGGGCGAACATCGGCTTCGCACGCAGCAGTGACCGCATGGACTGGAAGTTCCTTGGGGCCTGGCCGGTCCCGTTCTGCTGCGCCTTCCTGCCGGGCACGGGAGACGGAACGGGCTCTGCGAGCCCGCCTGGTTCCTCGGGGTCGGCCGGGTTCAGCGACGGACCGTCGCTGTCGCCGTTCACCACCAAGGCCTGGGCACCCGAATGGTTCGTGGACGGCGACCGGGTCAACGTCATCCTGTCGCTGTCGACCGGTGGAGGATTCGTGCCGTATCTGATGACGGCGCTGGAACCATCGCTCAGGTTGTGGAGCCCGCCTGTTCCGCTCGCCGGGATCGGTGCGGACCACATCGACACCACTGTGGTCAAGGTGGGATCGACCTATCATGCGTTTACCAAGAACGAGACGAAGAAGGTTGTCGAGCATGCGGTCGCGCCGTCGGTGACGGGACCCTATTCATTCGTCCCGCCCGGAAATTGGGGCACGCTGGTGGAGGGCCCAGCCGTGGTTCAGTTGCCGAACGACGCCTGGCGGATATATCTCGACGCCTATACCGAAGGAAAGTATCTATACTCCGACAGCACGGATGGGCTGCAAACCTGGTCGCCCGTGCAAGAGCTTCCAGGCCTTTCCGGGACGGTGCGCCACCTCGGCGTGATGAGAGAGCCGGCATGACGACGGCTTCCGCGGCTCGCCGCCGTTGACGACGGCAACCTCGAAGCGCATCGACACCGATTCCCTGTGCGGAGGGGTGCACCGGCCGACCGGTGCAGAGCGTGAACGCAATTCGCAGGTGAGTGGCGCAGCGTGCCGGGGTGCACATCGCCACTCACGTGCGGGACCTGCGTCAGGCCGCCAGCTCGTCGGCGATCTCGATGTCGATTTCCTGTTCGGTCATTCCGCCGAAGAGATGGTTGGTGAACATGTCAGCTCAGTTCTCGAAAGTCGTGGTCGATCCCGGCACGGCCGGACCTTCCTTGTCCGACCTACTGGGTGTATCGCCCTCGGCGGCGCTTCCGTTTCATGACCCGTAGGTGAGTGGCAAAGTGTGTTCGGGTGCGCACTCCCGCGCACGTAGCGCTTAGGCTCGACTCGACCGTTCGTGTCCCGGAAGCAGGAGATGAGTCGAGATGCCCGCAACCTTCGTTCTGCTGCCCGGCGCCGGCTCGGACTCCTGGTACTGGCACCGCGTCGCACCTATCTTGCAGGAAAGCGGGCACTCGGTGATCGCCGTCGACCTTCCGTACGGCGACGACGATGCGGGGCAGTACGAATTCGCCGATGTCGTCGTCGATGCGGTCGAGGACGTCGAGGGGGCGATCGTGCTGGTCGCGCAGTCCATGTCCGCGTTCACCGCGGCGATCGTCTGTCAGCGCGGCGAGGTCGACGTCGACCTGCTGGTTCTCCTGGCACCGATGCTGCCCGCGCCGGGGGAAGCACCCGGGCAGTGGTGGGAGACCACCGGTCAGCCGGAGGCGAAACGGGCGTTCGACGTGCTGGAGGGTCGCGACCCGGACGCGCCCGACGACCTGCGGGCACTGTTCTTCCACGACGTGCCCGACGACGTCACCGAGCAGGCGTTCAGCCAGGCGGAACCCGTCATGTCGAATACCCCGTTCGAGACGGTGTGGCAGGCGGCCGCCTGGCCGCACGTGAAGACGCGGGTCGTCGCCGGCAGCCGTGATCGGCTCTTCCCGCTCGACTTCATGCAGCGGATCGTCCGGGAGCGACTGGGCATCGCACCGGAGGTCATCGACGCGGGCCATCTGGCGGCACTCGCGCGTCCCGGCGAACTTGCTGCCATGCTGGAGCGCTACGCGTCCGAACTGTAGGGACGTGTACATCCGACGAGAAGGAGAGCAAACGATGGCGTTGTCGGTATCAGGCGAGTTCGAGATCGAGGCGCCCCAGGAACAGGTGATGGCTGCGCTGGCGGACGTCGAACGCATCCCCGAGTGGTCGGTGGTGCACAAGAAGGTGGTCGTCGAGTCCCGATTCGACGACGGACGCCCCCGCACCGTGCGGATGACGCTCGCCGTCCTCGGCGTCGCGGACACGCAGCTGGCCGAGCACAAGTGGCTCGGCGACGAGCAGATGTCGTGGACGCTCCTCGAGAGCGACAAACAGAAGTGCCAGGAGGGGGAGTACCGGCTGACCCCCACCCCACGCGGGACGTCGGTTCACCTCACGATGTCGGTCGAGCCGAAGGTGTGGGTGCCGAAGTCCGTGCTGCGTCAGGGACAGAAGCAGGCCGTGCGGTTGATCCGCAAGGGCTTCACCAAGTTCGTTCTCGAGAACTACGTGTGAGTCGGGTTCCGCGCATGCTGCGCCGACGTTCTACCCGAACAACGACTCGAAGGCATCGTTGACCCGGTCTCGATCGAACGATGTCGGGTCGAGTTGCTGATCGGGCCGCAGGTCCAGCCATTCCCGGATCTCCGAGTGTTCCTGGTGACGCGGATCGGCGCTGGCTTCGATTTTGTTCGCCCAGCCCCACGGTCCGCCGGAATCTTCGTACGGCGCCATATTGCGTCCGTCGAGGCAGAGTGCGGCAGGGGAGTCGGGGTCGGGGTCGCCGACCGATTCGACGACGATGTGATGGATCCAGTCGTCACCGAAGTCGTACAGGTAGGTGAGCTGGTCGCCGGCCGAGCTGAGCAATGAACCGACGAGGACCTCTTCCTCCGCCACGGCGGGGCCTACGAGGTCGCGGTGCGCGATGGTTTCGGCGGGAATGAATACTCTGCCACCCGAGTACGCGGGTCCGGCGGAGAACTCGTGGAGATGACTGTCGTCCCAGCCGAACGCGCATTGAATGATGTCGTGGAGAGCGGCGAGCGGTAGTGTGGCGTCGAGTCGAATTCGACGCCAGATGGGAATGTGGGTGCCTTCCAATGAGATCCGCACAGTAACTTGCGAATCTACGCACTCGGATGGTGCGAACTCGGTTTCTGCACTCGCGAGTTGGACGGCACGGAGGACGGCAGGCTGCAGTGCGGCCGGAACTCGGTAGGCATCACCCTTGATGAGCCACTTCTGTTCCGCCAACGTGTCCAATCGGTCGTAGATGAAGGCTTCCACGAACGATTGCTCGTCGTCGAACGGCGCATCGCCCGAGACGACCGACGGTTCCGGTGTCATCGCCGCCAAGATCACCTGGGTCACAACGATATCGGTCAGGTGGGTGGGATCGAGGGGATGGCGTTGCGTCGATACGAGTTGGCTGCGGACGTATTCGGTGACAGCCGCGCGAATCAACGGCAACGCCCGGGTCGTCCGGTCGCCGATCAGGTCGGCGTTCGGCCCGCGGACCGCCCGCGTGGAGTTGACGGCAATGAGACCGATCTCTTCCGCGGTTTCCCAGTACTCCAACATTTCGGGCACGTCGCGCATCGAGCGGATACGCCTCGCCCGCGGGAACCCCTCTGAGTCGACGTCGAGATCGATACCCAACGCATGAGCGAGACCGGGAAGAGAGGCGGGTTTGGGCACCCTGGTCGAGGTGACGGCCGCACCCTTACCGACCCAGTCCACGAGTGCGACGAGGGACGTGATCACCGGGAGGGCAGTGAGTGCGCGTAGTTCGTCTTTCTCGTCCACGGCGGGTAGTGCGATGTCGTCGGGAAGGATGACGGGGGGTTGCGACTCGACGAAACGGAGGAGGTCCTCGATGCAATGTATGAGGTTCTCTTCGGTGCCGGTCCACAGCCGGTTTTCGTCGAGAAAGTTGAGGAACGTCAGTGCCGAGGCGACGACCGTCACTGCGACGTCATCCATGTCCTCGGACGTTTCTGCGGCCAGTTCGTCGGCGGCGTCGAGCAGGGTGTGCGCGTCGACGGGGAGCCAGCCGGTGGCACGGAAACCGGGGCGGGCGTGTGCGAGGTTCGCGAGTGTCGACTCGGTGAGGTGCGCGAAGAGTTCCGCGTCGTGGGTGAGATCGCCCGTGCGCAACCACTGAGCGAAGTCGTCGATCAGCGCCGGGTCCACGGGGGTAGTGGGGAACAGTGACACCACTCGGGACTGGTTCCTTCGTTGGCGTGCCTGCTGTTTTGCTGCACGCTTCTGGCCCGGGTTCCGACTCCGTTTCGATCCCATGGCGAGATGTTATCGCGGCCGAGTTGGGTGGCAGGACGTCGCGGGATCGAGTTGATCGGCCAGCAGGACGTCTCAGGCGTAGCGGCGTTAGGCTGACCTGCGGCAGAAACTGTGAGTGAGGGGACAGATGACGGTCGAGCAGAGCAGCCCCACCACACTCCGGCGACTGTCGGCGCGGTTGGCCCTGATCCGCGACGACACCGACGACGACAAGCTGTCTGCCGGTTTCCTCCTCGTCGCCACGATCCTGGCGTTGGTGTGGGCGAACATCGGAGATTCGTACGAGTCGTTCTGGCACACCCCGGTGACTATCCAGATCAGCGACTACAGCATCGGCCTCGACCTGAAGCACTGGGTCAACGACGGGTTGATGACGCTGTTCTTCTTCGTCGTCGGGCTCGAGGTGAAACGTGAGCTGACGATCGGCGAACTCACCGACCGCGCCCGCGCCGCCGTCCCACTTCTCGCCGCGATCGCTGGTCTGGCGCTGCCCGCCGTCCTGTTCCTGATCCTCAATCCCACCGGGGCGGAGGCCAGCGCGTGGGGCGTCGTCGTCTCCACGGACACCGCGTTCGTGCTGGGGGCACTGGCACTCGTCGGACCCCGATGCTCCGCCCGGTTGCGTGTGTTCATCATGACCCTGGCGGTCGCCGACGACATCGGTGCCCTGGCCATCATCGCCTTCTTCTACACCGACAACCTGCGGTTCGGACCGCTGCTCCTCGGGTGCGTCGGGCTGCTTCTGATCCTCCAGTTGCGCAAGCTCGAGGTGTGGCGTGGTGTCGCGTACTTCATCGTCGCGGCGGGCACGTGGGTCGCGTTCTACGAGTCCGGCGTCCACCCGACCCTCGTCGGCGTGCTGATCGCGCTGATCCTGCCCGTGTATCCGCCGCGGCGCAGCGAGGTGGAGCGGGCAGGTGAACTCACGCGCGCGTTCCGGCAGTCACCCAACTCCGACTACGCCCGCGCCGCCCAGCTCGGCGTGCTGCGCGCGGTATCCGTCAACGAGCGGCTCCTGCGCTTCTACCAGCCCTACACGGCGTTCCTCGTCGTCCCGATCTTCGCGCTCGCCAATGCCGGTGTGGTCATCACCGGGCAGACGCTCGCCGACGCGGCGCGGTCTCCGCTGGCGTGGGGCATCGTGCTCGGCCTGGTGGTCGGCAAGCTCGTCGGTATCACGGCGGCCACGGCCCTGTTCTCGAAGCTGCGGCCCGGCAGCCTGCCGCCCGGGCTGACCCTGTCACAGATCGCCGGCGGCAGCGCGCTGGCCGGCATCGGCTTCACGATCTCGCTGTTCATCGTCGACCTGGCCATCGACTCACCCGAACTCGCCAACGACGCCCGGGTGGGCGTCCTGACGGCGGCCGTCATCGCCACCGTCCTCGGTTGGGCGCTGTTCCGGCTGTCGGACTGGGTGCACCCTCCGACGGAGGTCGCCGGACTCACCCTGCTCCGGCCCGTCGCTACCGGCCGCGATCACCTGCGCGGGCCGGTGGATGCGCCGCTCACCCTCGTCGAGTACGGCGACTTCGAGTGCCCGTTCTGCAGCAAGGCCACCGGCAGCATCCGGGACGTGCGGGCGCATTTCGGGGACGAGCTCCGCTACGTCTTCCGGCATCTCCCCCTCGACGCCGTGCACCCGCACGCGCGTTTCGCCGCGCAGGCGAGTGAAGCGGCGGCCGCGCAGGGCCGGTTCTGGGAGATGCACGACCACCTGTTCGCCAACAGCGACGCCCTCGCCGAGGACGAGATCTTCGGTTACGCCGCCGAGCTGGGACTCGACCTGGACCGGTTCGAGGAAGACATCCGCAGGGGCACCTACGTTCACCGAATCGACGACGACGAACTCGACGCCGAGTCGAGCGATTTCCGGGTGACCCCCACGTTCTATCTCGGCGCGACGGGCACCGAACTCGCCCGGCACAGCGGCCCCTACGACGCCGCCACCCTCATCCGGCAGCTCGAAGAGGCGCGCGGCGCCGACGGCGCACCCTGATCAACCCTGCGAACGCTGTACCGCCTGGATCGCGGCCGGAGTGACCGGGTCGACGTCGTCGGCGAAGTCGTCGTGCTTCTTCAGGTAACCGGCGACGAACGGGCAGATCGGCACGATCCGCTTGCCGCCCCCGACGGTCTCGGTGAGCGCGCTGCGGATCAGGGTGCTGGCCAGGCCACGCCCCGCGAACTGCTCACCGATCTCGGTGTGGAAGAAGATCCGTTGCTTCTCCTGGTCGAGGTACTCGGTGAACCCGGCCAGTTCACCGTCCACACGGACCTCGAATCGGTGGTGTTCGGGGGCGTTCCGGACGTCGGGTGCGGGGCCGTCTTTCGTGTCGTCTGTCATGAACCCACTATGCCGCCCGGCGGCGTCCGCACTGTGCGGCGGGTGTTCCCGGACGTCGCGGAGGTGGATGATCGAAGGAGTCCAGCGATCCGAGAGAGGACGCGACCGCCATGACCGATTACGGCAGGGCCATCCAGTTCGGGGCGTTCGTCACCCCGTCGGTGGAGTTGCTGGCCAACACGTTCGAACTCGCCGCCCTCGCCGACGAGACCGGCCTCGACCTGATCGGCGTGCAGGACCACCCGTACCAGGCGAAATTCCTCGACTGCTGGTCGCTGATGGGCACGCTGCTGGCCCGGACCGAGCGGGTGCGCGTGTTTCCCGACGTCGCGTGCCTGCCGCTTCGCCCGCCGGCGACGATGGCGAAGGCCGCGGCGAGCCTCGACGTGCTGTCGGGAGGCAGGTTCGAACTGGCGTTGGGTGCGGGCGCGTTCTGGGAGGCGATCGGGGCGATGGGCGGTGACGTGCGCACGCCCGGGCAGGCCGCGACGGCGTTGGAGGAAGCGGTCGAGGTTATCCGCCTCATGTGGTCCGGAGAGCGTGCCGTGTATTCCGAGGGTGAGCACTATCGCCTCGAGGGCGTGCATCCCGGACCGGTCCCGGCACACGGGATCGGGATCTGGCTGGGCGTCGGCGGCCCCCGGCTGCTGCGTGCGCTGGGACGCTCTGCGGACGGGTGGGTCCCGTCGAGCTCGTATTTTCCGCCCGAGGTCCTGCCCGGCATGCACGCGCGGATCGACGCGGGTGCGGCGGTTGCGGGCCGGGATCCGAGCTCGATCGTCCGCGCCTACAACGTGTTCGGCCAGGTGAGCGACACACCGTCGGACACGTTTTTCCACGGAACCGTCGAGCAATGGGTGAGCCAATTGACGGAACTCGCGGTGGAAACGGGCATCGACACGTTCGTTTTCGGCACCGACGGCGACGACCTCACCCAGGTCCGTAGATTCGCGACCGACGTCGCGCCCGCGGTGCGTGCCGCGGTGGATCAGCACCGCGGCACGGGTGCACGGGCGTGACCGAACCGCGGCTCCTCCTGATCGGCAGGCGCCAGTCCACACTCGACGTGTTGAAGGAAGAGCTGAGCCGGTTCGGACGGGACGTCGTGGCATCCAACGACCGCGAGCTGATCCGGCTGGCACTCCTGGAAGGAAACGTGGACCTCGTCGTAATCGGCGGCGGCCTCGACGACCCCGCCCGGGATGCCATGCGGCACTTCGTGCTCGATGTCAGGGCGGACGTCCCCGTGCACCTGCTTCCGCGCGCCGCCGGAGCGAGCCCGGCCTCGGTCATCCCGTTCGCCAACGAACAGATTGTGCTGTTCAAGGTCCACGCAGCGGCAGGCGACGACGACGGGCAGTCCGACTAGGTCAGTTGCCGTCCTTCTCCTTGTCCTTGGTCTTGTTCCCGTTCCCGTTGCCGTTGCCGTTGTTGCCGTTGTTGTTTCCCGGTCCGGTCTTCGGTGGGGGAGGCGCAACCGGGTTGACCTCGACAGCACTACTCGGGACGGAGGCGGGTGCCGGGGCGGGGACGACGGCGGTGGTGCTCGGTCCGGGACCGACCGTGCCGCCCTCGTCCTGAGACGCGATGGCCAGCGCCGCTACGACCACGGCCACCAGCACGGCGGCGATGGCGGCGATGATCAGGCCGGTCCGCCGTGGCCGCCGAGGCTCGGGCGGTACCTGATGGACGGAGGTGGCGGGTGTGAATGCTCTCGTCGGCGGGGGATGCGCGCCGGGCGCTCCGAGGACGGCGTCCCGCATCGCCTGGGCGTCGGCGTAACGCTGCTGCGGGTCGCGGGCCATCGCCCGTTCGATCGTGTGGACGAGGTTCGGATCGGCATCCGGACGGGCTTCGCGCAGCGGTCGGGCGGCCCCGTCGGTGATGGCCCGGGCCAGCGACAGGATGTTGTCGCCGGCGAACGGCCGGTGCCCGGTGAGGGCTTCGTAGCCGACGACGCCGACGGCATAGAGGTCGTCGGCGGTCGTGGCGGGTGTGCCCAGGATGCGGTCCGGGCTGAGGTAGGCCACGGTGCCCAGCACCTGTCCCGTCGCGGTGTGGTCGGACGCGGCGCTCTTCGCGATGCCGAAGTCGGCGACCTTCACCGTGCCCGCGGCGGTGAACAGCACGTTTCCCGGTTTGATGTCGCGGTGCAGGATCCCGGCTCCGTGAGCGGCGCCGACGGCGGCGAGCACGCCGGCGAGGATCGACCGCACCCGCGCGTCCGGTACGGGACCGGCGGCGATCTCGTCGGCGAGGGTCCGCCCGGGCAGGCGCTCCATCACGATGTACGCCACTCCGGCGTCCTCGCCGCAGTCGTGCACCGCGACGACGTTCGGGTGATTCAACGTGGCGGCCAGCCGGGCCTCCGCCTCGAACCGGCGGCGTGTGTCGGGGACGGAGGTAAGCTCCGGGCGCAGCACCTTGATCGCGACGGGTCGTTGCAGGCGCAGGTCCCATCCGTCGTGGACATCGGCCATTCCGCCGCGTCCCAGCACTCCCCGCAACTCGTACCGACCTGCGAGAACTGCGGACAACGACATGCGCTCACGCTATCGTCAGCACTTGTGCCGGACACCGCTGCCTCCCACCTACCATGACGCCATGACCGCTTCAGGTAAACGCCGACACCTGTCCGTCGTTCCCGACGCGCCGGTGATCGTCCGGCCGTCCGAGCGGCCGGGTCGCCGCGACGTCGCGGGTTTCCACCTGCGGATCGAGCTCGACGACGTGTCGCCGACCATCTGGCGGCAGTTCGTCGTGCCGTCGAACCTGCGGCTGAACGAGTTGCATCCGATCGTGCAGACGGTCATGGGCTGGCAGGACAGCCACCTGCATTCGTGGGTCGGCGGTGAGCCGCCCGCCTCCGAGCGGTACGAGATGCGCGAGAGCATCGAAGAGGGCTTCGCCGACGAGGACGACGAGTTGTGCGAGGACGCGGTCCGGCTCGATCAGGTTCTGGCCGAGCCCGGCGAGCTGCTGTCCTATCAATACGACTTCGGCGACGGCTGGGACCATACGATCGTCCTCGAACGGATCGAGGCCGACGGGCCCCCGCCGACGGTGACCTGCCTCGCCGGTGCCCGCGCCTGCCCGCCCGAGGATTGCGGCGGACCGGGCGGATATGCCGACCTGCTGACGGTCCTGGCCACCCCGTCACACCCCGGACATCACGACGCCGGGGCGTGGGTCGGGCCCGGTTTCGCGCCCGAATCGTTCGGCGCCGACGCCGTGAACCGTAACCTTCGGATCGAAGTCGTGATCCGTGATCACGGGCCGGTGACGGATTCGAAGTTCGCGGACCTGCTGCGCCGGATTCCCAATCAGGCTGCCCCGCACGTCTTTTCGCTTCTCGAGCACGCCGGGCTCACCGTGCGGAAGGGTGACATTCCTGCGGCTCAGGAAGCGGCGACGTTTCATCTGCGGTGGTTCCTGCAGCGCATCGGACCCGACGGCATCACGCTGACTCAGGCGGGCTACCTGCCCCCGGCCGTAGTTGCGGAGATGCGGCAGGCACTACCGGGATTCGACGACTGGCCCGCCACCAGCAACCGCGAGACCGACCAACGGCCGGTCCACCTGCTGCGGGAGTACGCCAAGACACTCGGACTGGTGCGCAAATACAAGGGAAAACTCGTTCGAACCAATCTCGGAACGGCGATGGCGGACAACGCGAACCAGATGTGGCGTCATCTGCTCGATCGCCTGCCGCTGGGGTCCGAGCAGATCGAGCGAGAGACCGGATACCTCGTGCTTTTCACGCTCGCCGCGGGCACGTCGTCGGACGAACGCAGGGACGTGATCGCCGAGGGACTCGCCGCCCTTGGCTGGCAGACGAGCGACGGGACGATCGTCGGCCGGGAAGAAGTCTTCTGGACCGCTCGCCCCACGATCTCGTTCCTGGAACTCATCGGCGCAATGGTCGAGGGCTACGTCCAACGCGACCAGCCCATGGATCCCGAATGGGGTCGACTCTTCGCGCAGATGGTGCTGTCGATGTAGGTCGGTACCGCCGCAGCAGCACAGGATTACGCCCGAACACGCTCGGGCGCAGCTGCATTCGAACCGAACGCGGCGCGGATGCCTCCAGGCCGGGGCGGACGGCGTGGTACACCCGGTCTACGTCACGTGGTGGTGGGAGAAGGCAACTGGCTAGACATCATTGACGTCATTCACGCGAACGACACTTTCGATGCAGAACGATTTCGGGCCACATGTGTCGGAATCTTCTGCTTTGATACGACTCACGGGGATGTGTTCGAAGACCCCGGAGTAGTAGGTCCCGAGCAAGGGAGGTTGATTGCGATGGTCGATTCCACCGAGGTGCCCGAGGTTTCGTGGGCGGGGATGGTCGAGTGGTTGACAGGTTCGCTGGTCGATCAACCGGTCGCGCTCATCGTCGAGATCGGCCCGAACAGTTACGTCAGTGAGGACGACGACGAAGAAGTCGTCTGCGCGCAGATTCAGGTACTGGATGACGGTGTGTTGATGCTCCGTCGATCACGCGTCGAACTCGGACATTTGCTGCTCGCCGACTATTCCGCCGAGCACCTGACCCTCGACAGGTGGCATTTCGACGGCCATTTCGAAGACTGCACGGACGGCTATCTCTTCAGTCGCGACGTGAACCTCATCGCGAACACCTGCGTGGCCTGGTTCCGGGATAATTGGGGCACGCGGTCCACCAGTGAACTCGGATGCTCGTATCGGTTCCCCGACGAGTTGATACCGTCTGTCGACGCCGACGATGTGTTCTGACCTCGACCGCGGCGGAACTCGAGGATTCGAGGGTCCCGGTTTGTCGATTCCGACCCCGTATGGGTCGGTTTTCCGCGAGGTGAGACCCGGGATTCAACCCCCAAGTTGGGTGGGGGACCGTACTCAGCGGTGGTTCCGTCGAAGTTCTTTAAGTCTCTTCCGAATCGGCGATGGATCCATTCCCTGAAGATTCAGGGGCGGATCGATACTCGTCAACACATCGTCCTCGAGCTTCCCGAGCGTGTCCGCGTCGATGTAAGGGACGGCCAACACTTTCAGGTGTTGCTTCATCCAGGCTGTGAGCGCTTCTTCGTCAATGCTGGTGCTCCCAGTGGTGTTGGCGAGAATCGATCCGAGAGTCTTTCTAAAGGTAGAGAATTCGTGGCGTCCACCGAGGTGCATGCCGGAGATGCGCGACCACAGAGTGTTGCTCGAACGCTTTCCGCTCGGCCAGCGGGTCGCCCCCGCCAGGCCTGCATATATCAGTCCACGCGTGACCTGCGTGTCGAGTCCGATCGTCAGGTCCGAAGCGCCGGAATCGTCAACCCACCAGCTGTAGAGGCCAGGGACCCTGAGACCTTCGCCGTCGTACCCGACGAATTCTGTCGGTTCGACTGCCTGGGATTCGTCGAGCAGCATCGTCACAAATGATGATGTGGCCTCATGGGCGTGCTCGTTCTGAGGAACCCATTCAGCGTGAGGATCAACTGAGGCGTACCACTGCAGTCGCGCACCCATGGCAAGGCCCTCGAGTCGGTTGACCACTGTTGCCCCTTTGGCAGTGAGGTGGTCTGCGATCACATTGATATAGGGAGCTCCAGCGTGAATCTCGACGACTTTGTCGCGTAGTGGCCCGGCGAGCAACTCGAGACGCTCTACCGCCCACGCACCCCAAGCTGCGCGATAGGTTGGCGGGGTGTCAGGAAGGTAACGCTCGTAGGGGGCGAGCCAGTCGTCGGGAGCGACGAGCCCATGCTCGGCGGACAGAATGAACCACGGAATGTCGCGGACCTCGGCATAGGCCCGTTGCTTCTTGAACAGCGACGAGATGTACAGGTCCTTGGCTGCTGCTGGGACGTCGAGCTTTGTCTTGACGCAGGTCACCAGCAGTAGATCTGGCTGTTCTGGGGTGTCGGGGTGAGTGGTAGCGGGTGCTGACGGCTCTGGGGACGCGACGGGACCGGCCTTGAGTGCAGTCGCATCTTCTGCAGGGGCGCGGATGAACGTGACTTCCGTGCCCAGCCGAACGTCGCCGACGAAGAATCCAGCCGACTGCCATTCACGAACGTGGGGGCGATCGCCCGACCACCATGTGCGATGCTTCGATGCAGAAGGTGGCAGTTCACCGACTACGCCCTCGAGTTCGTCCCATGTCAAGCGAATCGAGGTGCTGACCCCACTTAGTTTCTCCGTCAAGGAGCTCCACTGCGCCACAGGAGCAGTATTAATCACGTCACCGACAATGGGCGCGCCGAGGTCTGGTTTCTCGACTGGATTGTCGCCAATAATCTGCGTGCGGGTGACTTCGGCACATCGCCTCGTATCCAGATGTCCTACGGGAAGGACCGAGGTCGCGGCCGATGGCCAGGGTCTGTCGGGTGTGCAGCCAGAACTGACAAGCCAGACCGTCATCAGGACATGGATGACCTCGTTGATTCGAGGATTGCGAGTTCTCGAGTTCAGGCACACTTGGTTCCATGAGCACTCCGCCGCGTCGCCGGTGGGTGCTGCATGTCGATCTCGACCAGTTCATCGCCGCCGTCGAGGTGCTGCGGCACCCTGAGTTGCGGGGACGTCCCGTCGTCGTGGGCGGTCGCGGTGATCCCACCGAGCGCGCGGTGGTGTCGACGGCGTCGTATGAGGCGCGGGAGTTCGGTGTCGGTTCCGGAATGCCGATGCGGATCGCGGCGCGGAAGATCCCCGACGCGGTGTTCCTGCCCGTCGACGCCGAGGCCTACACCGAGGTGTCGGGTGTCGTAATGGATACTCTGCGCAAGCTGGATGTAGTCGTCGAGGTGATGGGCTGGGACGAGGCGTTTCTGGGTGTCGAGACCGACGACCCGGAGGCCTTCGCGCGAACCATCCACGACGCCGTCCTCGACGCGACCGGGCTGCACTGCTCAGTCGGCATCGGCGACAACAAGTTACGAGCCAAGATCGCGACGGACTTCGGTAAACCGCAGGGCATCTACCGCCTCACCGAGGAGAACTGGTTCGCCGTCATGGGGGAGCGCCCTACCGACGCGCTGTGGGGGATCGGCAAGAAGACAGCGAAGAAGCTTGCCGCGCTGGGCATCAGCACCGTGCGGGAACTCGCCGACGCCTCCGATCACGAGTTGGCCGCGACCCTCGGTCCGAACATGGGTCCGTGGTACGCCAGGATCGGTCGAGGGATCGACACTTCGCCGGTTTCCGCCGAACCCTGGGTGGCACGATCGCACAGCCGGGAAACGACCTTCCAGCGGAACCTCGCCGGCCGGGAGGCCGTCACCGAGGAAATTAGACGTCTCGCTGCCCGAGTCAGGGAGGACATCCTCACGGAGAACCGCCAGGCGGTGCGAGTGGCGTTGAAGGTGCGCTACGCCCCGTTCGACACCCACACGACGAGCAAGCCGTTGCCGGAGCCGACATTCGATCCGGACGTGATCGCCGACGCGGCAGCAGCATTGGTCGACAGGCTCGACCATGAGCGGGAAGTGCGACTCCTCGGCGTGCGGCTGGAGATGACTCCGCCTACGTGAGTGGCAAAGCGTGCTCGGGCACGCTTTGCCGCTCACGTGTCAGCGGCGGGCGAAGACGGCGGGTTCGCTGTCGGGGACCTGGGCGACGAGGTCGCGGGCGACGAGGTGCCGAAGGTGGGCTGCTGCCTCGGACAGCGCCATTCCCTTGCCCATGGGGGAGATGTCGGCCCACGGCTTGTACCACTTCATGCGCTCGGCGACCTGCCATACGGTGATCTGGTCGTCGCCGAAAGCCTTGTACAGGTGGTCGAGTCGCTCTTCGTGGTGCTCGATGAGTTCCCCGGCCCGGCCTGCGACGTTGTCGATCGGGATGCCGTGGGCGCCGAGGCCGCGGGTGATGTTCATGGTCTGGACGCGGCGCAGTGAGTCCATGAACTCGGCCAGGGCGTCGCGTTCCTCGAGCGGGTACACGAAGTTCCCGACGTGTGGTGTTGTCTTCTGTAGGACGTGGTCGCCGGTGAACATCACGTCGGCGTCTTCCAGGTAGAAGCAGACGTGGCCGGGGGTGTGGCCCGGGGTGTAGACGGCGCGCAGGCCGCGGCCGGTGAGGGCGATGAGTTCGTCGTCGACGAGGACACGGTCGGGGGCCGAGTCGGGACCGGCAGGCGGTTTCCCGGACGCGGATTTCTCGAATGCCTCGAGGTCTGTCGGGGCGGCGCCGGCCCGCGTCATGTTCTCCTTCTGGAAGTCCATCCACTCGGGGCCGTGGCCGGTCGACATGTGCTCGAACATCCCGTGATCGGATTCGTGCATCGCAATCCACGCCCCGGAGGCCTCCCGCACGCGACCGCACAGACCTGTGTGGTCGGGGTGGAAGTGGGTGAGTACGACGCCTTCCACATCCTTGACCGAGTGCCCGATGGCCTCGAGTCCGGTGGTGAGGCCGTTCCAGGCGTTGTCGTCGTCCCAGCCGGCGTCGACGAGGATCAGACCGTTCGGGGATTCCATCGCGTACACGAGCGTGTGACCGAGGGGATTGTCCGTGATCGGGACCGGAATCTGGAAGATCCCGTCACCGATGGGCGCCGCGTCGTTCATATGCATACCTCGTTGCCTAGAGGAACAAATTAGTTCTACTTACCTTCATACTGACCTTTCGGCGCGAATTGCGATACCGCGGGTCCCGGTTAGCGGACCGCCATGACCCGTGACCAGGTGTTTTTGTGTGAAAGCCGACCGTGAGACCGGAACACCCACTGGAACCCGGACGCTGTGGAATGCTCCACTCGGACCAGCTTTCACAATGCTCGCGTTGCGACAGGAGACTGCTTTGACCGCAAACCTCGTTCGATCACGCCGCCGGTGGTATACGACCGGAATGTGTGGCCTTGCCGTAGTGGGTGCCTCGGGACTCCTTGCCCCCAGCGTGGCGGTTGCAGCGCCGGCGGCGTTGCCTGCCGGCTGTGTGCAAGGCGTCGGCACCCAGGTGACCTGCACGTTCACGTTCACCGGCAGTGCGCAGTCGTTCACGGTTCCCGAGGGCATTACCAGCTTGGCGGTGACGGCAACGGGCGGACGTGGTGGAAACAGCAAAGAGATCCTGGGCGGCGCCGCGGCAGCCGCAACCGGACAGTTGACGGTCGCCGCGGGAGACGCGCTCTACATCCAGGTCGGCGGCAACGGCGATGACGGCACCGGCGTCGCCGGATACAACGGCGGCGGAGCCGGCGGCACCGGCGCGAGTGGTGGAGGCGGCGCGTCCGACGTTCGCACCGGGTCGGGTGAGCTGGCGGATCGTCAGATCGTTGCCGCGGGCGGGGGCGGTGCGGGCGACACCTACATCGGTGGCGCAGGCAACCTGACCCCGACCGGACCTGCCGGTCAAGCCGGCGGCGGGGGTGGAGGCGGTGGCGGTGGCACGGACGTCGCTGGTGGTCTCGGAGGCAACGGTGGCACCGACCCGCATGGTTCGCCGGGTGAGGCCGGCGTCGGTGGTGCCGGTGCAGGCACGGGCGGCGGCGGAGGCGGCGGATGGTTCGGCGGCGGAGGCGGCGCGGAGAACTACGGCGGGGGCGGAGGTGGCGGCGGATCGTCGTACGCACCGGGCGGGACCTTCGCGGCTGCTGCGGCGGACGCGGCACCCACCGTGATCATCACGTACGGGGCCGGTTCGGGAACGGGGTCGCTCGGAAACCTCTTCGGCAGCAGCTGATCTCGACTCCCGCGCTGGAGTCGTGACACGCGGCAAAGTGACACACGAAATCGGCAGCGGCCCCGGACTTTCGTTCGGGGCTGCTGCCGATCGGGTCGTCAGACTGCGGCGACGGCCGCGGTGGAGGCGGTTTCGTAGATCGCTTCGATACGCCGCCGAGTCTCGTCGGGGTCGGACTTCATCGCGAGGACGAGTTCGGAAATGACGAGCTGCATCGCGTGCTCGAGCTGCCGCTTCTCGCCGGCCGACAGCGGCTTGACCTGCGAACGCGTCATCAGATCGCGGATGACTTCACTCACCGTGAAGATTCCGCCCACGGTCAGCTTTTCCTGGTTGGCCTTGAACCGCCGGGACCAGTTCGACGGATCGTCGACCGTCGGACCACGCAAGATGTCGAAGACGCGACCGACTTCGTCGTTGTTGATCGCGTTCCGCACGCCGATGGCTTCGGCTTTCGCTACCGGGATCTCGATGGACAGCCCGTTCTGGGCGACTTCGAACTGCACGTATTCGGTGGGCAAATCGTTGAACATCCGGGTCGTGAGCTTTGTGACCGTCACCGACCCATGGTGTGGGTACAGGAAAATATCACCGATATTGAGATTCATAGATTACCTACCCTTCACATACATTATGGCACACGCTGCCATATTGACAACCGCTGACCAGGTGAGGACCATCACGGGTGTGTGCTCCTACCGATAACGAAGGCCGTTGATGACCAGACTCGAAACGCTCCGCGTGTCACCGAACCCGACCGTCATGCCGGGGTTGCGGGAACGGCGACGTGAGCAGACGAATGTGGAAATCAGCGAGACGGCGCTCACCCTGTTCGAGCGCAGCGGTGTCGAGGCCACGACCGTTGGCGCGATCGCGCAGGAAGCGGGCGTATCGCAGCGAACCTTCTTCCGATACTTCGCTACCAAGGAAGAGGCCGCGCTTCGGGATCACTGGGCGTTCGAGGCGGTCCTGGCTGGAGGGCTCGATCAACTCGACTCGGAGGTCTCGCCGAGGCTCGCGTTGGAAACGGCCTTCGCTGCTGCTCTGACGATGTACTCGGACAGTTCGTCGATCGCCTGCCGGCGATTGCTGCGGGTGAACAGGCTGATCAAGAAGGAGCCGGCGCTGCGGGCCGAGCTGGCGCGCGAGAGTGTGCGGCGGACCGCGGCTCTTGTCGATGTGGTGTCGAAGAGGTTCGACTGCGCCGACTTGCAGATTCGACTGGCGGTCGACGTGTCGACCGCCGTGCTCCGGGCGGCGTTGGAAACGTGGGTGGACCAATCGTCCACCGACGAGACGGCGAGTCTGACCGAAATCTATTCCTTGGCAAGGGGACTCGCGCGGGTGTGATCGTCCCTCAGACGCCGGCTCAGCCGGCGAGGAAGCTGAATCGGACGTGTCGCACCGGGTTGTCGACATTGGTGTCGACGAGGCACACGGATTGCCAGGTGCCCGTCGCGAGTGCTCCGTCGAAGACGGGCACGGACGCGTAGGGCGGTAAGAACGCCGGTAGCACGTGGTCGCGGCCGTGCCCGTGGCTGCCGTGGCGGTGGATCCACCGGTCGTCGCGGGGAAGCACCTCGTCGATCGCCCTCAGAAGGTCGTCGTCGCTGCCCGCGCCGGTCTCGATGACGACGAGTCCCGCAGTAGCGTGCGGTACCCACACGTGCAGCAGGCCGTCTCCGGCGCCGGCCGAGGCGAGGAACTTCTCGATCTCACGGGTCAGGTCGTGCACCACCGGCTCAGCGCCGGTGCGCACCTCGATCTCGGTACTGAACATAGTTCCGACGGTAGCGCCATGCCCCGTGACAGTCGATCGGAACGTGTGCGGCCTTCGCAGACGCGGCTGTGTCAGTCGCTGACATGTGCCGGTGGCTACCCGAAGACTGCACCCAATACGTGACCTATCCCTGCCACGATCAGAATCGCCAACAACGCACAGAGCGGCGTCAGCAGCCCGATAAGTACTCCAAACGCGATGCGCCGATAGATCTGGCCGGCAACGAAGAACGCAATCATGATGACGAGCCCGACAACAAGAGCGGCCCATGCCCAGGCCGGGGTGCCCGAATCAGCCGACGGATTCAGGATTCCGACGACAAGGAGCACGAGCGTAATCGCCATTGACGGATAGGTGGCGGCACCGAACCAGGTGTCAGTCTTCTCGGTCACGGAGCCACCGCATAATGTGCATCAATGTTGATCGCGAAGTGAATCGCCGCGAACTCCACGCCGACTATCGCCGCGGTGACAATGCCCAGCGCAAGTCCACGCCGGGCCGCCGATCCGCTCGCAAACAGCGCGACCGCAACCAGAACGCTGATGACGGCTTCGGTGCCGATGGCGGCGAACTCGGCGGCAACGTCGGCCGGGTCGCCCGGGAAGAGGGCACCCACGATGGGAGCCACAGCAAAGAACCCTGCGACGACGAGTGCGAGCCACGACGGAGTGCCTAGAGTTGCAGCTCTCCAATAGCCGGGGCCGGTTGTCGTGGCCCTTCTCAGCACATTCATCAACATTCGGCCCGTCTCCTGGTCACTTCACGCGCGGCGGATTGTCGGTGCTGCCCAGGGACGTGCTGGGAAGATCGGACCCGGTGGGAGGGATGCGCCCAGCCCATTCCTGAATGTGCTGAAACTGTTCCAGCGCACGTTCGCCGCTGCCGATGTCATGGTCGGTCCAGAGGTTGAGCGCCGGACCCCATGGTTGACCACCGTGTGCGTCGTGCCAGTGGTACACCTCGAAAGACGGATAGTCGGCGCGCGTTCCATTCACCGTCACACCAGTGGAACTCCCAGACTGCACCTGTCCTGGCGTGATCACCACATCGCCGTGCACGGTGGGCATTGCATCGCCTGGTGCTTCGAATGGTCCGACTTTCGGATGGAAGGGGTTCGCTGCTTCGTACTTCAGGCGCACTGACCCGTCGTCCGTCTGCCACACCTCGGCGTCCGGAGACCCGACCTTCACTTCACCGTTGGTATCGACCGACGGGTTCTGCCGCATGACGACTATGCCGTTCTCATAGTCGACATATGTGGTTACTCTGCTGTTTTCGGGATCGAAGTCGGGACTGTTCGGTCGATTGTCTCCCAGGTCGTAGTACGGCCGGTTGAACACCGAGTACTGCTCGATGAAGCTACTCGTCCGAACGACCCCCTGGCCCGGTACCGGGTCGATGTGTCCAACCTTGATTTCCGGCTGCACTCCTTGGTACTTCTCTGTGTAGCTGTTCGGATTCAGCGCGGTGGCGGTGTGCCAGTCACTTGGCGAGAGCGGGTATCGCCCGAACATGTCATTGCCCGTTTCAGCGGAGACCTGATCGCGGGCTTCCTGCGTGCCGACAACATGTTCTGCGCCCGAGGGATCGAGCCCCTCGGGTAGTTGATTTCCGCACGCCCGGATCTCGGCGGCGGCGTCGCGAATCTTCTTCGCGTTGTCATCCGCGACCACCATGAGCTCCCGCAGCGCCGCACCGATAGCGGACGAATGCTGTTCAGCTTTAGAAGTGCTATCGCCGGAGACGGACCAGTCGTCGGCCACAGTGCAATGGTCGGCCTCGGCCTCAGCTGTTTTGGTGTTGACAACAGTCAGATGAGAAACAAAATTGTTCGCACCCTGATCGAGCACATCTGTGAGCTCAAAGATCTCGCGCGATGTCCGTGCACCGATATCGCAGTCGGTTCCGATCCGGTTGTATGCCGCATCGTACGATTCGCCGTGCCAGTGACTTCCCGCATTCTGGATCCCCGAGCGCATTCGATCGAGCTGACTTGTGTAGGCGGCGTCCCCGACGCGCAGGCGCGCGGCGACATCGAGGAGTGCGGCCGGCTTCCATCGTTCGATCTCGCTGCGCGTCGGCATCAGGGCTGAGCTCCGATTGCGTTCAGTTGCGATCGGAAGTCGTCCTCCGAAACTTCGAACTCGTGCGCGTTCCCGGTCGCGACAGCCGCGATTCGCCTCGCTCGCTGCGCCATTCGCAGATATGCGCCTTCGATGCACTCGCCGGCCTCGTCGAGTGCAGCAGGGACATCGCAGCCAGGCATGAAGTCACCCACCGTGTTGATCGAGCCACGGACCTCGATGTCATCGATCGTTTCGCCTACGTCATACATAGATGAAGCGAGCACGCGCAGCTCTGTTGGATCGACCTTCACAATTCCCCCCGAAGTGTCCCCTCACCTCACGCTATCCGGATCCCCTCGATCCGCCTCCGCAAGGCCGCGAAGAGTATATTCGACGCCCAACTCCGGCGCCGACTGCGGGTGGACGCGGCACCTGGTTACGAGTACACGTGCGCGCCGTCAGCATGAGGCGCCAATGTCTGCCGCCGCAGACGCCGTTACTTGCGGCCGGCTGCCCACTTCATGCCCCAGCTGTAGGTCTTGTCGAGGTCGGCCTGGCTGCCTTCGATGTACTTGACCTCGCGCGTGACGGTGATGCCTTGTCCGGTGTTCTGCAGCATCGCGATGGCGCAGATGCGAGCGGAGCTGTTCGACGAGTCCAGTCGTACCTCCACCTCGGGTCCGCTGGTGGGGCAGAGGGTGACGACGCCGTCCACGGCTGCCCAGTTGGGTGCGCCGTCGTAGATCATCGCGAAGATGAGGATCCGCTTGAACATCTCCGGCCGGTCGAGGTTGATGTGCATGTTCTCGCCGCCGGTCACGGTGCCGGTGCGGTCATCGGCGTCGAGCTGGATGAACGGCGGGCCCTGCAGTGAACCGAAAGTGTTGCCGAGTGCCTGGACCACGCCTTTCGACCCGTCGGTGAGTTCGTAGAGGCAGCCGAGGTCCAGGTCGATGCCGTTGTTACCGCCCGCGGCGGCCGCAAGCTTCGCGAAGAAGCCGGTCTTCTTCGGTTGCGGCGTTGCGCCCGTCGACCAGTTGAGGTTGACCCGCATCGCACCCTGCCGCTCACCCGACTTCGTGAGGCTGACGGAAGGCGCGGCCTTCGACAAGGTCACCTTGCTCAGGTTGACTCCGCCCTGCGGTGCGGCAGGAGTGGAGGGGCGTCGGGTGTAGTCGATGGCCACAGGTGGGAACCTTCCGATTGGCTGAGCGGCTCGCGTCAGACCGTTGTCCGATTTGCACGATTTCGGTCCAGAGTAGCGGCAGTCGCGCGCGGCGGACTACAGCCCGACCATGGTCACGCTGAATCCCGTGCACTCCACTCGATCGCTGGGCAGGTGTCCATCACCATCGCGACGCCCGTTGCGATCGTTCGCTGGAAGGCGGCCTCGTCGATGACGCCCAACTGGAACCAGACGCCTTTCGCACCTACCTCGACGGCCTGGTCCGCGAACTCACCGGCGGCCTCGGACTGGCGAAAGACGTCGACAACGTCGATGGGGAACGGCACATCCGCGAGAGTGGCGTAGCCCTGCTCGCCGAGCACCGTGGGGGCGTCGGGATGGATCGGGACGATACGTTTTCCTCGGCGCTGCAACAGCTCCGCGATCCGGAACGCGGTCCGGTCGGGATTGCCGGAGAGCCCGACAACAGCCCACGTGTCCCAGTCGTCGAGCATCGACGAGACAGCTTTGGAGTCCTGCCAAGAAGTTCCCATGATCACAAACTACAGAGCCATCACGTGCGGACGCAGAGGCCGCCGATTCCACCGCGGCTGGGCGTCTGAGATGCCGAGGCCTGACTCAACTCGCGTGACGACACAGGCGGATCCGGGCAGGTCGACTTCAGCTCGGCAGAGTTTGCACGGGCTAGTTCGGTCAATCGATCACCAGGCTCCTCGAAAACCACCCCGCTCGCGCATCGCCGACTGCCGCACAGTGGTTCGGACGACGCGCGACCCAGGCCCAGATCGGCGCGATGAACGGAGTCGGAAGGAAGGTGGCGGGTCGGCTGGCGCGCACCCGGCATCGCGCCGCGCACCGGTCGGGCCCCCGTCGATCCGGCATGGTTCCACGACCAGTGCGTCAACCAGCTGGCCGTAGACGAGTTCTGGGTTCGTAATTCATCCAGGGCCTTCGAGCCAGGTCAGGATCGGTGGGGCAGGTGGTCGAACGCGGTTCAGCCGGGGCGAGTCACTTGCCGCCGCAGTCGTCATCGACGTGGATGCCTCGAGGAACTCGCGTCGGCATTGCCGGGACACGTATAACGTTATGCGTTATTAACGCAATGCGTTATGCTGGTCGGGTGATCGAATCGTTCGCCGATAAGGAGACCGAGCGGGTCTTTCATCGGCAGTTCTCGAAGAAGCTCCCGCAGGATATTCAGCGGATCGCGCGCCGGCGCCTCCTGTTGATCGACGCGGCCACCGACGTCAACGACCTGCGGGTGCCCCCGGGTAACCGCCTGGAGAAGCTCTCCGGGGACCGGGTGGGCCAGTTCAGCGTTCGGATCAATGATCAGTACCGCATCTGTTTCATCTGGCGCGACACTGCCGCGTACGACGTGGAGATCACCGACTATCACTAACCGCCTGAGGGGAGCCGGCGCTCCATCCGACCAAGGAACCGACCAAGGAACATCGACAATGACTGCAGACCTGAGCCCCATTCACCCCGGTGAGATCCTCCGTGAGGATTTCCTCGAGCCTTTCGGAATCACACAGAACCGCCTCGCCACGATCATCGGTGTTCCGCCGCGGCGGATCAACGAGATCGTGCTCGGAAAGCGGTCGATCACCGCAGACACCGCGCTGCGGCTGGGGAAGGCCTTCGGCAACAGTCCGCAGTTCTGGCTCAATATCCAGGACCGCTACGAGCTGGACATTGCGGCCGAAAAGCTAGGCGACACCCTAGCCGGTATCACGCGTCTCTCGGTATAGGCGGGGCAAAGGAGGAGAACTGCCGCGCGGCCTCGCGAAGGTGGTATGGACAAACGCAAGGCCGCCGTCATCTCGAGCTTCCTCGACGGCACTGCCCTGACCAGTCATCCTTCGACGAGGATGCGTCATCGACGCAGCCGTCAGAGGCGAACGGTGTTGGTTTGATATGTCTTCTTCGGCGTGTGGCGAGCATTGTTGAGGATGCCGCGCGACGTTCGCGGAGGTATTCGCGAAGCTGGTGGTTCTCTGGTTACGTTCACCCAAACATGGTCGAAGGCCGACGCTTCGGTACGGGCTCTTCACCAACATATTGATTCTAGGAGAGCACCGCAGCTATCAGCAGCGAGACGACAGAGTTGGCGGTATCGACGCGCTCGATCAGCTCGCACAACTTCGTCGTACCGGCGGGAGGCACGTGCACCTCATATCGGATGAGGACTTTGGAGATCTGTTAAAGGGAAGACTGGTGCGGTGTAGACGAGTTCCTACGCACTGGTATCGGATGAACAAGAGTTAATGCTGCCACTTTTCGCTTGTCGCGCAGCACACCTCAGCGTTTGGAGTACTCGTCCTGCTGTGGCCACGGTCGGTGTCGACCAGCTGCCTGTTTTCTCTTGTTCCGAGTTGAGGATATCTGCTGAGCCGGCCAGTCCTAGTACTGCAACGGCACTTGCTTGACAGGTAGACGATACTGATTGTGTGGTCCTTGATCTGGTTGTCGCCGAGTTGGAAGCGTTGCATGAG